>NZ_CABFLM010000044.1 GCF_901873365.1 uncultured Aggregatibacter sp.
CTCAGAAGTGAAACGCTGTTATGCCGATGGTAGTGTGGGAGATTCCCATGTGAGAGTAGGTCACCGCCAAGTTTATTCGTATGAACCCCTGATGTGAGAGCATCGGGGGTTTTTGATTTTTATATATTTATAACTCCGTTTTGCGTGATAACACTTAAAAATAATTGGAAAAATAACCGCACTTTCTAAAAGCAGAACGATGGTTCAAGCGTCCTCGCTTGGACCAAATAAGCACAAGCGTGGCTTGCGCTATCGTGGGGTGGGATTACAGAAATCATCTTATCGCCTGAATTTTCTCAAATAGATTTTCGATTGCACTCATATCACGATCTTTTGATAAAATTTCTAAATTATTTTCTTTTGCTGCTGCAAAGTGAAACATATCAAATTGATACTTTTCAATAACCTTTGTACTCCCCGTTTTTTGATTTGCTTTATCCAAACGAAATAAATTTCGAGCTAAATCAGAAATATCATCATTAATATCAATTACCTGAAATTTTTTTAAAGCATTTTTTAATATATTTAATTTTTCAATATTATCCCATTCTACACCACGTAAAACCTCATAACGAATTAATGGTGTCAAAAACAATAAAGTTTCAGGATCTTCAAGTTTTAATGCTAAATCTTGTAATACTTCCGCTTTTTTACTTGAGTTTGTATTTGGATCCACTAAATAAATTAAATAATTTGTATCTAATAAATAACCTTTCATTATTTAGTCTCCAAATTAGCTAATTTCTGTTGACCCAATTTTAACAAGGTTTGTTTCGCCTCCTGTTGCCCTTCTTCTTGAGCTCTTTGAACTTTTAATCGATTTAAATTTACATCATTAGCTAATTCCTGTTGAACCAATTTTAACAAGGTTTGTTTCGCCTCCTGTTGCCCTTCTTCTTGAGCTCTTTGAACTTTTAATCGATTTAAATTTACATCATTAGCTAATTCCTGTTGAACCAATTTTAACAAGGTTTGTTTCGCCTCCTGTTGCCCTTCTTCTTGAGCTCTTTGAACTTTTAATCGGTTTAAATTTACATCAAAAGCATCATTTAATAAATCAATGAAAGAAACTTTACTTGGGTAATCAATAAGCTTAGCATACACAACACCATCATTTTCACAACGTTTCAAGCGGTAGGCTTCACCGGTCTTTAATTGACTAATTACAATAGGTGAATGAGTGGTAATAAAAAAGATTGTTTTAGGAAATAATTCTTTTAATAAAGGAATAATATTCACTTGCCACTTATTATGTAAATGGCTTTCTATTTCATCAATTAAGATTATACCGGGAACATTTGCAATCTGTAGCTCATTAGTGAAATAACTGTATCCAGCAATAATTGATTGGATAATTTTTAAAATAGAAGTAAAACCACTGGAAAGCTCTGAAATTTCTCGTTTTTGATTTTCTATTTTTAGAAAAACTCGATTATCGCCTGATATTTCGAGGAAATCTTTATCAATTCTATGATCTACTTTATTTAATAAAGACAATAACGTTTTAATTTCAATCTCTCGATTATCTTCTTTAGACTGATAAGGATTTGAAGATAAAGCGCGCTGAACAATCCATTCTTCAATATTAGAATCCATATTCAAATTTTTTAGATGTTGTGGATTTCCATTAAAACTTGTCAATAAATACTCTAAATACCCTTTTTGTCGTTTAGATTTATTACCTAATTTAGAAACGTTTCCTCTTTCATGCTCATAGATTTTCTCATTTATCGCACCGCGGTGTTGTGCAGATAAATAAACGACCGGATAAGAATGCATAGCCAAAATAAATGCATAATTATGATTACCTAAAGAAAAACCATCATTCTCATTAAAACTGAAAGAAATATCATTGATGGTCGCAGATTTAAAAGGAATTAATGAATGCTGTATATAAGAATCTGTTTTCATTGCTTGTTTGTTCGTAAATAGCAATATAGCAAACAGACTTTCTAAAAACTTTGTCTTTCCAATCCCATTTTCCCCAATAAAAGTATAAACCCGTTGATTAGGAGATAATTCCGCTTCAATCGTGCCGACACCTTTGACTTGTTCAAAATGAAATTTCTTTAAATGCAATGTATTATTCATATGCAATGTCCTCTTCAAAGCAAATATTTCTTAGGCAATTTTTTTACTTTACCAAATACAACCATTTTTAGGCTGATCAACATAAAATACTATCTTTCATTATAGCTCATCTGCTAACTTTTCCTTAGTTAACTAAACAATATTAATAAAGCCTCTCCCTGCAACACCACATTCACCGCAGTTCTCCCACGATAAACTAAGGCTTGATTAGGGGAAAAATACTGTGGTTGATCACTACAATACCTTGGTGATATCTTACTCTATATTTTGAATAGCCCCTAAAACCCGCTTCTCCGACACCTGATACTTCGTCCCTAACTGCTGCGCAAATAAACTCACACGCAATTCTTCGATCATATAGCGAATCTCCGCCACCTCATCAGAAATCGGTTTGGATTTCGGGAGTTTGGCAAGAAGCTGTTGATAGGCTTGTTGCACTTGTTCCACGCGTAACATAGCGGCGCGATCGCGATTGACATCCTGAGCGAGTTTATCCATGCGTTTATCGATGGCTTGCAGATAGCGAAGTAAATCCGGCAGGCGGGTGTAGCCGCTTTTTTGTACGAAGCCTTGATAAATCAAACCGGCAATTTGGCTTTTCATGTCGGATAAGGCGAACGCCATGGTGAAATCCATCTTGCCTTTGAGACGTTGGTTGAGCTGGTGAGTGAGTGTGAGGATCTGCTCCACTTTCTGCGCAATATCCACGGTGACTTCATTAACGTTTTCACGCACGAAATCCCGTAGCTTATTAAAACCTTCTTCGTTCCACACAAAGCCGCCGAAATCGGCAATGAGTTTATCCACAGCACAAGCAATACAGTCATCAATCAAATCCAACACACGACCAAATGGCGTGAAATAGAGCCCCAATTTGGCTTTATTTGGCAATTTTTCATGCAGATATTTAATCGGTGACGGCACGTTGAGCAATAACAATCGGCGTAAACCTTGTTGCATTGCCACCGCTTGTTCAAATTCCGTTTCAAACAGTTTAATGCCCACCGCGTCTTTTTCGTCCACAATGGCAGGAAAGGCTTTCACGCTGAAACCGCGCTGTTTTTGTTCGTAACATTGTGGCAACTCGGCGAAACTCCAAATATGCAGTCCGCTTTGTTCAATGCCATCGTCTGCCACCGCAGAAATGCTTTCCTGTACACGATCTTTTAAACTAAATTTCAGCTCATCTAAATTCATGGATTCGGCGATTTTCTTGCCGTTTTCATCCACCACGCGGAACGTCATTTTCAAATAGCTTGGAATTTGTTCCCAATTCCAATGTTCCGCTTCTACGGTGACGCCCGTCATGCGGCGCAATTCATAAATCAGCGTATCCAACAATGGTTTTTCCAACGGCACGGCGCGCCCTAAAAAAGCTTGGGCATAATTCGGTGCAGGCACGAAATTACGACGATAGGATTTCGGCAGAGACTTAATCAGCGCGATGACCAGCTCTTCCCGTAAGCCCGGGATTTGCCAATCAAAGCCCGTCATTTCCACTTGGTTGAGCAACGGCAACGGAATATGCACGGTCACGCCGTCCGCATCCGTGCCCGGTTCGAATTGATAGGTCAGTTTGAGTTTCAGATTGCCTTGATGCCAGAAATTCGGGAAATCCAGCTTGCTCACTTGTTCTGCATCATCATTAATCAAAAATGAGCGTTCAAAATTAAGCAATTCAGGATCTTGTTTTTCTGCCTTTTTCCACCATGTATCAAAATGTTTTTGCGACACCACGTCAGTGCCGATACGCTGATCGTAAAACTCAAATAAAGTGCGCTCATCCACCAAAATATCGCGGCGACGGCTTTTGTGTTCCAATTCCTCAACTTCACGAATCAGCTGCTGATTTTGCTTGAAGAATTTGTGCTTGGTGTTCCAATCCCCTTCCACCAAGGCAGATTGAATAAAGATCTCACGGCTCACCCTTGGGTCAATGGCGCCGTAATTCACCGGTCGCGCCGCCACAATCGGCACGCCATACAAACTGACTTTTTCATCGGCGATCACCGCCCCGCGGGATTTCGACCAGCGCGGTTCAGAATAAGATTTTTTGGTTAAATGCTCGGCGAGTGGCTCAATCCATTCCGGCTCAATTTCCGCCACCATGCGACCCCAAAGTTTGGAGGTTTCCACCAACTCTGCCGCCATCACCCATTTCGGTTGTTTTTTGAAAAGCACGGAATTGGGGAAAATTGCAAAATGGGCATTGCGCGCGCCGAGATATTGTTGTTTTTCTGCTTCTTTTAAGCCGATATGCGACAGCAAACCGCTTAAAAGTGCAGTGTGAATTTGCTGATATTCGGCTTTTTCCGAATTAATCGGCAAGCCCATTTCACGCACGGCAAGACGAATTTGTTGATAAATATCCTGCCATTCGCGAATGCGCAAATAATTTAAAAAATCCTTTTGGCACTGACGGCGGAATTGGTTTTTCGTTAATTCTTTTTGCTGTTCTTGCACATAATTCCAAAGATTCAAGAACGCCAAGAAATCCGATTTTTTATCGGCAAAGCGACGATGTTTTTCATCGGAAGCCTGTTGTTTTTCTGTCGGACGTTCACGCGGATCTTGGATGGATAACGCCGAGACAATAATCATCACTTCATAAACGCTGCCAAAATCGACCGCACTTAGAAGCATTTTAGCAAGGCGTGGATCGACCGGGAGTTGGGCAAGTTGGCGACCGATTGAGGTAAGTTCCCAACCTTGTTTTTTCTCTGTCGATTCGCTAGCGCGCGTCTCCTGACGCGTGCTTTCAGCTGTTAAATTTTGGGCACGCGTTGGAAAACGCGCGCCATCATTTTTATATGATTTAATTTTCTTAGGTTGAATCGCGCCCAGCTCTTCCAATAACTTCACGCCATCTTGGATATGCCGTTTATCCGGCGCATCCACAAAAGGAAACGCTTCAATGTCATCCAAACCCAATGCCGTCATTTGCAAAATGACGGAAGCCAAATTGGTACGCAGAATTTCCGGATCGGTAAATTCCGGGCGATTATTAAAATCCTCTTCCGAATAAAGGCGAATACAAATGCCTTCGCTCACCCGTCCGCAACGCCCTTTCCGCTGATTAGCGGAGGCCTGTGAAATCGGCTCAATAGGCAAGCGTTGCACTTTGGTGCGGTAGCTATAACGAGAAATGCGCGCTGTGCCGGGATCAATCACATATTTAATGCCCGGCACGGTTAATGAAGTTTCCGCGACGTTGGTCGCTAATACTATGCGATTTAGCCCACTCGGATGGAAAATTTTATTTTGTTCTTGCGCAGACAAGCGGGCAAAGAGCGGTAGGATTTCCGTGTGTTTTAAATTTTGCTTTTGCAAGGCTTCAGCGGTGTCGCGAATTTCTCTTTCACCGTTCATAAAGATCAAAATATCGCCGCGCCCTTCCGCTTGCAGCTCATCCACAGCATTAAGAATGCCTTGTAGCTGATCTTGATCGTCTTCTTCCGCAACAGGGCGATAACGCACTTCCACGGGATAAGTTCTGCCCGAGACTTCGATAATCGGCGCGTTATTAAAATGTTTAGAAAAACGTTCCACATCAATGGTGGCGGAGGTGATAATAACTTTTAAGTCTGGACGGCGTGGTAGAAGCTGTTTTAGATAACCGAGAATAAAATCGTTGTTCAAGCTGCGTTCGTGGGCTTCATCGATAATCAGGCAGGAATATTGATTAAGGAAACGATCCGTTTGAATTTCAGCCAGCAAAATCCCGTCCGTCATCAACTTAATTTGGGTGTTGTCACTGATTTGATCGTTAAAACGGACTTTATACCCCACTAAATCGCCAAGCTCTGTTTGCAATTCTTCCGCAATTCTAGCCGCCACAGAACGTGCCGCAATACGGCGTGGTTGAGTGTGCCCGATTGTGCCAAGATTGCCGAATCCTAGCTCTAAACACATTTTCGGCAACTGCGTGGTTTTCCCTGAACCGGTTTCCCCCGCCACCACGATCACTTGATGCTCGGAAAGCAGTTTTTCAATTTCTGCTTTACGTTGGCTAACCGGCAGGCTTTCCGGAAAAACAATCGGATTTTTAACCGCACTTTTACGGCTTTCTACACGTAATCTTGCTTGTTCAATTTGTTGTTGGATTTCAGCCGCAACGGCTTGCTGCGCTTCTTGGTTTTTAATTTTGCCGATGCCATGAATGCGGGCGGATAAACGGCGTTTATCCACCAACATAATGTCAATTAATTGGGAAAAAAGGGATTGTTGTAAAGGTGTTAGTTCGTGCTTTACCGTTCTATTCTTCATACTGATTTACTTTTTCAAACTGCCGTAAGCCAAGCAAAGCCAGCCAATTAAAAATAAGGTACCCCCAATCGGTGTCACCCAAACCAGGAATTGTCCTGCACCAAGTGCGAGTGCATAAAGGCTGCCGCTAAAGAGAAGAATGCCGAATGCCCATGCACCCGCGGCGAAATTGACTATTTTGCTGGCAAGCAATGATTCACGACACAATTGCGCAATGCCAATTCCAAGAATGGCAAGGGTGTGGAACATTTGATATTTCACACCGGTTTCAATCCACGCTAATTCTTTAGGCTCTAAAACCTTGCTTAATCCATGTGCAGCAAAAGCGCCAATCGTCACACATAAAAAACCGCTCAACGCGGCAATAAATAACCATTTGTTTTTCATTAGAATTTTCCTATGAGTAATGCCAAAATACCTGCGGCGATAAGTGGTCCGACAGGGATACCGCCCAGAAAAGAAACACCAATGATGGTGCCAATCACCAAGCCTGTCACTAAGACAGGTTGTTCGCCCATCAGCGGAACGCCTTTGCCCGCAAGCCACGCGACCAATACACCTACCGCAATAGCAACGAACATTTTCCAACTGATAAAGGCCGACAAGCCCGGAAGTTGAATTTTACCGGAAACCAATGGGCTCAAAACGCCAATGGTTAAAATCACAATACCAACGCTCAAGCCGTATTTTTCCAAATAGGGAATATATTTCGCGAGTAGGGTTTGTTGCATGATCAGTAGCACGGCAGCGGAGATGGTGATGGCGCTATTGTGGCTAAGAATGCCAAGCAAAATTAACACCACTAAAAGTAACGCAATCATATTGAATTGAAGCGACATATTGATCCTAACGTGCGGTAAAAATTTGCGGAGAATTATAGCATAAGCCATGTCTTTTCTTTGCCGGCATAGAAAATTCATGAAGAAAAAGTGCGGTCATTTTTTAGCGTCTTTTTATACAAATACCTGTTGTACTAAGAACATATATAATATGGTGCCGGCAGCGATGGACAAGAACATATTGCGCTTCCACAAATGCAACGCAATAACGATCGCACCGGAAAGAAATTCGGGAACGCCATGAAAGCCGCTAAACATATCCACGTTTTTGTAACAATACACCACGAGCATACCAAACATCGCTGCAGGTAAGACTTTACCTAAATAACGGATATATTCGGGAATCGGGCGGTTCGCCGGGAAAATCCAAAAGGGCAGCCATCGGGTAAATTGCACGGCCAGCACAGCAATCCCGATGGTGATGATTTGTTCGGTTAATGTCATTCTTCAATCCTCTTTAAAGTTGAGGACAATTTTGGTCGGCGGAAAGTCAACACCGTCCAGATACCAATCAAGGTAGGCAATAAGAAATAGTCATGTCCGAAAACGATGAGGGAAATTGCGGCAATTGCTAAACCTAACAAAGAGCTCTCATGAGATTTTTCCTGCGCCCAGTTTTCGGCAAAAATCACTAAAAATAATGCCGTCATAGCAAATTCAATGCCCTTTAAATCAAAGGGAATAATGTTCCCGAATACGTTGCCAATGCCAGCACCGATTGCCCAATACATATGCAAATAAAACGAAACAAAAAAGAGATACCAACCACGATCAATATGCGGTGGGACGTTTGCCATGTAATTCAAGGAAAAAGACTCATCTACCAACGTGGCAATAAGGTATAGGCGTTTTTTGCCCAAGGATTTTCCGTATTTTTCCAACATCGCAATGCTATAAAAAAGCTGTCTGCCACTCACCATCAAGGTAATCAATAACGCATTTAACGGCGCAAATGCCAAACTTAATGCGCCGGCAATGATGAATTCCACGGAACCGGCGTAGATGAATAACGCCATCAACACGGGATACCAAACACCAAAACCAAGTGCTTTCATGTAAATGCCGTAAGCCACGCCAAGGAACAAAAAGCCGGCGAGCATCGGCGCACTATAGGGCAAGGCGGCTTTCGCCGCCGCCCAAATGGGATGAGAATTTGTCTTTACGTCAGACATACAACGAGATCTCTTCTAATATAGACAATTCGGGCAAGGTAGAAAAACTTTGGGCTTTCACGGTTTCATAGAAATCATCCACGAACGCCATTTGTGAATCCAACTCTCGCGTTGCGGCATAAAGATTACTGTGTAACCCCTGTTCGGTAATTTTTCGCGCCACGATGTAACCACGATCCAAATAAGGCTTCGCCGCCCAAAACGGCAATGCCGCCACTCCACGTTTACTTGCCACCAACTGAATGATGGCGATGGTAAGTTCACTGGTTCGTCGGGTCGGATTGATGCCTTTCGGGTGTAATACCTTACGCAACAAATCCAACATATCATCCGGTACGGGATAAGTAATTAACGTTTGATCAATAAAATCTTCCGCCTGCCAAACCTCTTTCGCTGCCAGCGGATGATCTTTCGCACATAATCCCACCATTTCATAGGAAAACAACGGCTTATACACAATGTCCGGGGTCTCTTCCACTTCTTGCACAACAGCCCAATCGGCACGATGGCTTAACAGCAACCCAACGGCATCGGTGTGGAAACCGGACACAATATCCAGCTCCACCAACGGCCAATGTTGACGGAATAAATCCATGGCGGGCATAAGCCAATCGAAGCAAGTGTGGCATTCCACCGCAATACGCAACTCGCCGGCCTCCCCTTGTTTCACCCGCGCTAAATCACGCTCCGCCTCAATCACTTTAGGCAAAATATCATTGGCAAGCTGAATCAAACGCTCACCTGCCGGTGTAAAGTGCAACGGCTGGGTTTTACGTTCAAATAACGGCAAACCGTATTGATCTTCCAACAGTTTAATTTGGTGGGAAAGAGCGGATTGAGTGAGATAAACCCGTTTTGCTGCCAAAGAAACACTGCCCGTTTCTTTTAAGGCAAGTAAAGTTTTAAGGTGTCGAAGTTCAAGAAAGATTGGTTTCATGAGAAAGATTCATATTCATGAGGAAAATAATGAAACCGTATCATACACCAAAATAGGCTGTGCTTTAATGTTCCAGAAAAGAAAATTAAGGCATAGATTGAACAAATCCGTTCATCCTTTTTGTTGAGATTAAATCGCAAAAGAAGACCGCACAGAGATGTCTCAAAGTGCGGTCGGAAAAGAGAGCGTTTTACGCTTTTTTGTATAATTGCGGTAACGCAGAATCTTTGTTTGTCGCCAGTAAACCGGTGCGGGAATAGATACCGAGTTTGTCGCGGGTGTCGGTGATATCAAGGTTACGCATGGTTAATTGACCGATACGATCGACCGGATCAAACGGTGCATTTTCCACTTTTTCCATACTCAAACGTTCCGGATGGTAGGTTAAGTTCGGGGATTCCGTGTTGAGTAAGGAATAGTCGTTACCACGACGTAGCTCTAACGTCACTTCACCGGTGACTGCGCGAGCCACCCAACGTTGAGCGGTTTCGCGCAACATTAAGGCTTGCGGATCGAACCAACGACCTTGGTATAACAAGCGACCTAAACGAATACCGTTGATGCGGTATTGTTCGATGGTGTCTTCGTTGTGGATACCGGTCACTAAACGTTCGTAAGCAATGTGTAATAGTGCCATGCCCGGGGCTTCGTAGATGCCGCGAGATTTCGCTTCGATGATACGGTTTTCGATTTGGTCGGACATCCCTAAGCCGTGACGACCACCAATGCGGTTGGCTTCAAGGAACAATTCTACGATGTTATCGAACGTTTTACCGTTTAATGCGACCGGAATGCCTTCTTCAAAACGCACCGTCACTTCTTCCGCTTTGATTTGTACATCTTCACGCCAGAATGGTACGCCCATGATTGGGTTGACGATACGAATACCGGAATTTAAGAATTCCAAGTCTTTTGCTTCGTGAGTCGCGCCAAGCATGTTGGAGTCGGTGGAATAGGCTTTTTCGACAGACATTTTGTAATCAAAGCCGTTTTCAATTAAGAAGTTAGACATCTCAAAACGGCCGCCCAATTCATCGATAAATTTTTGATCTAACCAAGGTTTATAAATTTTTAAATTTGGGTTGGTCATTAAGCCGTAACGATAGAAACGTTCGATGTCGTTGCCTTTGTAAGTACTGCCATCACCCCAAATATTGACATCATCTTCTTTCATGGCAGAGACCAACATGGTGCCGGTCACCGCACGGCCTAATGGGGTGGTGTTGAAATAAGTCAAACCACCTGTCGTCACGTGAAATGCGCCGCATTGGATCGCCGCAATGCCTTCTTGGGCTAATTGTGTGCGGCAGTCGATTAAGCGGGCCATTTCTGCGCCATATTCTTTGGCTTTGCGTGGAATAGCCTCGTAATCCTCTTCATCCGGTTGGCCAAGGTTCGCGGTGTAAGCGCAAGGAATGGCGCCGTGTTGACGCATCCAAAGCAGTGCCGCGCTGGTGTCTAAGCCGCCGGAAAAGGCGATACCGACTTTTTCACCTTTCGGTAAGTGTTGCAAAATGGTATTTGACATATTTTCTTTCCTTATCTGTGTTTGTTTGAGTGAATGGGGTTAATAAAAGTACGTGGTAAAAACATTTTGAAAAACAACCGCACTTTTATTCTTCTGTTGTCAGCATTAAATTCGGATCCGGATATTGGTAAACAAATTCTAATTCATTACAAATTTTTTCCGCCATGATAATGCGTTGCGGATCGTGTTCTGAGTTAATAAAGTGCGGTGGTTCTAGCCCGTATTTTTCCGCCGCATATTGATAATAGGCTTCCCGTGTTGGGTGCATTGGCGCGGCCAAATGATATAGACGATAGCCGCCCGGGGTTTCTAACAATAATTGAATGGCGCGTGCGCAATCGTCTAAATGGACTAAATTTACCGGAGAATAACCGCACTTGAGTGCTTGTTTTCCGGCAAGAGAATAAACGGGATGGCGATCGTTGCCGACTAAACCGGCAAAACGAATAATATCGCAATCGATGTCTTGCATCTGCGCCAAGCCGTTTTCAATTTCAACTAAGGCGCGACCAATGTCACTGTCCGGCTGTGGCGTGACGGATTCATCAAAATGGGCGGAAATATCAGGGAAAACGGAAGTGGAGCTAATAAAAATAATGTGGCTCACCCCTTGTAATAAGGCTTCGTTAACCAGATTTTGCACGCCTTCGACATATTGATTGAGATCGAAAAAATATTGGCTTGGTGGAATATTAATGATCAATGAATCCACATCAAGCAAGGCACTGACATCATCAGGATCCGCATTAATTTCAGGGGTAAGTTCCAAATGATAGGCTTCCAAACGCATTAAACGCATTTGTTCTACACCATCGTGAGTACGTTTCGTGCCTTTAACTTCCCAGCCTAGATTTTTTAAATGTCGCGCCAGTGGCAAACCTAGCCAACCTAACCCGACAATGGCGACCGACCTCATATTACTCCTATCCGGTTACAAAAAATTCCCACTATTCTAATGCATAGCGGGAATTCCTTTAAGTGTTATTTTGTTAATAAATCCAAGGCTTCTTGGTATTTATCTACGGTCTTCTGAATGACATCCGACGGCACTTTTGGCGCCGGTGGCTGTTTATTCCAACCGCTGTTTTCCAACCAGTCACGAATAAATTGTTTATCAAAAGACGGTGGGTTTGTGCCTTCTTGATAAGTCTCTACTGACCAGAAACGGCTAGAATCCGGTGTTAATACCTCATCCATCAAGGTTAACGTGCCGTTTTCATCCAAGCCGAATTCAAATTTGGTGTCACAAATGATGATACCTTTGGTTAAGGCATATTTTGCCGCTTCGGTATAAAGGGCGATGGCTTTTTCTTTCACTTGCGCTGCCAAATCTTTGCCGATCAAGTTTTCGCATTCGGCATAACTAATATTAATGTCGTGATTGCCGATTTCTTCTTTGCTGGACGGTGTGAAAATCGGCTCGGGCAATTTGCTGGCTTCCACTAAGCCTTTTGGTAATTCTAAGCCACAAATTGTACCGGTTTGTTTGTAATCTTTCAGTCCGCTGCCGGTTAAATAACCGCGCACGATAGATTCAATTTTAATCGGGGTTAAGCGTTTGCACACCACCGCACGATCTTTCACTAAATCGGCTTCCGCTTTGGGTAACACGTCGTAAACGCTGTCGCCGGTAAAATGATTCGGCATAATATGCGCCAGTTTGTTAAACCAAAAGTTAGAAATTTGTGTCAGGATTTCGCCTTTACGCGGAATCGGATCATCTAAAATTACATCGAACGCCGACAATCTGTCACTGGCGACCATCAACATTCGTTTGTCATCAATTTCATACAAATCCCGTACTTTGCCGGAATAGATTTTTTTTAGACTAAGTTGTGTCATTTCATTTCCTTTTTATCTGCGTAAAAATAATGGCGCGTATTGTACCGCACTTTTCACGCAAACGTTTGCATTTTTTGGGATTTTTACTGATGTTGACTTCATGTTGTAGTAAGAGAAAAAAGTGCGGTCAGAAAAAAGGAGGTTTTATGACGTATCAAAATACGCCCAAAATGTACCGCACTTTGTCGCAACATGCTCGCATTCATGATGCTCAAACTTGAAAAAATGGGCTAAAAAGCATATAGTTGCGCCACACATTTTTGGACCGTCGTTTAAGGCGGTTTCTTTATTTTTTCATCAAATAACACAGACAGCACAGATGACATACCCACAAGAACAAGTTAATAAACGCCGCACTTTTGCGATTATTTCTCACCCTGATGCGGGGAAAACCACCATTACCGAAAAGGTTTTGCTTTATGGTAACGCCATTCAAAAAGCCGGTTCGGTGAAAGGCAAAGGTTCCGCGCAACACGCGAAATCCGACTGGATGGAAATGGAAAAACAACGTGGGATTTCCATTACCACTTCCGTGATGCAATTCCCATACAACGATTGTTTGGTCAACCTGCTGGATACTCCGGGGCATGAGGATTTCTCTGAAGATACTTACCGCACTTTAACGGCAGTGGACAGCTGCTTGATGGTCATTGACTCCGCCAAAGGGGTTGAGGAACGTACCATTAAATTAATGGAAGTTACCCGTTTGCGCGACACGCCGATCATCACGTTTATGAACAAACTTGACCGTGATATTCGTGATCCGATGGAATTGTTGGACGAAGTTGAAAGCGTGTTGAAAATTCACTGCGCACCGATTACTTGGCCTATCGGCTGCGGCAAATTGTTTAAAGGCGTGTATCACTTATATAAAGACGAAACCTATCTCTATCAAACAGGGCAAGGGCACACGATTCAAGAAGTGCGCATTGTGAAAGGCTTGAATAATCCGGAATTGGATAACGCCGTAGGTGACGATTTGGCACAACAATTACGTGATGAATTAGAATTGGTCAAAGGCGCAAGCAATGAGTTTGACTTAGATTTATTCCTAAACGGCGAACTGACACCGGTCTTTTTCGGTACGGCGTTAGGGAATTTTGGTGTAGATCATTTCCTTGACGGCTTAACCGAATGGGCGCCTGCGCCGCAAGCTCGCCAGGCAGATACGCGTAAAGTGTCGGCTGACGAAGAAAAATTCAGTGGTTTCGTATTTAAAATTCAAGCCAATATGGATCCAAAACACCGTGACCGTGTTGCCTTCTTACGTGTCGTGTCAGGCAAATATGAAAAAGGCATGAAACTCAAACATGTACGTATCGGCAAAGAGGTGGTGATTTCTGATGCGTTAACCTTTATGGCGGGCGACCGTTCGCATGCAGAAGAAGCCTATGCCGGCGATATTATCGGTTTGCACAATCACGGTACGATTCAAATCGGCGATACCTTTACCCAAGGGGAAGACTTAAAATTCACGGGCATTCCAAACTTTGCACCGGAGTTATTCCGTCGTATTCGTTTAAAAGATCCACTTAAGCAAAAGCAATTATTAAAAGGCTTGGTACAGCTTTCCGAGGAAGGCGCAGTACAGGTTTTCCGTCCGTTACTGAATAACGATTTAATCGTTGGGGCGGTGGGTGTATTGCAGTTTGATGTGGTCGTTTCGCGCTTGAAATCCGAATACAACGTAGAAGCCATTTATGAAACTGTCAACGTGGCAACGGCGCGTTGGGTGGAATGTGCCGATGCGAAAAAATTTGAAGAGTTTAAACGTAAAAATGAGCAAAACCTGGCGTTAGACGGTGGCGATAACCTCACTTACATCGCCCCGACTATGGTCAATCTCAATCTTGCGCAAGAGCGTTATCCGGATGTGACATTCTTCAAAACCCGAGAACATTAATTCGTTCAAAAACATGAAAAAATAGACCGCACTTTGATCTTCTTCTATGGATTGCTATCGATCATTGTGCGGTTTTTCGTCTTAGATGAAAAATAGTGGCTGTTTTGGATGGCGCTCAATTTTTAACTTGCGAAAAAGTAAAAAATCAATAAAATGAACGAACGTTCATTCAGTGGTGTATTATTTGCTGTCTGTAACCTATCAAATGTGCGAATAAAGAGAAATTTTAACCGCACTTCTCACAATTAACCCAAGTTTATTAGTGACTTTATATGCATCAATCTGAAACGGATATGATCGAGCGAATTTTTACGGCCACGAATGATTTGATGGCGACAGTGGGTTTGCCAAATTTATCCATACATAAAATTGCCAAAGAGGCCAAAATTTCCCCGGGGACGATTTACCTTTATTTTAAGAATAAAGATGAATTGCTGGAACAATTTGCACGATATATCTTTAAATCTTTCGAAGAAACCTTGGAAAAAGACTATGATGAAAACCAGTCGTTTTTTCAACGCTATCGGAAAATGTGGTGGAATATTTGGCATTCTTTGGAACAAGATCCAACGATTGTTGCCAATATGGGACAATATGAATTTCTACCCGGGTTTTATACTATTTGCAAAGAATGGGAAACGCGCGGTATTTGGCATCGTTTTTGTAAAAAAACAGTAGAAGCCAACGAAATCTGTGACCTCCCGACGCATTTATTGTTTGCTATTTCGTTGGAAAGTGCGCTTAATATCGCCTTTAAGTGCAAACACTTTGCCCATGAGAGTTCGATGGAGATGCTGGAGTCGGTTATCGAACGCTCTTGGCATGCCATTCAAAAATAAGCTATTTAGTTATCACGTTTACGGAGTTTTTTATGAGTCAAACTCAAATTAACAAACCAAAGCGCTTGCACGTTTTCTTGTTAAAACTGGCGCTGGGAATATTTATCTTAATTTTTATCGCAATGATTGTGATGAATCAGATGAAAGCAAAAGGCATTGCGGATTTCTTGGCTAATCAAGGAGAAAGAGCTGTTCCGGTGACGGCAATGACCGTTTCTGCTCAGCAATGGACACCGGTGATTGAGACCACCGGGTTGGTTCGCCCGAATCAAGGGGCGATGCTGAGTGCGCAAAGTGCGGGGACGATTTCAAAAGTGTTAGTGACCAACGGACAAAGCGTGAAAAAAGGCGATTTGTTGGTGGAATTAGACAGCTCCGTGGAGCGAGCAAGCTTACAAGCGGCTGAAGCACAAGTGATTTCATTACGTCAAACGTATCAACGCTATGCGAATTTGGCGAAAAGTGGTGGTATTTCTCAGCAAGAATTAGACAATGCCAAAGCGGCGTATGATGCGCAAGTGGCGAACGTGGAATCCTTAAAAGCCACAATTGCGCGCCGTCAGATTGTTGCACCTTTTGATGGCAAAGCGGGTATCGTGAAAGTTAATGTGGGACAGTATGTATCGAACGGCACAGAAATCGTGCGTGTGGAAGATCGCAGTTCTATGAAAGTAGATTTTGCGATTGCACAGAATTTATTGGAAAAATTGCATATCGGTCAAAAAGTCACCGCGACAGCAGATGCCCGTTTAGGCGAAACCTTCTCGGCAACGATCTCTGCGATTGAACCGGCGATTAATTCTTCCACCGGGTTAATTGACGTGCAAGCCACGTTTGATCCGGAAGATGGCGAAAAACTGTTATCCGGTATGTTCACCCGTTTAAACGTGGCATTGGTAACGGAGTATGACCAAATTGTCGTGCCACAAGTCGCCGTGAGCTACAACATGTATGGCGAATCGCTTTATATTTTGACCGCACTTTCTGATGAGGAAAAAGAGAAATTTGCTAGCCAAGGCGATATGAACAAAATGTATCGTGCGAAGCAAATCACGGTGTTTACCAAAGATCGCCAAGGTATCTATGCTCAGTTAAAAGGCGATGAAGTGAAAATCGGCGATAAAATCGTGACCGGTGGTCAGCAAAATTTAAGTAATGGCGCATTAGTACTTGTCGCAGATAAAGAAGGTGTCGGCACCACACAACCGGCAACGAAAACCAATCTTTAATTAGGAAATACGAATGAAATTTACCGATATATTTATTCGACGTCCTGTTCTCGCAGTTTCGATTAGCCTGTTGATCATTATTTTAGGATTACAGGCGATTTCCAAACTGGCGGTGCGTGAATATCCTAAAATGACAACCACGGTAATCACCGTGACAACGGCATATCCCGGCGCAGATGCGAACTTGATTCAGGCGTTTGTGACCTCGAAAATTGAAGAAGCGGTCGCGCAGGCGGATAACGTGGACTATATGTCTTCTTCCAGTAGACCGAGCAGTTCTTCGATCACGGTGAAAATGAAATTAAATACCGACCCGAATGCCGCGCTTGCCGATGTGTTGGCGAAGGTGAATTCCGTACGTTCAGAGTTGCCAAGCGGAATTGAAGATCCGACGGTGACTTCTTCGACCGGTGGTTCGGGCATTATGTATATTAGTTTCCGTTCCAATAAGTTAGATGCAAGCCAAGTGACGGACTATATTCAACGTGTGGTAAAACCGCAGTTCTTTACCGTTGAAGGGGTGGCAAGCGTCGATATTTTCGGTGCATCCGAATATGCTCTGCGCATTTGGTTGGATCCGCAAAAAATGGCGGCACAAAACCTTTCTGCCACGCAAGTGATGTCTGCCTTATCCTCAAATAACGTGCAAACGGCTGCGGGTAACGACAACGGTTTTTACGTGGTGTACAAAAATAAAGTGGATACCACCACAAAATCCGTTGATGAATTAAGCAAACTGATTGTGTATTCCAGCGGTGATAAACTTGTCCGTTTACGCGATATTGCAGATATTGAATTGAATAAATCCAGCGATAACGCCCGTGCAGTGGCAAACGGTTCTGATTCCGTGGTGTTAGCAGTGAATCCGACGTCTTCGGCAAACCCGTTAACGGTGGCGGAAAAAATCCTGCCGCTGTATGAAAGCATTAAAAATAATTTGCCGGATGCGATTCAAACAGACATTTTATATGACCGTACTGTTGCCATTAATAACTCCATTGAAGAAGTGGTAAAAACTATCATTGAAGCGACAATTATCGTATTGGTGGTGATTACCATGTTTATCGGGTCCTTCCGTGCGATTTTAATTCCGGTCATTACCATTCCGATTTCCCTTATCGGGGTGATCATGATGTTGCAAACGTTGGATTTCTCCATCAACCTGATGACATTGCTGGCTTTAATTTTAGCAATCGGTTTGGTGGTGGATGATGCCATTGTGGTGTTGGAAAACGTTGACCGCCATATTAAGCTCGGTGAAACGCCATTCCGTGCAGCGATTATCGGTACGCGTGAAATTGCGGTGCCGGTCATTTCCATGACGATTGCGTTGATTGCAGTATATTCCCCGATGGCGTTAATGGGCGGCATTACCGGAACATTGTTTAAAGAGTTCGCCTTAACCCTTGCCGGTGCGGTATTTATTTCCGGTATTGTGGCGTTAACCCTTTCTCCGATGATGACCAGTAAATTACTTAAAGATCATTCGGCACCAAGCAAGTTGGAAGAGCGTGTTAACCGCACTTTAACCAAAGTGAACAATGCTTACGCTTATGTCTTGGATTTGGTGATGGCAAATCGTAAATGTATGTTGACATTTGCGGGCGTTATTTTTGCCACATTGCCGGTATTGTTTAATTCACTTTCCAGTGAACTTACACCGACAGAAGACAAAGGTGCATTCTTAGCCATCGGTTCTGCACCGTCTAACGTGAACGTCGATTATGTACAAGCGGCGATGGCACCGTATCAAAAAATGTTAACGGATACAGACGAAGTGCAATTTGCCATGAGTATTTCCGGTGTGCCAAGCACCAACCAATCTTTGAATGTTGTAACCTTGAAAGACTGGAAAGATCGTTCCAGAAGTCAGGCAAAAGTGTTGGAAGAGTTAAACAACAAAGCCAAGGCGATTCCGGAAGTGTCTGTCAGTGGTTTTGCTTTCCCCGAAATTGAAACCGGGGAACAAGGGCCACCGATTGGTTTTGTGATTAGTACGTCAAAAGGCTATGAAGATTTAGCGAATGTTGCCGGTAAATTCTTGGAAGCAATGCAGAAATCCGGCAAGTTCGTTTACTCGAGCTTAGATTTGAAATTCGACACGGCGCAAATGCACATCAAAATTGACCGTGAAAAAGCCGGTACTTACGGCATTACGATGAAACAAATCAGTGCAACGTTGGGCAGCTTCTTATCTGCGGCCACAGTTGAACGTGTGGATATTGACGGCCGTGCGTATAAAATTATTTCACAGGTAAAACGCGAAGATCGCTTATCTCCACAAAGTTGGGATAATTATTATGTTTCGGCAGCGAATGGCACCTCTGTTCCGCTAAGCAGTTTGGTGAGCATGACGTTAGAACCACAACCAAGCTCTTTGCCACGTTTCAGCCAGCTGAACTCGGCGGTGATCAGTGCGGTACCGATGCCGGGTTCTTCCATTGGGGATGCGATTCAATGGCTGAAAGACAGCTCAAAAGAATTATTACCGCAAGGTTATAACTACGACTTCAAAGGTGAAGCCCGTCAGTTGGTACAAGAGGGTAATGCGTTAGCCGTGACGTTCGTGTTGGCGGTAGTGATCATTTTCTTGGTGTTAGCAATTCAGTTTGAGTCTATTCGTGACCCGATGGTGATCATGATTTCCGTGCCGTTGGCGATCAGTGGTGCATTATTAGCTTTAAATACT
The DNA here is from genome assembly GCF_901873365.1 of uncultured Aggregatibacter sp. Lineage (GTDB taxonomy): Bacteria > Pseudomonadota > Gammaproteobacteria > Enterobacterales > Pasteurellaceae > Aggregatibacter. The sequence goes on from NZ_CABFLM010000044.1 coordinate 19,336, forward strand.
CCAGGAGCTATTCAAGGGCTGTTAGGTATGCTAGGTCATGTTACAGGGATATCTTATTTTAATGAGTTATCAGGAAAAATTTCTGGAGAAGGTTCCACTCTAAATATTTATTCCCAAGTCGGCTTAATTACGTTGGTCGGATTAATCACCAAACACGGTATTTTAATGTGTGAAGTCGCAAAAGAAGAGCAGCTAAATCATGGTAAAAATCGTATTGAAGCCATTACTGAAGCCGCCAAAGTGCGTTTGCGTCCGATTCTGATGACCACTGCAGCGATGATTGCCGGCTTGGTTCCGTTACTTTATGCCACTGGTGCTGGGGCAGTTTCCCGTTTCAGTATGGGAATCGTGATTGTTTCAGGCTTGGCGGTTGGTACGTTGTTTACCCTGTTCGTGTTGCCGGTGATTTATTCTTACGTAGCAAGTGAACATAAACCGCTTCCGGAATTTGATGAAAACGTTAAACCGATTGAAGGTGAGATAAATCACTAATTCAAATCATCCGTAAAACAAACCGCACTTTTGAGCCGTATTGAGCTGTTCTAAGTGCGGTTCTTTTTTGTTTTATTTTTTCACATTTCAGCGGATTTATGATATTTTAACCGCCGATTTTAATCAGTTTATGGACGCTCCATTGCGTCTTCTCTTTTCATTAACTAAAAGGAAATTTGAATGGAAGCTCAACAAGGCAGCCCAATGTCAATGTTATTTATTTTCATCATCTTCGGATTGATTTTCTATTTCATGATTTATCGTCCGCAAGCGAAAAGAAATAAAGAACATAAAAAATTAATGTCCGAATTAACCAAAGGCACCGAAGTGTTAACCGCCGGCGGTATCATTGGTAAAATCACCAAAGTGCCTGAAAAAGGGGATGTTATTGTGATTGCGTTAAACGATAAAACTGAAATTACCATCAACCGCAATTACATTGCCGCCGTGTTACCAAAAGGCACAATCGAAACTCTTTAATCTATTCCTCAAGGGAACAAGAAAGCTATGTTAAATCGTTACCCTTTATGGAAGAATCTAATGGTGATCTTTTTGGTCGCCATTGGTGTTTTATACGCTCTTCCAAATCTTTACGGTGAAGATCCTGCCGTACAAATCTCAGGAACTCGTGGTCAGGAAGCCGATTCCGGTGTCTTAAGCGAAGTTCAAACCGTCCTAAAAGACAATCATCTGACAACCAAATCTGTCGTGTTGGAAAACGGCTCTATTTTAGTGCGTTTCGACAATACCGATGCGCAATTACTCGCCAAAGATAAAATCACCGAAAAATTAGGGACAAATTATTCTGTTGCGTTAAACCTTGCACCGGCAACACCAAAATGGCTAAGTAGCATTGGTGGCAACCCGATGAAATGGGGCTTGGATTTGCGTGGTGGTGTACGTTTTCTGATGGAAGTGGATATGAACTCCGCGCTAAGCAAACGTCAGGAACAACTACAGGATTCCTTACGTACCGAATTGCGCAAAGAGAAGTATCAATATAGCGCCATTAAGTCAGCAGAGAATTTTTCCACAATAGTCACATTGGCGAATCCGGATCAGTTATCTGATGCACAGCGTTATTTACGCAAACAGCATCCAACCCTAGACATTCGTGCGATTTCTGATAATACGCTGTCTTTGGCGTTATCTGATGCGGCATTAAACGAAGCCCGTGAAAGCGCGATTGAACAAAACTTAAGTATTTTGCGTAAACGTGTCACCGAACTGGGCGTAGCTGAAGCCGTGATTCAACGCCAAGGCGCAGAACGTATCGTGGTTGAATTGCCGGGTGTGCAAGACACTGCCCGCGCAAAAGAAATTCTGGGTGCAACGGCGACCCTTGAATTCCGCTTAGTCAATGGCAACGCCAACTTAGATGCGGCAGCTCGTGGCATGGTGACTTCTGATTCTGAAGTGAAATATGACAGAAACAATCGCCCTATCGTGCTGTATAAACGCGCTGTATTAGGTGGTGAACACATTACCAACGCCAGTTCAGGTGTGGATCAAAATACCTCCAGACCGCAAGTCAGCGTCACCTTGGACAGCGAAGGTGGTGAAATCATGTCGCAAACGACGCGTGCCAATATCCAAAAACCGATGGCAACGTTGTATGTAGAATATAAAGACAGCGGCAAAAAAGATGAAAATGGCAAAACCATTTTGCAAAAACACGAGGAAGTGATTAACGTCGCCACCATTCAAGGGCGTTTCGGTAGTCAATTCCAAATTACCGGCATTGACTCTCCGGCAGAAGCACAAAATCTTGCTGTGTTGCTTCGTTCTGGTGCGTTAATTGCGCCGATTCAAATTGTGGAAGAACGTACCATCGGTCCGTCTCTTGGTGCACAAAACGTCGAACAAGGTTTGCAAGCAAGTTTCTGGGGATTGATGGTGGTTGTGGTCTTTATGATCATTTACTATCGTAAATTCGGTATCATTGCGGACATCGCTTTAATTGCTAACATTGTTTTATTGGTTGGGTTAATGTCCTTATTACCGGGCGCTACGCTTACCATGCCGGGGATTGCCGGTATCGTGCTGGCGGTTGGGATGTCTGTGGATGCGAACGTGTTGATCTTTGAGCGGATTAAAGAAGAGATTCGCAATGGTCGTCCGATTCAACAAGCCATTAACGAAGGTTATAACGGTGCATTCAGTTCTATCTTTGATGCGAACTTAACCACCATTTTGACTGCGGTGGCACTCTACGCCGTGGGGACAGGTCCAATTAAAGGCTTCGCAATCACCTTATCTTTAGGGATTGCTATCTCAATGTTTACCGCAATCACCGGAACACGCGCAATCGTGAATTTCTTATACGGCGGCAAACGAATTGATAAATTATCAATTTAACGGTGAGGAAATATATTGTGAATTTAGAAAATAGAAGTCAGCCAATTAAAGAAATTCAAGGCATTAAACTCCCTTTCCGTTTAGTGGAATTCATGAAATTCCGTATGTGGGGCTACCTTGCTTCCGTCATCATTATCGCGGTTTCATTATTCTTTGTGTTTACTAAAGGTTTCAACTGGGGCTTAGATTTTACCGGTGGCGTGGTGGTAGATACCCACTTCTCCCAACCGGCGGATTTGGAAAAAATCCGTTCTACGTTGGTGCAAAACGGCATTGAGAGTCCACTGGTGCAAACCACCGGCGGTGTGCGTGATGTGATGATTCGCCTACCGGCAACCGATGATGCGCAAATCGGCGATCACGTCAAAAAAATGCTTAATACCTTGGATAGTGATATTCAAATTCGTTCCATTGAGTTTGTTGGGCCGAACGTTGGGGAAGAATTAACCCAAGGGGCCATTTACGCCACCTTAGCCACCCTCATTATGCTCTTGCTTTATGTGGGCATGCGTTTTGAATGGCGTTTAGCCACCGGCGGTGTGCTTTCTTTAGCGCACGACGTAATTGTTACCCTAGGGGCATTTTCTTACTTACAAATCGAAATGGATTTAACCTTTATTGCGGCGATCCTTTCCGTGGTAGGTTATTCGTTAAACGACAGTATCGTGGTGTTCGACCGTGTGCGTGAAAACTTCCGTAAAATCAGACGGGTTTCTGCCATCGACATTATCGATATTTCCTTAACTCAAACCCTATCCCGTACTATTATGACATCGGTCACCACGTTGATTGTCGTTATCGCCCTCTTCATCTTCGGCGGTCCGACAATTCATAGCTTCTCGCTAGCCTTGCTCATCGGGATCGGATTCGGTACCTATTCTTCCATCTTCATTGCGATTGCTATCGCCTATGACTTAGGTTTAACCCGTGAACACATGGTTCAACCGAAAGTGAATAAAGATGATATTGATGAAATGCCGTAATTGAGCATTAAGAAAAGGCGCTAAAAAGAAGCCCCTCGACGGTTAGTTGAGGGGCTTCTTGCGTATTAAGCAGTTTTGAGTTTAGGAATTACGTTAATAGATTTCATTGAAACGGTTGACGCTATTGAGATTCAAAACGCTCGAATGCCAGCACTTTATTTTCGACTTTGCGTAACACTAATGTGGCGATACCGGTAATCAGTAAATAGATACCGCCGGCGATACCATAGATGGTCAACGCATCATATTCTGTGCCGTAAAGTTGGCGGGCATATCCCATGATGTCCATAATGGTAATGGTTGATGCCAACGATGTACCTTTAAATACCAAAATAATTTCATTGGTATAAGAGGGTAATGCACGTTTAAGGGCGTATGGAATCAAAATTTTGAGTGTTTGCACGCGTGACAATCCTAATGCAGCACAACTTTCCCATTGACCTTTTGGAATGGCTTTGACGGCCCCATAAAAAAGCTGAGTAGAGTAAGCCGCACTATTTAATGCTAAGGCTAGCATAGCGCAAAACCAGGCATTGGAAAGCAAGGACCAAAGTGGACTTTGCGTAATAAATTCAAATTGCCCCGGGCCACTATAAATTAAAAATATCTGAATAAGTAGAGGCGTGCCGGTAAATAAAACAAGATAAAAATTCACCGCACTTTTTATCCAACGATTCCCCATGGCAAGGATAAACGTGAAGAGTAACGCCAATAAAAAGGCGATTAATAAAGAGGCGAAAGTGAGCAATAAACTCGTTGGAATGCCCTGAGCAATCACCGATAAATAGTCTTCAAACATTATGCATTCCCTCGCTCAAATCGAGTAAATCGTCTTTCTAATTTACGAATCGCAACTTGGCTGACAAGGGTTACCGCTAAATAAACTAGCGCCGCAATGCCGTACCAAGTAAAAGGCTGATGTGTATTGGTGTTAATCAATCCCGCTTGGCGCATTAAATCATCGACGCCAATTAGCGAAACAAGTGCGGTGTCTTTTAACAACACAAGCCATTGATTGCTTAGCCCCGGCAAAGCATGACGCCATACCTGTGGCATGATGAGGTGAATAAAGGTATAAGGACGACTTAACCCCAGCGCCATACCCGATTCCCATTGCCCTTTGGGAATGGCTTGAATAGCGCCTCGTAAGGTTTGGGAAGCGTAAGCGGCAAAAATCAGGGATAAAGCAAATACACCACAACCGAAGGCACCAAATTCAATATATTCACCGGTTAATAATTCTACGATTTCCGTTGAGCCGAAATAAATCAATAAAACGACCAAAATTTCAGGTAAACCACGCAATAACATCACCAAAACAGAGGTTGTTCTGGCAATGATCGGGTATTTATTGGACTCAAGTGCGGTGAATAAAATACTTAAAATTAAACCGACGATGAGCGAACAAACAGCAAGCCCTAAGGTCGTTAGGGCTGCATGAAAAATTAACGCGAGATAATCATAAAACATAAATTATTTTGTCATCCATTTATCATAGATTTTTTGGTATTCACCACTGGCTTTGATGGCATCTAACCCTTTGTTTAAGTTATCTAATAATTCTTTAGAGGATTTATTGACGGCAATACCTAAGCCATTACCAAAATATTTTTTGTTGGTCACTTTCTCACCGACAAATTGGATTTCCGGTTCTTTTGTGATCATATCGGCAAGCACGGCTGTATCGCCAAAAATCACGTCAATACGTCCATTTTTTAAATCCAAAACCGCATCTTGTAAGCTGGCATAGGCTTTGATGTCATATTGTTTTGTTTCTGCCGCTGTGTATTGTTGGAAGGTGGTACCGTTTTGTACCCCTACATTTTTCGCTTTGGTTAAATCGCCTTTGCCTGTTAATGCAACGTAGCTTGCCGAGCTGTCGTAGTAAGGTTGAGAAAAGGCAACTTGTTTCGCACGTGCATCCGTAATATCAATGGCGGAAATGGACGCGTCAAAACGTTTTGCTTTTAAACTTGGAATCAACGCATCGAATGCTTGGCTTTTAAAGTGGCAGGTCGCTTGAATTTGTTGACAAACGGCATTGGCGATATCCACGTCAAAGCCAATGATTTCGCCTTTTTCGTTGGTGGTTTCAAATGGCGGATAGCTTGGTTCCATTGCAAAAGTGATTTCTTGTGCGTTGGCGGCAAGTGCGGTGCCGACGAGTAGGGCGGTTAAAAGTAATTTTTTCATGATGTTTCTCCTTCTAGATTAAATGTTGTGTGATAAATAGTGTTTAAACTGTTCGGTTTTAGGTTGTTCAAAGCAACTGTTGTCGCCCATTTCGATAATATGGCCTCGTTCCATGTACACGACTTTGGTCGCCACTTTTTTCGCAACATTCACTTCGTGGGTGACAATCACTTGGGTAATGCCTGTTTGTTGCAATTCCTCAATAATAGAGACGATTTGCGCGGTAATTTCCGGATCCAGCGCGGCTGTCGGCTCATCAAATAACAACACTTGCGGTTTCATCATTAATGCGCGCGCAATAGCCACACGCTGTTGTTGACCGCCGGATAAATGGAGCGGAAAACGCGCTGCGTGTTCTGCCAAACGTAAACGTTGTAATAATTCCATCGCCTGTTGTTTGGCTTCCGTTTCACTTGTGCCAAGAATTTTCATCGGCGCTTCAATGAGGTTTTGCAACACGGTCATGTGCGGCCATAAGTGATACTGTTGAAAGACCATGCCGACATCACGACGTAGTTGGCGAATTTGTTTCGGATCATTATTGGCGGACAAATCAAATTGATTATTGGCAATGCTCAATTCGCCCGATTGTGGCACTTCCAGCAAATTTAGCGTGCGAATTAAGGTGCTTTTGCCGGCACCGCTTGGGCCTAATAGCACCACCACATCGCCGTCATCGGCGGTTAAATTAATATCGAATAAGGCTTGATTGGCGCCATAGAAAAAATTCAGGTTTTTAACACTAATTGTCATTGTGACTTCTGCTCTTGTATCAAATCATTGTTGGAATGAAAATATATTATTATTTTGTGCATAATTATGCAATGGGTTTATGCATAATTTTATTCGGTGATGATTCTCTTTTTTTGTTGACAATAACCGCAAAGGCAATGATAAAATTATGCTATAGTATCCGCCTTATTAAATTGAGGAATAAATCACTATGACATTAAGTCTCATTGTGGCCATGACAAAAAATCATGTGATCGGGCAAGAGAACAAAATGCCGTGGCATTTGCCGGCAGATTTGGCGTGGTTTCGTCAAAATACCTTAGGAAAACCTGTGATTATGGGACGAAAAACCTTTGAAAGCATTGGCCGCCCGTTACCCAAGCGAACTAATATCGTGTTGTCTCGCCAACCCTTTATTCATGAAGGCGTGCTGTGGAAAGACAGTATGGAAAGTGCGGTCGATTTTGCAGGTGATTCTCAAGAACTGATGATCATTGGCGGCGGGCAGCTTTTTAAACAAGCGCTACCTTTGGCAAACCGTTTATATTTAACGGAAATTCAAACGGAATTGGCGGGTGACACGTTTTTCCCACAGATTGCATATGACGAATGGGAGATTGAGTTTGAACAATGGCGACCTGCCGATGAGCAGAACCCCTATGATTGCCGTTCTTTAATTTTACGGCGGAAATAACGAAAAACGGGTTTAAACGAGACGATTTAAATCTCCTTAATCGCGAAAGGGAAAACACCAGAAAAAACGACCGCACTTTTATGCGATCGTTTTTTTGTTATGAACAGATGACTTTAATGGCCAAGCCGCCTGTGGCGGTTTCGCGGTATTTCGCATTCATGTCTTTCCCGGTTTCATACATGGTTTCAATCACTTTATCCAAACTCACGCGTGGGCTGGTGGTACGACGTAAAGCCATGCGACTGGCGTTAATGGCTTTCACCGAAGCGATAGCGTTGCGCTCAATGCAAGGCACTTGAACTTGTCCGCCAACCGGATCACAGGTGAGTCCCAGATTGTGTTCCATGGCGATTTCTGCGGCGATACACACTTGTTCCGGGCTGCCGCCAAGGATTTCCGATAAACCGGCGGCTGCCATGGAGCAAGCGACACCCACTTCGCCCTGACAGCCGACTTCTGCGCCGGAAATAGAGGCGTTCATTTTATATAACGATCCGATCACGCTACAGGTTAATAAATAACGTTCAACAATTTCATCGGTCAATGCGCCGACAAATTTTTCGTAATAAGCCAGCACCGCCGGCACGATGCCGCAAGCGCCGTTTGTCGGTGCGGTAACGACGCGTCCGCCTGCGGCATTTTCTTCATTGACGGCTAACGCAAACATATTGATCCAGTCAATTACCCGCATCGGATCGTTAGATAATTCGTTGTTCGCTTTTAGCATTCGATATAAGGTCGCTGCGCGTCGAGCAACTTTTAATGGCCCCGGCAAGACGCCTTCCGTATGCAAACCACGATGAATACAGGCTTTCATGGTTTGCCACACTTGGTGTAAATGATTCTCCAGTTCCGCTTTACTGTGTAACGCCAGTTCATTTTTCATCACTAAACTGGACAGAGAAAGACCGCTTTCTTGGCAATGGCGTAAAATATCCGCTGCATTTGTATAAGGGTAAGGCACGTCGATTTGATGTTCTTCTTGTTGGTTAAAATGCGCTTCATCCACAATAAAACCGCCACCAATGGAGTAATACGTTTGTTTATACAACACCGCGGTGTCGGCTAATGCCGTAATGGTCATGCCGTTTTCGTGTAAGGGCAAAAAGGTTTTATGAAAAATCATGTCCGTTGCCGGATCGAAGTTAGCTACTTGTTTGCCCTCAGCTAAAGGCAATTTAGCGGTTTTATTTACCTTGGTAATAAAACCGGGAATCGCTTCAATATCTACGTTATGAGGTAAGTAGCCGGCTAATCCCATGATAATCGCAATATCGGTGCTGTGGCCGAAGCCGGTCATGGATAACGAACCGTAAACATCCACTTGAATGTGTGTGACCTTTTCCAGCAAGTGGCGCTCAATCAAATCATCAATAAATTGTTTACCGGCTTTCATCGGGCCAACCGTGTGCGAACTGGAGGGGCCGATACCGATTTTAAACATGTCAAAAACGCTAATCATCTTTTACTTATTACCCTCGCTGACGAGGTGAAATCGTCGGGCGTGTTTGTTTGAATCAGGTTAAAGGATGCGCATTCTACGCTTATTTTTAAAATAATCCATAGCGCAACACGAGGGATCACAACGGTGCGTATCGCAACCTAAAATGAACAATGTGCGCTCAGGTTTTATGTTAATCATCGACAAAATTCAGCTGTGTTTTACATTTGCGGCAAAAATAGACCGCACTTTCACGTTGGATCTTATTGTGTCGTCGAATGGTTAATTGGTGCGTTTGACAGGCGCAGCGGTAAGTGAAGGTTTTGCCTTGGACGGAAGAGAGATCAAACTGATGGCAGGTATCGGCCGGTAAATGAAAAATCTCATTCATGACAAATCGCCATTCTTTGCCGTGCGGCTGAACATGACCGAAATATTGATAAACAACGAGATGAGCGAGTTCATGTAAGGAGACCTGCTGAATGAATTCTTTCGGATTTTCTAACATCAAAGTGCGGTTAAAACTGATGGCGTTTTTTTGTAAATAAGCGACACCGGCTTTTATTCCTCTTAACTCATAATGAATTTGCGGAAAATGAAAAGGGTGTTTGAAGTAGTCTTCCGCCAACTGCATACCATAATGCAGGCGGCGGAGAATTTGCATTTTTATCATGCGAAAATGATGTTCTGTTTGCATAACATAAAGTGTTGATGGTGGTTTTTATCCGCTGATCTGTGTTAAACGCAAAAGGGCGTTTGTGGCTACGTTGAATACCTCATAACAATATACCTTTAACGCCATGCTGTCATGCGTTCCGATGGATAAAATCGGGTAAGAACGGAGATAGACGAACGAGCGTATAAAAATTTGAAGAGAGAGGTCACAGAAGCCATGAAACCGCTTGCAACTTAATTAAACAAATAATAAACTTAGCTCAAAGTGGTGAAAAGTGTTTTTTTGTGGTGAATTTTGGATCAAAATCCCAAATTCTAAGCAAATAAACCGAACACCGATAAAGAAAATAAAAGGTGAATTTCATGTTTCGTGGAGCGTCGGCAGTCAATTTAGATGCGAAGGGTAGGCTTGCTATCCCGACCCGCTATCGCGCCGAGCTTTTGGAACAAAATCAAGGGCAAATGGTTTGCACCGTGGATATTCGTCAACCTTGTTTATTACTTTATCCTCTCCAAGAATGGGAGATAATTGAACAAAAACTGCTTGAACTTTCCAACTTTGACCCCGTACAACGCAGCCTACAGCGAGTGATGTTGGGATACGCAACGGAGTGTGAATTAGACAGTGCCGGTCGAATTTTGATCAGCGGTCCGTTGCGCCAACACGCTAAATTGGAAAAGTCCATTATGTTGGTCGGGCAGTTGAATAAATTTGAAATTTGGAGCGAAGCTGAATGGCAAGCCCAAGTGGAACAAGATATGGCGCTGGGTGCAACAGAAACCTTTGCGCTATCGGAAAAATTAAAAACGCTGTCATTATAAGAGTCAAACTCAAGGAACAGCGGCACTAGCAAAGATAAGCGGCGATTATGCCGCTCTATCTTCTTTTTAGATTGTAACTTTATGTACCCTTGGTAGTCATGTATGGCCCTTTTAAATACATTTTCGTCAGCTGAACATTCAACCGTTTTGTTATATGAAACCGTTGAAGGATTGGCATTGAAAGAAAATGGCATTTACATTGATGGGACATTCGGTCGAGGCGGACATTCCCGCTTAATCCTCTCCAAGTTAGCTGACAATGGCAAATTAATTGCCATTGATCGCGATCCTAAAGCTGTCGCAGAAGCCAAAAAAATTCAAGATCCACGTTTTCACATTGAACACAATACCTTTTCTGAAATTTTACCGATTTGTGAAAAATTAGGTTTAGTTGGCAAAATTGACGGGATTTTGCTTGATCTTGGCGTGTCTTCTCCGCAATTAGACGATGCCGAGCGTGGCTTCAGTTTTATGAAAGACGGGCCGTTAGATATGCGTATGGATAACAGTCAAGGATTGTCTGCGGCTGAGTGGTTACAGCAGGTTTCAGAACAGGATTTGGCATGGGTGTTAAAAACCTTTGGTGAAGAGCGTTTTGCAAAGAAAATCGCCAAAGCCATTGTCGATTACAATAAAAGTGCGGTGCAAAATGGCGGTGAATGTTTAACGCGTACCTTGCAGCTTGCTGAATTAATTGCGCAAACCGTGCCATTTAAAGATAAACATAAACATCCGGCAACCCGCAGTTTTCAAGCGATCCGTATTTTTATCAATGCCGAGTTAGATGAATTGGAAAAAGTGTTAGCCTCCGCATTAGCCGTGTTGGCGCCGGGGGGGCGTTTATCGATTATCAGTTTTCATTCATTGGAAGATCGCATGGTGAAGCATTTTATGCGTAAACAAAGCCAAGGCGAAGATATTCCGAAAGGTTTGCCACTGCGCGAAGACCAAATTCAACGTAATCAAACCTTAAAAGTGATTGGCAAAGCGATTATGCCTAGCGATGACGAGATTGCCCAAAATCCACGCGCGAGAAGTGCGGTGTTACGTGTTGCAGAGAGATTGAGCTGATGTTAGAAAATAATGACAGATACCCGTTGCAAGAGATCATCATCGAAGACTTGTTTACGTCTAATAAACTCGTGCTGATCTTGTTATTCGCCATTACCGCCAGCGCCCTTGGAACGGTTTGGATTACACATCAAACCCGTGGTTTGGTGGCGGAAAAAGGGGAATTGGTTTTGCAGCATCAAGCGCTTGAAAATGAGTTTTTAAATTTAAAATTAGAAGAAGCGACACTCAGCGATAACACGAGAATAGAAGCCATTGCCAAACAATTAGGTATGCAACGTGCCACATCAGAGCAAGAAGTCGTTATTCTTGAATAGTATGGAATGTGAGAGATATGGTGAAGTTTAATAAATCCTCTAAGTTACCTAAGCCCAAAAAAGCCACAAAAGGGACATCTCATAGCAGTTCTGCGGTTAAGCCGAATAAACCGAAGGTTGTTTATGAAAAAAGCTTTTTACAAGCCCGTTATATTTCGGTGTTAAGCCTAATTCTTTTGGGATTAATCGCACTGGTTAGCCAAGCTGCCTATGTTCAAATCGTCAATGCCGATTCATTAATCGATGAAGCGGATAAACGTTCTTTGCGCAAACAAGAAATTCAGTTTGTACGTGGTTCTATTTTAGATCGTAACGGTCAACTGTTGTCTGTTAGCGTGCCGATGTATTCTGTCGTTGCCGATCCGAAATTTATCTTTGATGAAAATGCGCTGAAAGATAAAGAACGCTGGCAAAAATTGGCAGAAGCCTTGGGGATTTCTTATAGCAATTTGGTTAAACGGATAGAAAAAGATCCGAAATCTCGCTTTGTGTATTTATCTCGTCAAATTTCACCGACCCTTGCACAATATGTAAAAGAGTTAAAAATTACCGGCATCGTTTTGAAATCGGAAGCGCGACGTTTTTATCCTCGTGTGGAAGAAACTGCCCATTTGATTGGTTATACCAATATTGATGGCACAGGTATTGAAGGCATTGAAAAAAGCTTCGATTCCATGTTGGTGGGTAAATCCGGTTCCATGACATATCGTAAAGATAGATTCGGTAACATTGTTGAAAATATTTCCGATGTGAAGAAATATGATGCGCAAGACGTGACCTTGAGCATTGATGAAAAATTACAATCCATGGTTTACCGTGAAATTAAGAAAGCGGTTGCCGAGAATAAAGCGGAATCCGGTACGGCGGTGTTGGTGGACGTGCGCACCGGTGAAGTTTTAGCAATGGCAAATGCTCCTTCTTATAACCCGAATAATCGTGTGGGAGTAAAATCCGAGTTAATGCGTAATCGCGCGATTACCGATACCTTTGAGCCGGGTTCTACTGTAAAACCGTTCGTGGTTTTAACCGCACTTCAACGTGGCGTAGTACGTCGTGATGAAATTATTAATACCGGCCCGTTAATCTTGAACGGCCATGAAGTCAAAGACGTAGCACCACGTGATCAATTAAGTTTAGATGGCATTTTAGAAAACTCCAGTAACCGCGGTGTGAGCCGTTTAGCGTTACGTATGCCGCCGAGTGCTTTGATGGAAACCTATCAAAATGCCGGTTTGGGCAAACCGACAGATTTAGGATTGATTGGCGAACAATCCGGTTTATTGAATGCCAATCGGGCTCGTTGGTCTGATATTGAGCGTGCTAACGTAGCCTATGGTTATGGTTTGAATGCAACGCCATTACAAATTGCTCGTGCTTATGTCACTTTAGGTAGCTTTGGTATTTATCGCCCGCTTTCTATTACTAAAGTGGATCCACCTGTCGTGGGACAACGTGTGTTCTCTGAAAAAATTACACGTGAAGTTGTCAACATGATGGAAAAAGTCGCGATTAAAAATGGCCGTGCGATGGTCGAAGGCTATCGTGTCGGGATTAAAACCGGTACGGCGAAGAAATTGGAAAATGGCCGCTATGTAGATAAATACGTGGCTTATACCGCAGGTATCGCACCAATTACCGACCCACGTTATGCTTTGGTGGTACTAATTAATGATCCGAAAGCAGGGCAGTACTATGGTGGTGCAATTTCCGCACCGGTATTTTCCAGCATCATGAGCTATGCGTTGCGTAGCAACAATGTACCGCCGGATGGCGTTGAAACGGATAAAACAACAAAACGCACTGTTCGTTTGAGTAGCAAAAAGTCAAGTGAAGTCAACTAAATTAGACATAAAGTGCGGTGCGTAAATAAAGCGTTTTTCACTCATTCATTGAGAAAACATTATGTATCGATTAACTCATCTTCTCGGGATTCACATAGCAGAAAATGTGAATTTCACCGAAATGACATTAGACAGTCGAACTGCAAAGGCCGGCTGTCTTTTTGTTGCAATTAAAGGACATCAAACCGACGGTCGTCAATATATTCCGCAAGCGTTGCAAAATGGCGCAAGTGCGGTCATTTTTGAGGCTGATTCTGAGGCGCAACATCTTCAGGTGCGCTACGAACAACAGGTTCCGCTCATTGCTTTTTACCGTTTAAGCGAACATTTATCCCATCTTGCGGATGTGTTTTATGGGCAGCCTTCCAAGCGTTTAACTTTGGTTGGGGTTACCGGTACTAACGGAAAAACGACAACCGCGCAATTATTGGCACAGTGGACACAGATTTTAGGGCATACCAGCGCCGTAATGGGCACCATTGGTAACGGCTTATTCGGCCGAGTCAAAGAAGCGACAAATACCACGGGCTCTGCTGTGGAAATCCAAGCATCATTGGCAGAGTTTGTCGCACAAGGCGCAGATTTTGCGGCGATTGAAGTGTCTTCTCACGGTTTGGTTCAACATCGTGTCGAGGCCGTGCATTTCAGTGCTGCGGTGTTCACAAATTTAAGCCGCGATCATCTGGATTACCATCACACGATGGAAAATTATGCTGCAGCAAAAAAACGTTTATTCAGCGAATTGGATAGCCGCCATCACATCATTGATGCGGATGATCCTGTTGGAGCCGCATGGTTAGCCGAGATGCCGGAAGCAGTTGCAGTAAGTACCAACGCAGATTTTGCTCCACGACAAGCCAAATGGTTGAAAGCGGTAAACGTCTCCTTTAACCACAAAGGTGCTAGCATTCAATTTGAATCTTCTTGGGGCAATGGCGAGTTACAAAGCGCGCTTATTGGCGCATTTAACGTCAGTAATTTATTGTTGGTCATGGCAACCTTGTTGGCGCTTGGTTATGACTTAGCCGAACTTGTTCGTAGCGCACATAAATTAACCGGTGTCTGTGGTCGGATGGAAGTGCTGCATGCTCCGCATAAACCGACCGTTATTGTGGATTACGCCCATACACCAGACGCGTTAGAAAAAGCGTTACAGGCAGCACGGTTACATTGTCAGGGTAATCTTTGGTGTATTTTCGGCTGCGGTGGTGATCGCGATAGTGGCAAACGTCCACTTATGGCGAAAATTGCCGAACAGTTGGCGGATAAGGTCATTGCTACGGATGATAATCCTCGTACAGAAGATCATACGCAAATTATGGCGGATATTTTAAAAGGGTTTATTCATCCGCAAGCCGTGCAAGTGATACACCAACGTGAAGAGGCCATTGCCACTGTGATTCAAAGTGCGGTGGAAAATGACGTTATTTTAATTGCCGGCAAAGGACATGAAGACTATCAAATTATTGGTAAAACGAAGCATCATTTTTCCGATCAGGAAGTTGCCCGTCATTATTTATCTCAGTAACAAAAAATATGATTAGATTATCTCTCTCTCAAATCGCCTCCATTTTAGAGGCACAGCTTATCGGTGATGGCAACGTGACTGTCGAAAACGTGAGTACGGACAGCCGTAAAGCCGTCAACAATGGGTTGTTTTTTGCGTTGAAAGGCGAAAATTTTGATGCACATGACTACGTTGTTAAAGCGGCTGAGCAAGGTTGTGTCGCCGCCGTGGTTGAACATCCAACAGAGGGCGATATTGCCCAATTAATTGTGAAAGACAGCCGTCTTGCCCTAGGGCAGCTTGCCAAATGGTTGCGTGAAAAAATCAATCCGAAAGTGGTGGCAATGACAGGGTCTTCGGGCAAAACCACGGTAAAAGAAATGACGGCCTCTATCTTGCAACAAAGTGCGGTGGATTTTGACGAAGTTTTATTTACCCAAGGCAATTTTAATAACGACATCGGTGTTCCGCTAACATTATTACGTTTAACTGAAAAACATAAATTTGCAGTGATTGAACTTGGCGCCAATCATATTGGTGAAATTGCCTATACCACCGCCTTGGCGCAGCCTGATGTGGCGTTAGTCAATAATGTCATGGCAGCACATTTAGAAGGTTTTGGTTCTCTTGACGGCGTTGCAACAGCGAAAGGCGAAATTTTCCGCGGATTAACTCATCATGGCGTTGCTATTATTAATAAGGCACATAACTATTCACAAAAATGGCAGGCAGAGATTGGTGATCATTCGGTGCAATATTTTGCTTACGATGATCCGAAAGCTGATTATCATGCCGAAAACATCGTATTTTCCGAACAAGGGGCGGCTTTCGTCTTACACACGCCACAAGGCAATGTGCAGATTGATTCACCCTATTTAGGTGAGCATAACGTATCAAATGCCTTAGCCGCGACAGCGTTGGTAATGAATGTGGGCGCAACGTTAGCGCAGGTAAAAAAAGGGTTGGAAACGCCATCCTTGGTGAAAGGGCGTTTATTCCCGATTCACCCTTGCGACAATCTTTTATTATTAGACGACACTTATAACGCCAATGTAGGCTCCATGAAATCGGCGATTTCCGTGTTGCAAAAATATCCGGCTTTTCGCGTCTTTGTTGTTGGTGATATGGGCGAATTAGGCGATAATACACCGCTTTGTCATCAAGAAGTGGGCGAGTTTGCTCAGGCGGCAAAATTGGATTTGGTGATTTCTTTTGGACGTTCCAGCTCCGTGATAAGTGCGGTCAATTTTGGACGCCATTTTACTGATAAAACAGAACTTGTCGCTTATTTAACGCCAATTATTAAACAACAATTAACACAACAAAAAGTCGTTGTTTTGGTGAAGGGGTCACGCAGTATGAAAATGGAAGACGTGATCGATTTATTAAAGGGTAATTTTTTATGTTAGTTTGGATTGCTGAGTTTCTCACCAAATACAATTCTGATTTCCATGTGATTTCCTATATTACCGTGCGTGCTATCTTAGCGTTGCTTACGGCACTTTTATTGTCCTTATGGATTGGACCGAAAGTCATTCGTCGTTTACAACTATTGAAGTTTGGCCAGGTCGTACGCAATGACGGCCCTGAAAGTCACTTCGCCAAAAAAGGTACGCCGACCATGGGCGGTGTCATGATTCTTTTCGCCATCGGTGTGAGTACATTATTATGGGCGGATTTAAGAAACCCCTATGTTTGGTTTAGCTTGTTTGTTTTATTCGGCTACGGTGCTGTCGGTTTTGTGGACGATTACCGTAAAATTACCCGTAAAAGCACAGACGGCTTAGTGGCGCGTTGGAAATATTTTTGGCTGTCTGTGGTGGCATTGGTGGCTGTGTTTGGTATGTATGCCATGGGGCAAGATACCGATGCGACGCGCCTTGTCGTGCCGTTCTTTAAAACGGTGATGCCTCAGCTAGGCATTTTCTATATTGTATTAGCTTATTTTGTGATTGTCGGTTCCAGTAATGCCGTGAACTTAACGGATGGGTTAGATGGTTTGGCGATTGTGCCGACCATCATGGTCGCCGGTGCATTTGCATTGGTGGCATGGGCAACCGGGAACATTAACTTCGCTGAATATTTACACATTCCGTACATTAAATTTAGTGCTGAGTTAGTGGTATTCTGTACTGCCATTGTGGGCGCGGGTCTTGGTTTCTTATGGTTTAACACTTACCCTGCGCAAGTGTTTATGGGCGATGTCGGCTCATTAGCGTTGGGCGGCGCGTTAGGTGTGATTGCCGTCTTAGTTCGCCAAGAATTTCTATTACTGATCATGGGCGGCGTGTTCGTCATGGAAACGCTGTCCGTGATTTTACAAGTGGGTTCCTACAAATTGCGTAATAAACAACGCATTTTCCTGATGGCACCGATTCATCATCATTTCGAGAAAAAAGGCTGGCCGGAGCCACGTGTTATTGTACGCTTCTGGATCATTTCCTTAATGCTGGTATTAATTGGTTTAGTGACCTTAAAACTACGTTAATCACCCCCAAAAGAGCGGTCATTTTTGAGAGAGAATTTCATGCAATATCAAGATAAAAAAGTCACTGTTATCGGACTGGGCAAAACAGGGTTATCCTGTGTTGATTTTCTGCGCGCTAAACATGCTGATGTGCGTGTCATTGATACGCGTAATGCACCGGCAGGGGCAGATCAACTTGATAAAGCCATTCCTCTGCATACCGGCAGTTTAAACCAGCAATGGCTCTTAGAAAGCGATTTGATCGTGATTAGCCCGGGGCTTGCGGTAAAAACGCCAGAAATTCAGGCCGCACTTCAAGCGGGTGTCGAAGTCGTCGGCGATATTGAGCTGTTCTGTCGAGAAGCGGATAAACCGATTGTGGCGATTACCGGTTCCAACGGCAAAAGCACCGTGACCACATTGGTTGCAGAAATGGCAAAAGCCGCCGGATTAAGCGTTGGCATGGGCGGAAATATTGGCATTCCTGCGCTTTCTCTCTTAAATCAATCGCATGATATTTACGTTTTGGAGCTTTCCAGCTTCCAGTTAGAAACCACCTATTCGCTAAAAACCGTGGCGGCAACAGTGTTGAACGTCACCGAAGATCATATGAATCGTTACGTGGATTTACAGGATTATCGCCAGGCGAAATTAAAAATCTACGATAATTGCCAAACGGCAGTGGTTAACGGAGAAGACCCGCTTACCCTGCCAACTACTCAACACCCGGAAAAACAAGTGAGTTTTGCGGAACATCATGCGGATTATTGGTTAAAAAACGAAAATCAGAAAACCTATTTAATGGCGCGTGGTGAGGTAATTTTAGCTTGTGATGAAATGAAATTAACCGGTCGCCATAATTACATGAATGCCTTGGCCGCGATTGCCTTGGCACAAGCAGCCGGTATTAATTTGCTGGGAATTCAGACCGCACTTCGCGAGTTCGGTGGCTTGGAACATCGTTTCCAAGTGGCGCATATGGCGAACGGCGTGCGTTGGATCAATGATTCCAAAGCAACCAATGTCGGTAGTACGGTTGCTGCATTAACCGGTTTACAGGTCGCCGGGAAACTCTATTTATTACTCGGTGGTGATGGCAAAGGCGCAGATTTTTCTGAATTGGCGACATTAATTAATCAACCGCATATTTTTTGTTATTGCTTTGGCCGTGATGGCAAAGCGTTAGCGGATCTTACCTCACAAAGTCGCTTATTCGACACCATGGAACAAGCCATCGCGGCAATCCGTCCGCAATTACAAGCAGGCGACATGGTGTTGTTATCACCGGCGTGTGCCAGTTTGGATCAATTTCCGTGTTTTGAAGCACGCGGTGAAGAGTTCACGCGATTGGCACAGTTAAGCTCATCACTAAGTTAGGACAGATGAGGAAAATACATGGGATTTTGGGATCAGTTTAAAGCGCGTAGCGTGCAAGCAACCACCGTAACGCCAAGCAGTTCGTTGTACGACCGCACGTTGCTTTGGTTGTATTTAATCTTGCTATTAATTGGGTTATTAGCAGTATCCTCAGCCTCTATTCCGGTGGGGACGCGTTTGTATAGTGATGCGTTCTATTTTGCCAAGCGCGATGTGCTTTACATTATCCTTTCCTGTGTGACCTGTTATTTTGCGCTACAAATTCCCATGGAAAAGTGGGAAAAATGGCATGTTAAACTCTTTGGCGTGGCTTTGGTGTTGCTTTTTCTTGTGATGATTCCTGGGATCGGACGGGAAGTGAATGGCGCACGCCGTTGGATCCCGATGGTTTTATTTAATTTCCAACCGGCGGAATTTGCTAAGTTAGCCTTAACCTGTTTCCTCGCCAGTTATTTTACCCGACGTTATGATGAAGTGCGGAGTCGCAAATTAAGTGCGTTCAAGCCTTTTATCGTGATGGGCGTGATGGGCTGTTTCCTTTTAGTACAACCAGACTTGGGCAGTGCCGTTGTCTTATTTATTATCACCTTTGGCCTATTATTTATCGTAGGTGCCAACTTTTGGCAGTTTATCGGGTTAATTGGCGTGGGCTTGTTGCTGTTTGTGTGGTTGGTGCTGACATCCGCATACCGTCTAAAACGGATTACCGGCTTTATGGATCCTTTCAAAGACCCTTACGGTACCGGTTTTCAATTATCTAACTCGTTAATGGCATTCGGTCGTGGTGGCTTTTTTGGCGAAGGGTTAGGCAATTCCGTATTGAAATTGGAATATTTGCCGGAAGCACACACTGACTTCGTCATGGCGATTGTGGGCGAAGAGTTCGGCTTTTTTGGGATTTTTATTATTATTGCGCTACTTGGCTTATTGGTTTTTCGCGCCATGAAAATTGGGCGTGAGTCCTTAATTCTGGAACAGCGTTTTAAAGGCTTTTTGGCTTTCGGGATCAGTTTTTGGATTTTCTTCCAAGGCTTTGTGAATTTAGGGATGGCGCTGGGGATGTTACCGACCAAAGGGCTTACCTTTCCACTCGTCAGTTACGGGGGCTCCAGTATTATCATTATGTCGGTGACTATTGGTATGCTCCTGCGCATTGATCACGAAAATCGCCTCATGCGTGGTGGTCAAGCAAGATTGCGGGATGACTAAGAACCTAAGTGCGGTCGGTTTTTTAAATATTTTTAGAGAAAAGAGATGGGTAAGAAATTATTAGTGATGGCAGGTGGAACAGGCGGACATGTTTTTCCTGCCATTGCCGTTGCACAAGAATTACAACAGCAAGGTTGGGAAATTCGCTGGCTGGGCACCAAAGATCGTATGGAAGCCCAACTCGTACCAAAACATGGCATTCCCATTGAATTTATCCAAATTTCAGGTTTACGCGGCAAGGGCATCAAGAGTTTATTATTGGCGCCTTTTGCTATTTTGCGCGCGGTGTGTCAGGCGCGTAAAATTATTCAACAATACCAACCCAATGCGGTATTAGGCATGGGTGGCTATGTTTCTGGCCCGGGCGGTATCGCGGCAAAACTTTGCGGCGTACCGGTGGTATTGCATGAACAAAATGCCATTGTGGGATTAACCAATAATTGGTTATCCAAAATTGCTGCGCGAGTGTTGCAAGCCTTCCCAAATGCCTTTCCTCATGCTGAAGTGGTGGGAAATCCGGTACGTCGTGATTTATTCCAAACCGAAGCCCCAGAAACACGTTTTGCTGCGCGTGATAAAATCTTGCGTATTTTAGTCGTCGGTGGTAGCCAAGGGGCGCGCGTGTTAAATCAAACTGTGCCAAAAGTCGCAGAGAAACTCAGCGCCCAAGGTTTGGAGATTTATGTGCGTCACCAAGTAGGCAAGGGCAATTTAGCAGGCATTGAGGAAATCTATCAGGCAAATCAAAATGGCGTGGCGACTGAATTTATCGATGATATGGCAGAAGCTTATGCCTGGGCGGACATTGTGATTTGCCGTTCGGGCGCGCTGACTGTATGCGAATTGGCGGCGGTAGGCGTGCCGGCTATTTTCGTGCCTTTCCAACATAAAGACCGTCAGCAATTTTTGAATGCCAAATATTTAGCGGATGCAGGGGCTGCACTGATCATTGAGCAACCGGAATTTACCGAAGTGCGTCTGTTGAATGCGTTAACCCCATTGTTGGCAGATCGTGAAACATTATTAGCCATGGCGTTAAAGGCAAAAAGCAAGGCAACACCATTAGCGGCTAAGCGGGTCGCTGAGGTGATTGAAGACGTGGCAAATTAAATTAAAAGTGCGGTCGTTGTTTCAATTATTTTGCGCGACCGAGTAAGAAGGACAGATTCATGGATAACTATCATCAACAGATTAGAGACATCATTCCGGAAATGCGCCGAGTGAAGCAAATTCATTTTATCGGTATCGGTGGCGCGGGGATGTGTGGTATTGCCGAAATTTTATTGAATGAGGGATATCATATTTCCGGTTCGGATATTGCGGAAAGTGCGGTGACTCAGCGTTTAGCTTGTGCCGGCGCCAAAGTGTTTATTGGGCATAAAGCAGAAAATATTACCTGTGCCAGTGTGGTGGTGATTTCTTCTGCGATTCGTGATGATAACCCTGAAGTGGTGGCGGCAAAAGAAGCACGCATTCCGGTGATTCAACGTGCGCAAATGTTGGCGGAATTAATGCGTTTTCGTCATGGTATTGCGGTTGCAGGTACGCACGGTAAAACGACGACCACCGCGATGGTTTCTATGATTTATGCAGAAGCAGGTTTGGATCCGACTTTTGTGAATGGCGGTTTGGTGAAATCTGCCGGGACGAATGCGCATTTAGGGCGTAGCCGTTATTTGATTGCCGAGGCCGATGAAAGTGATGCCTCTTTCTTGCATTTGCAGCCGATGATTTCTATCGTGACCAATATTGAGCCGGATCATATGGATACCTACCACGGTGATTTTGATGAAATGAAGCAAACCTATGTGAATTTCTTACATAATTTGCCGTTTTATGGGTTAGCTGTGTTATGTGCCGATGATACCGATTTAATGAGCTTGGTGCCACAAGTTGGGCGTCAGGTGATCACTTACGGTTTCAGTGAGAATGCGGATTATCGTATTGAAGATTATCAACAAACCGGTTTCCAAGGACATTACACCGTGATTTGTCCGAGCGGTGAACGGATTGATGTCTTGCTGAATGTGCCGGGGCGTCATAATGCCTTAAATGCGACGGCTGCGTTGGCGGTAGCTAAAGAGGAAGGCATCAAAAACGAAGCGATTTTAGCCGCATTAGCTGATTTCCAAGGGGCTGGTCGTCGTTTCGATCAGTTGGGCCAATTTATTCGTCCGAACGGTAAAGTGATGCTGGTGGATGATTATGGACACCATCCGACGGAAGTTGGGGTCACCATTCAAGCGGCGCGTCAAGGTTGGGAAAATAAACGGATTGTGATGATTTTCCAACCGCACCGTTATTCCCGCACCCGCGATTTATTTGATGACTTTGTGCAAGTCTTATCTCAGGTCGATGCCTTGATTATGTTGGATGTGTATCCCGCCGGCGAGGCACCGATTGTGGGCGCTGATAGTAAAGCATTATGTCGTTCTATTCGCAATCTTGGCAAAGTGGATCCGATTTTGGTGTCTGATACGACACAATTAGGAGATGTGCTTGATCAAATTATTCAAGATGGCGATTTAATTTTGGCGCAAGGCGCCGGCAGCGTGAGTAAGCTTTCACGCCAGTTAGTCGAACGTTGGACAAAAGAATAAGTGGATAGCAAGATGAGTAAAACATTAAAACAAGAAAAAATCGCCGTATTATTGGGCGGCACCTCAGCCGAACGTGAGGTGTCTTTAAATTCAGGAACTGCCGTATTAAACGCGTTGCGTAAACAGGGGTATGATGCTCACCCGATTGATCCGAAAACTTTTCCGGTGGCAACACTAAAAGAACAAGGCTTTGATCGTGTGTTTAATATTTTACATGGTCGCGGTGGTGAGGACGGCACGATGCAAGGGTTGTTGGAGCAAATCGGTATTCCTTACACCGGTTGCGGTGTGATGGCGTCTGCACTGACCATGGATAAAATGCGCACGAAAATGTTATGGAAAGCCTTTGGTCTGCCTGTCGCTGAGATGGAAATCGTTACTATGGAAAATCGAGCAACCTTAAACCCTGAGTCAGTGGTCAAAAAACTCGGCTTGCCGTTGATGGTGAAACCCTCTTTAGAAGGGTCTAGTGTGGGGTTAACCAAAGTGAAAACGATGGAAGAATTGGAAAGTGCGGTGGATTTTGCGCTTAAATTTGATCGCACTGTACTGATTGAAGAATGGCTTGCCGGTGATGAATTTACTGTGCCGGTACTGAATAACGAAGTGTTACCTTCCATTAAAATCGTGCCGGAGGGGGAGTTCTATGATTATGATGCGAAATACATTTCTGATAATACGCAATATTTTTGTCCGGCAGGGTTAAGCGATGAACGTGAGCAGGAGCTTCGCCATTTAGTAAAACAGGCCTATGATGTGGTGGGATGTCGTGGTTGGAGCCGTATTGATGTGATGGCAGATGCGGAAGGAAAGTTCCGTCTGGTAGAGGTGAACACGAATCCAGGTATGACGAGTCACAGTTTGTTCCCAAAATCAGCTGCAACGGTCGGGTATTCTTTTGAACAGTTGGTTGAGAAAATTTTAGAGTTGAGTGCGGAATGAATTTACTAAAACGCAAAACCACACAAAATATAAGATATGGTGAGCCAAAATCAAAAGTTTTTGTGCAAATTAAATTATTACTTGTGCTATTATGCGTTGGCATCGCGTTCTATTCTTATTCAAATTGGCAAAGTTTTCTAGAAAAATTAGATAGTAAGCCTATCAGTGCATTTGCATTAGTCGGTACACCAACCTTTACGACGGATGCGGATGTGCGTGATGTTTTATTGAAAATGGGTGGGTTAAAAGGCTTTTTCGGTCAGGATGCCGACATTATTCGTGAGCAAATTGAAACAATGCCTTGGGTAAAAGGGGCGGTTGTGCGAAAAATGTGGCCGAATAAGTTAAGCATTTGGGTTACAGAGTATAAGCCTGTTGCGATTTGGAACGAAAGCGATTTTCTCTCTGATGATGGCGTCGTTTTCCAGCTGCCCATGAATAAACTCAAAGATACGCATCTCCCGCGTCTAGCCGGTCCGGATTTCCAAAGTGAAAAAGTGCTTGATGCCTGGAATAGAATTTATGCTGATTTGAAACAAAAAGGCTTAAATTTAAAAGCGGTTGCCATTGATGCGCGTGGTGCATGGAAAGTCGTATTAGATAATGATGTGGTACTGAAACTTGGGCGAGGCGACTGGAAAAATAAACTCGAGCGTTTCGTTACGATTTATCCACAGATTGAAATTCCTGAAAATAAGCGATTATCTTACGTTGATTTACGTTACGCCTCCGGTGCTTCGGTAGGCATGGTGGATGCTAATTAAATATTAATAGTGAAGTTAAAAAATGTCTAAAATTGTGGAATCAAAGACTATTGTAGGATTGGAAGTCGGTACATCAAAAGTGGTTGCCGTGGTGGGTGAGGTATTGCCTGATGGCGTGGTAAACGTGCTTGGTGTCGGCAGTTGCCCTTCTAAAGGAATTGATAAAGGAAGCATTACGGATCTCAATGCAGTAGTGACTTCAATTCAACGCGCCATTGAAGCGGCTGAATCGGTGGCTGACTGCCGTATTATGAGCGTAACGCTAGCCATTACCGGTGAACATATTCAAAGTCTAAATGAAAATGGCTTTGTGCCGATTGCCGAAGGCGAAGTCACACAAGATGAAATTGATTCTGCGATTCACACAGCCAGTTCGGTGAAAATGCCGGAAGGGTTGTCTTTGTTGCACATTATTCCACAAGAATTTGCCGTTGATAAGCAAATGAATATTAAAAATCCATTGGGTTTGCAAGGTGTGCGCTTAAAAGCACAGACCCATTTAATTGCTTGTCATCAGGATTGGCTAAACAATCTGAAAAAAGCGGTAGAACGTTGCAAATTAAAAGTGGAGAAAATTGTCTTTTCCGGTTTGGCTTCAAGTTATTCTGTATTGACTGAAGATGAAAAAGATTTGGGCGTCTGCTTAATTGATTTCGGCGCCGGCACCATGGATATTATGGTGTATATTAACGGGGCATTGCGCTTTAGTAAGGTGATTCCTTACGCCGGTAATCGTGTGACCGATGATATTGCTTATGCTTGTGCGACCTCAAGAATGGAGGCTGAAAGCATTAAAGTGAATCATGGTAGTGCATTCTGTCCACCGAAACATCATGCGGATAAAAAAATTGAGGTCTCTAGCATTGGTGGGCGTGGTCCGCGCACATTGACTCGCGAACAACTTTCGATGGTGACATCTGCCCGCTATAAAGAATTATTAGGTTTAGTTAAAAATGAACTTCTTTATTTAAAAGCGGACTTAGATTCTAAAAATATGAAATGTGAGCTTATTGCCGGCATTGTCATCACCGGTGGTGGCGCACAAATTGAAGACTTAAAAGAATGTGCCGCCGAGGTATTCGGTACTCACGCTCAAGTGCGTATTGGTAGCCCGTTAAATATTACCGGTCTTACGGATTACGTCAATAAACCACAATATGCAACAGTCATTGGATTATTGCAATATGGACATAGTAATGAAGATGAAGGTCCAATCAATGAGGAACATACCGATAGCGGATTTTTAAGTGCTTGTGGCAATATCATGAAAAAAATTTTTAATAAAGTGCGGTCGGAATTTTGAGAATTTTGATTTTTCATCTACAATATGAACGATTTGGGTTTAATACGCCGATAATTTGTCGGCACTAACGGAGAATAGGTAATTATGTTTGAGCCGGTAGATTACGATCTTGGTGAAATGAGTGGTGCGTTGATTAAAGTCGTCGGTGTTGGTGGTGGCGGCGGTAACGCGATTAATCATATGGTTGCAAATATGCAGCAAAAAAATGCCGGTAATATGATTACTGACGATGCTCTATTTAACACCGATGAGCATGGTAAGATTGAATTCTATTCTGTGAATACAGATGCTCAAGCGCTTCGTAAGAGTCAAGCCCAACAAACCGTTCAAATCGGCGCGAATACAACGAAAGGATTAGGTGCCGGTGCAAACCCAAATGTCGGTCGTAAAGCAGCGGAAGATGATCAAGATGCCATTCGTAAAATGTTAGAAGGTGCGGATATGGTATTTATCGCTGCCGGTATGGGTGGTGGTACAGGTACCGGTGCAGCACCGATCGTGGCTCAAATTGCAAAAGAATTAGGTGTTCTTACCGTCGCTGTGGTGACAAAGCCGTTTGTATTCGAAGGTAAGAAACGGATGATGTTTGCTGAAATGGGAATTAAAGAGTTATCAAAATATGTGGATTCTCTTATTATCATCCCTAATGAGCAATTAACGAAGGCTATGCCAAAAAATGCCACATTGATACAAGCATTTTCCGCTGCAAATGATGTGTTGAATAATTCTGTGACCGGTATTTCCGATATGATCACCTCTCCAGGGTTGATTAACGTGGACTTCGCTGACGTGCGTACCGTGATGTCAGAAATGGGACAAGCAATGATTGGCTTTGGTGCAGCACAAGGTCCACAAGGAGAGGGGAGAGCTGAAGAGGCCGCAAAAATTGCCGTGAAAAGCGATCTATTAGAACGTGTGGATTTATCCGGTGCGAAAGGTGTTTTAGTTAATATTACTTGTGGTATGGATTTGGGATTATCTGAATTCAACGCTGTAGGTGAGACCGTGAGAGGATTTGCTTCGGAAGAGGCAACCGTGGTTATCGGTACGACATTAGTGCCGGATATGGTTGATGAAATTCGTGTAACTATTGTTGCGACCGGTATCGGCGAGCCTGAAACGCCGGAAATTCAAATTCCTGCTCGTCCTCAGACAGTACAGGGAAATACTCAACCGGGTCTTCAACCGATTAGTACAGCCTTTGGTAGTTTGGGAACTCGGGCGCCAAATTATGGTCAGATAACACAAGATAACGTATCTGAACGTGGTCAACAAAAGCCGGAAGATAAACCTATTCCTGCTAATGTCGATTCACTGTTTAATGTACGTGATTTTATGCGTAATAATGACAAATAGAGAGTATTATGATTAAGCAAAGAACCTTAAAACAAAGCATTAAAGTCACCGGTGTTGGCTTGCATAGCGGTAACAAAGTTACTCTGATTTTGCGCCCGGCAATGCCGAATACTGGGGTGGTCTATTGCCGTACTGATTTGAATCCGCCGGTGACATTCCCGGCTAACGCAAATTCAGTGCGTGATACAATGCTTTGTACTTGCTTAGTGAATGAACAAGGTGTGCGTATTTCAACGGTTGAACATCTTAATGCCGCATTGGCTGGATTAGGTATTGATAATGTGATTGTTGAAGTAGATGCACCGGAAATTCCAATTATGGATGGTAGTGCAAGTCCATTTATTTATTTATTACTTGATGCAGGCATTGAAGAACAAAATGCACCGAAGAAGTTTATTCGTATTAAACAAAAAGTACGCGTAGAAGATGGTGATAAATGGGCTGAGTTCTCCCCTTATAACGGTTTCCGTTTAGATTTTACGATTGATTTTAATCACCCGGCAATTAGCAAAAATGTACGTAATTATGTGTTAGATTTTTCTGCACAGGCTTTTGTACAACAAATTAGTCGTGCCAGAACCTTTGGTTTTATGAAGGATATTGAATACCTTCAATCCCAAGGCTTAGCTTTAGGCGGTAGCTTGGATAATGCCATTGTGCTTGATGATTACCGCATTTTGAATGAAGACGGTTTACGTTTTAAAGATGAATTGGTACGTCACAAAATGTTAGATGCGATCGGTGATTTGTATATGTGTGGTTATAACATCATCGGTGATTTCAAAGCCTACAAATCAGGTCATGGTTTGAATAATAAATTATTAAGAGCGGTATTGGATAATCAAGAAGCGTGGGAGTTTGTTACCTTTGAAGACAAACAACAAGTTCCGGAAGGTTATGCTGCACCGGCTCAAATCTTAATTTAATATCTAAAATAGTCGGTTATAAAAAGCTATATTTCATTAGAAATATAGCTTTTTTTGTATCACGTTTTATCAGTTAATCGGCATAAAAAAGGCTACTTTTCATGAAGTAGCCTTGTTTATTATATCCAGCCAAAGTCTGGCTATAAAAACCGTACGCAACATATATGGAGTATGGAGCCAAATAGCTTTAAGCGATGAACAGAAAGATCCTCGCGATATAATGAATAAGGCTGACAACCTAAATTCAACATTATAGGAGGATTATTGACCCCTCGTAGCGTGCAACTTGTTGCACGAATGATTAACCTAGACACGTAATTCACGATTTTATGCGTAGCGTGCATCTTGATGCACGAACAAATAACGCACGGAACGTTATTTAACTCTTTCGGGCATTCATGATTTCGTGCAACAAGTTGCACGCTACAATTCACTAAAATAGAGATATGAAAATAGACATTTCTGAGTGAAAGGATTTTTTGTCAGCACAGTGGGCTTTAATACAAAAGTTGTGGAGGACTATATAAGGAATCAAGAAAAAGAAGACATGGTTCAAGATAATTTATCAATGAAAGAACATATTGACCCCTTTAAGGGGTAGTTCGTAGCGTGCATCTTGATGCACGACCAAATA
>NZ_CABFLM010000045.1 GCF_901873365.1 uncultured Aggregatibacter sp.
AGCAAGGGGCTTGTGATCTTTTAAAAAAATATAATCTTAACTAAGGCAGAAAAATGCATTTTACAGAAGAAATGAATAAAGAAATTGGCAAGGTTGTTAATGGCTTGAATGGATTATTGATGCTTGCTAAAGCATTTGATTTAAGCTTTTTAACCGATGATCATATCAATTTCGTTGAAAATTTGGTTCTTAAAACGGATCCTGTAATTGATTCGCTTAATGATCAGTTAAACGATAATCTTAATGATACGGAGGTTGAACTTTTTTCTGATGAAGAAGATGAACTTACAGATACTTTAGGTGTTTGGGAAGATCTGAAAGAAGATTTAAATAAATTATCATCCGATTCATCAGTGCAAGATCTCAATGACATTATTGACAAATATGATGAGTATCTTTGGTAGAGTTTAATTAGATTTAACCTGTTTCTAATGTTGGATAGAAACAGGTTTTTTATTCACACGATAGTTTATTGATGCTATAAAATCTTTGCAAAAATCGACCGCACTTTTTCGACGTCTTTCACTCCTGTCGTACTTTCCACGCCTGAATTCAGATCAACGCCGACACAATGTTGTGCCAATGCCGCATTAATATTGTTTGGATTAATACCGCCTGCCAACAGGATTTTATGTTTGGGGCTGACGTAGATTAGCAAGTGCGCTAGTCCATAAAAATGAAGATAACTCATTATAAATTAAAGAAATCTATACAAAATAAGCTCCTTGAGTTTTTTGTATTAGAAGTTACACCCCGAGCAGCGGCTGATTTACTCGGTATCCAAGCCAATTCAGCGATTTTGTTTTACCGAAAAATTCGTGAAGTCATTAGCTATCATTTAGCCCTTGAAGCCGATGAGGTTTTTTATGGTCAAATTGAGCTTGATGAAAGCTATTTTGGAGGTCATCGTAAAGGAAAACGAGGTAGAGGCGCAGCAGGAAAAGTTGCTGTATTCGGTTTGTTAAAGAGACAAGGAAAAGTATTTACGGTGGTGGTAGAAAATACCAAAACAGAGACATTAATGCCTGTTATTGTGAGGAAAATCAAGCCTGATAGCTGGTTTTATACCGATACTTATCGAAGCTATGATGCCTTGATGTGAGCAAATTTCACCACGAACGAATCAATCATTCCGAACTATTTGCGGTGAAACAAAATTACATAAATGGAATAGAAAATTTCTGGAGTCAGGCGAAGAGAATATTCCGAAAATATAATAGCATCGACCGAAAGAACTTTCCTTTATTCTTGAAGGAATGTGAATTTCGGTTTAACTTTGGAGCACCAAAAGAACAGCTTAAAACATTGCGAAAATGGTGTGGTATTTAAGACTAATCTACGTCAGCCCCTATAAAAATAATGAGTGGAAAAGAAAAGCACGCATCAGGCGTGTCGTGCTTTTAGTGTGATGAATGCGATATTTTACCCGCGACTATATTTTATATTCGTCTGGTAATCGATATTTTCTTCCTAGTAGGAAGAGGAAAATCAAAGCGGAAGCACTGTAGATTAACCATAAAATTCCGCCTCTTTCATGCTTTTGCCGTGCTTGTTTTGTGGCCTGTTCAATATAAGCCTCGGAAATATTACGAAAGCAATGTTTTTCCTCGGCATCTAAACAGCTTTTATTTAAGAAAGTATATCTATCTACATGAATGAATTCAATGCTGGATAATTGAAAGTTTCCGGCTTGGGGAAAACCGCAATATTCGACATAGCATCGGTCGTTCATGTTTTTAGTTTGAATATATTGATTTAATTTGCCTGAAATTTTTTCTTTTTCTACTGTCACGTTAACATTGTGATAAATTTTAGTTTCTAGATAATTTTCTAAAGGGACATCATCTTTTACAGCATTGATAAGATCATTGCTTAACATCAATGTGGCCACAACAAAATATATCATCAGTATGCAAGAAAATGGATGAATAAACGTGATAAAAAAATTAAAAAGTTTTTTCATAAAATCTCCTGATTGAGGATGATATGAATTGAAAAGTGGCCCATACTTATTAACGTTTGCCGATTTTATAAAATTGCCTTAAAAATCGACCGCACTTTTTCAGCATCTTTCACACCGGGAGCGCTTTCCACGCCAGAATTTAGATCCACACCGACACAATGTTGTGCTAACGCAGTGTCAATATTATTTGGATTAATACCGCCTGCCAACAGGATTTTATGTTTTAGTTGTGTCGGAATCAATGACCAATTGAAAGTCTCACCGGTACCACCTTGTTGCGCGCCTGACTTGCTATCGAAAACAAAACGATCAATCGCAGAAACGTCGTCAAAAACCACCGCACTTTTATGGGTTACATCCACAGAAATGGCTTTCCAAATACGAATGCTTTCAGGCAATTTGGTGCGAAGTGCGGTGATAAATTCCGCTGTTTCATCGCCATGCAACTGAACAGCATAGAGCTGTAATTGCTGTGCGATTTTCACGATAAAATCAATGTCTTGATTTTGAAACACGCCCACAAAACGAAGTGGGGCGGCCGTCACCAATTCTTGGGCTTGGCGTAAACTGACACAACGTTTGGAATTTTCGACAAAAATCAGCCCGCCGTACAATGCGCCGCTTTCGTAAACGGTTTTTACATCTTGTGCACGGGTTAAACCGCACACTTTGTTTTCGCCGAAAATGACTTCACGCACGGCGTTGTTTAAGTCGGGACTGCCCATTAAACTGCTGCCGATTAAAAAACCGTGAGCAACCTGTTGCAATTCGCGTACTTGTTGATGATGGTAAATGCCTGATTCGCTGATGATTCGCACATCGGCAGGAATGCGGTCGGCATATTGAGTGGTTAATGCCACCACGCGGTTTAAATCCACGCTTAAATCGTGCAAATTACGATTATTTACGCCGATAATTTTCGCCCCTAACGCCAAGGCGCGTTCAAATTCTTCTTCGTTACTGGTTTCGGTCAACACGCCCATGCCAAGAGAATGTGCCAAATCCGCCAAGATGCGATAAGTTTCGTCATTCACCACCGAAAGCATGAGTAAAATCGCGTCGGCTTGGTAAAAACGCGCCAAATAAACCTGATATTCGCTGATCATAAAGTCTTTACACAACACCGGTTGTGTGACAACGTCGCGAACTTGTTTGATATAGGCAAAATCGCCTTGGAAGTATTTTTCATCGGTCAGCACAGAAATCGCATTGGCATAGTTTTTATAGACCCGCGCAATTTCTGTCGGTTTAAATTCACTGCGAATCAATCCCTTGGAAGGCGAGGCTTTTTTACATTCTAAAATGTACGCCGGTTTTTGGTGCGTGCCTTTTGCCAACGCATCATAAAAAGCGCGGTCGGATTTTTGAATGTTTTTTTCAAAATCACTTAATGGAAATTCCGCTTCTTTGTTTTTTACCCATTCGGCTTTATCGAGCACGATTTTTTGTAACACTGTAGCTGTTTCAAGCGGTTTGGAAAAGTCTTGTGTGATCATGTTTATGTCTTATTTTTGAAAACGGATCTTTAAATTAATAGGTCGTCAATTTCTGTAAAGTTTCAAACGGCTTGCCTTGCGCAATCACATCCAATACTCGTTGCGCATTATGTTTAATGTCTTCTTGTCCGAACAGTTTTAGTAAGAGGGCAGTGTTCATGGCAACGGCTTGGTTGTGTTCCGCTTTGCCTTTGCCTTGTAAAAGTGCGGTGATCATTTGCGCATTTTCTGTCGGTTCGCCACCGCGCAAACTTTCCAACGGTTTGACGTGGAAACCAAAATCTTGCGGTGTTAAGGTATAACGTTCAATCTCGCCGTTACGCACTTCCGCCACATCTGTCGCGCCATGAATGGCCACTTCATCTAAGCCACTGCCGTGCACGATAATCGTGTGTTCGTGACCTAATTGAGCAACGGTTTTAGCATAAATATCAATCAGTTCAGGAGAATAAACGCCGAGCAATTGACGTTTTGGACGTGCCGGATTAATAAGCGGACCAAGAATATTAAAGAGTGTTCGAGTTTTTAGGGCTTGGCGTACCGGTACAACATATTTGAAGCCCGGATGATATTGCTGTGCAAACAAGAAGCAGATGCCGATGTCATCCAATGCTTGGCGGGCTTGTTCTGGCGACATGGCAATATTGACGCCAAGTGCGGTTAATAAATCGCTTGAACCGGTTTTACTGGAAACGCTACGGTTGCCATGTTTCGCTACTTTGGCACCACAAGCGGCTGCGACGATAGCGGACGCCGTAGAAATATTGATGGTATTGGCGCCGTCACCGCCTGTGCCGACGATGTCAGCAAAGGGGTAATCGGGTGTGGGAAACGGTTTGGCATTTTTAACGGCGGCTAATACGGCACCGTTGACTTCATCGATGGTTTCGCCACGCACTTTGAGTGCCACTAACATGGCGGCGATTTGTTCGTTGCTTAATTCACCCAACATGATGGCGTTAAATAAGGCTTCGCTTTCCGCGGCGGTTAAGGTTTGTGCACCATAAAGTTTTTCTAATAGAGTTTGGTTTTCCATCATACTTGTCCTTATTTATTAATATCGTAATCCAAATCGCGTGCTTCATCACCAGTCATGCCACGGAAGCCCCAACAATGCGCAGGTTGTTCTTTGATGGTGATTTCCACGTCAAATGGGCTAATACCTAGTTTGTATTCAAATTCGCTGAACAACATTTTGATTAAACGTTTTTTAGTTTGTTCTAAACGACCCTGCATTAAATTGATTTCAATCACCATGTAATTGTCGGTGCGGTTTGTGGTATGCGGGTAGTAAAAATCATCGTCTTCCAAACAAATAAAACGAAGCGCGTGCTTGCCTTTGGCAACATCTAAACCGAGTTCCAGGCAGTTATAAATCACCTCCGCTACAGCAGATTTGCGCGGGGAAAGGGTACGTTTTAAGCCATATACTGTGATCATGTTTTGTCCTTTTTTATTTAAAATCTCCCTCTTTAGAAAAGAGGAACTGGGGAGATTGGAAAAATATTGTTATTGAATAAAAATCAAATGAAATTTATTAACTTACTCTGTTTTATGACGACTGCCAAATCTCCCCTAACCCCTCTTTGCTAAAGAGGGGAAGTGGTATATTAATTCCGTTTCAACAACCATTCCACCGATTGCGCCAATAACTGAGCCCCTTGTACCGTTAAAATGGATTCGGGATGAAATTGGAAGCTACAAATGGGCAAAGTGCGGTGGCGAATTGCCATGTTTATGCCATGATAAGAAGCGTTCGGAATCAATTCATCGGGTAAATTAATGCCCATGAGGGAATGATAGCGTGCGACCGGCATTGGGTTAGTCAAACCTTTGAACATGGCTTCATTGTCGTGTTCAATGCGGGACACTTTGCCGTGCAAAATTTCACCCGCATGAACGACTTTACCACCAAAGGCCTCGATTAACGCTTGATGCCCCAAACAAATGCCCAACATCGGTACTTTGCCGATTAAGCGCTTAATCAACGGAATCATATTACCCGCTTCATCCGGCGTGCCCGGCCCGGGGGAGAGGGCAAGAATCGTATCCGGCTGCGCCAAGGCGTTTTTTTCTAAAATCGCTAAATCGCAATCGTTGCGGTAAATATGAACCTGATGTCCCAATCCGCGAAATTGATCCACCAAATTGTAAGTAAAGGAATCAAAGTTATCTAAAAATAAAATGGTTGCCATGATGTCACTCCTATTGATTCGCTTTCTTATTGGTTTGTACGATGGCGTTGATGACCGCGCGCGCTTTGTGACGGGTTTCGTCGGCTTCCATTTGCAGGTCGGAATCCAACACCATACCACAACCGGCTTGCACATGGGCAATGCCGTTTTGCACGAAGGCAGAGCGAATCACAATACAGGTGTCAAAATTGCCATCAGATTGTAAATAGCCCACGGCACCGCCGTAACTGTGGCGTTTTTGTTGTTCAAATTGATAAATTAACTGCATGGCTTTAATTTTCGGCGCGCCGGTTAGCGTCCCCATGTTCATGCAGGCTTGATAAGCGTGTAATGCATCCAGTTCAGGGCGAAGTTTACCTACAACGCGAGAGACAAGGTGCATAATGTGCGAATAACGATCTACTTGCATTAAATCTTTTACATGGCGGGTTTTACTTTCGCACACGCGGGCGATGTCGTTACGCGCTAAATCCACCAACATCAAATGTTCCGCCTGTTCTTTATGATCCAAACGCAATTCCAGTTCCAAACGGGAATCTAATTCGGGATCGATATTGCCGTCAGCATCAAAGCCGCGCGGACGGGAACCGGCAATCGGATAGATCTCCAACTGACGGGTAGTTTGCGAATATTTCAAGGCACTTTCCGGTGAAGCACCGAACAGAGTGAAATCCTCGTCTTGAATAAAGAACATATACGGGCTTGGGTTGTTCTGTTTTAACTGACGATAAGTCGCCAACGTGTTCGGGCATTCAAGGGAGAAACGACGGGACGGCACGATTTGGAACACGTCGCCGCAATAAATATGTTGCTTCAGGCGTTCAATAATTTTCTTGAATTTATCATCATCTAAATTAATGGCAACCTCGGTAGAAGCCGGTTTGAGGCTCAAGTGCGGTCGAATTTCCAAGAGTTTTTTGGCAATCTCTTGGGCGTTCTGCTGCAGTGTCGCCAACGCATTTTGTGCAAAACAAAAGGTTTGTAATTCCGCTTGTTGCAATTGATGGTCGATCACCAGTAATTGTTCCGCTAAATAAAAGCAATAATCCGGGCAGGTAATGCCATCATCTTGCAAGGTGATATTTTCCATCGGAATAAAATTTGCCACTAGGTCATAGGCGAATAATCCACCTAAAAAAACAGGTAACGAGCTTGCCTGATAAAGTTTGGTGAAACAACGCAATCCGTCGAAAATGCTGTGCGCCAATAATTTGCTGTCTTCGTCTGCATTATTGTCGACAGGCTTGAATTCCACTTGCAGTTCGGTGCTTGTTTGGGATGTTACGTTTATCTGTGCCGAGAGCTTTTGCGCAATTAACGGTAACACTGCGGCACCGTTGTCGGTCAACGCATGAAAAGTGACGCTTTGCCCCAAACAGGAAATTTTCATGGCCGCATTAACGAGTAATAAACTTTTCAGACTGTTTTTGCTGGAAATTTCGGCAGATTCTAACAGTAGCGTATTCGGTTTGTTTTCACATAAGGTGGCGAAAATAGCGGTAGGGTCGCTGTGATAAGGTACGTTTTGCGTAAAAGTTTGAATAAAAGCAGATGACATTCTCATTTCCTTAAAACATAAAATCAAGTTGCACTATTAAACTAGTACAAAAATTAAAAGTCAAGGAGAAATCGATTTTTTGTTAAGGAATCGGTTCACGGTGCGTTTAAAAAGGAGAGGGAACATTCTTCCAAAGATAGAATTGAAAAGTGCGGTGGATTTTGGCGGTATTTTATAAATCGATTTCTAAATCTTCTTCTACGTGACAGCAACAAAGCAAGATTTCATCTTCCAACAAAAAGGCAAGGGGCGGCTCTTTGTAGGAAACCCGACCTTTTTTTAATTTAACCCGACAAGCGCCACAATAACCGCTGCGGCATTGATATTCGTGCTGAATGCCGAGCTGTTCTAACCGCGCCAGTAAGGGAAGACGATTATCGTGCTCAATAATTTGTTGGCGTCGTAATAAATGGATTTTCATTGTTGCGTGGGAGGTTACATTTCGGCAAGTGCGTGCATAACGTCATCTTCTTGCGGTTTGAACAACATCCCTAATAACTCATCAATAGCAGAGCAGAGGAGGGTGCGATCATGACGATAAGAGATGTCATCGGCATTCAGGCGACCGGCAATAATACGGCAATTCAGTTGTTCATTGAGTTGAGTATCGGTAGGCACAATAGCACCATCAATGATCGGTTGACCGACGATTTCATGGATCCATTGAATGCGATCGGTGAGTGAAAGGCTTGAGGCAGGGCCAAGTTCCGTACCTAAATTATCAATAAAGATCTTTTTGGCTTCGCTTTGTCTAAGCTGTTCGGCGATTTCCGGTAAGAGAATCGGCGGTATGATACTGGTGAGGAAACTGCCGGGGCCGAATAAAATGACTTCCGCGTCCCGTAAAGCTTGAATCGCCTCCGGTGTGGCTGTGGCATAAGGTACTAAAAAGAGGGATTTAGGGAGTTCGGTTAAGCTATCAACGCTGACTTCACCGACAACACTACTGCCGCCGTTTAATACGGCAGCGAGATGAATAGGTTGCTCTGACATCGGGAAGATAAAGGATTTTACATGCAACAAATCGCGAATAAGATTCACGGCTTCCGTCGGGCGAATATGCATATCTTCTAAGGCTTTGAGCATGAGATTGCCGAGGTTATGTCCTGCTAATTCGCCGTTACCACCAAAACGATATTCAAATAATGCGGAGGCAGTACTGGGTTCGGTAATGATTTGATTTAAGCAGTTACGTAAGTCACCCCAGGCAATGCCGCCGTGTTCCATGCGAATTCGCCCAGTTGATCCACCGTTGTCGGTGGTGGTCACAATCGCGGAGAGTCGTTCTTTCATAAAACTCAGCGCAGACATGACGCGACCTAATCCATGCCCGCCACCAATTGCGACAATTTTTTTGATTCGGTTGAGATTTTCGTGTTGTTGATAGCCTTTAAAATCTGCCATGTTACATCCTTACATTTTTTCGTGCGCAATTATAACCTGCTTTGAAAGAGAGTACAGTTCGCTAATTATTATTGGGTATGAGAATCGCTGTTTTAGGGTGTTTTATTAACGCTATATAAATGTATGCATAATTGATTTTAAAGAATTTTATGAATTTATAGCCTAGATCAAATTAATTGATTGCTTTTGTTTTCGTGAATCTTTTACAATGCAACAAAATTTATTTATCGCATATAACTCCGAGCTTACTCACCTACGTTTTGCGCGCAATATGTTGAACACAAAATAGGGTGGTAATGCCAATAATACGAAGTCGGTATTATTCAGGGATACGTTGGAAACGATTTATCCTCTCCGTTTTTAGAAAGGTGTCAAATGCAAACCATTCCAATCAAAAATGTTGGCGCGGCTCAACTCGTTGATTCGTTCCAGCGTGAATACTATTATTTGCGACTGTCGATTACCGATATGTGTAACTTTCGTTGCAATTATTGCCTACCTGACGGTTATCAGCCTGAACCTAATAAGCCGAGTTTTTTAACCTTGGACGAAATTCGTCGCTTGGTCAGTAGCTTTGCGCTGATGGGAACGGAAAAAGTCCGTATTACCGGTGGCGAACCGACCTTACGTAAAGACTTCCTGCCAATTGTCGAAAGCATTCGTGGCATTGACGGTATCAAACAAATCGCACTGACTACAAACGGTTTTCGGTTGCTTAAAGATGTCGCTGCTTGGAAACAAGCCGGCGTGACGTCTATTAACGTTAGTGTGGATAGCCTAGATGCAAGAATGTTCCAGCGCATTACCGGTGTCGATAAGTTTGATGACATTATGCGTGGTATTGATCGCGCTTTTGAATGCGGCTATCAAAAAGTCAAAGTCAATTCTGTCTTGATGAAAGATTTGAATGATAAAGACTTTTCCGGTTTCTTGGCATGGATTAAAAATAAACCGATTCAAATGCGTTTCATTGAGTTGATGCAAACCGGTGAAATGAATTCTTTCTTCCAAAAACACCATTTATCGGGACAGATTTTAGAACAGAAACTCTTGCAAGACGGCTGGCAATTGCAGATAAAAAATCGTTCTGATGGCCCGGCAAAAGTTTTCCGTCACCCGGATTATATGGGTGAAATCGGCTTAATCATGCCTTATGAGAAAAATTTCTGCGCCAGCTGTAACCGTTTGAGAGTTTCTGCCAAAGGGAAATTGCATCTTTGCTTATTTGGTGAAGAAGGCATTGATTTGCGTGATTTGTTACAATCCGATGAGCAACAAATGCTTTTACAATCAAGAATTTTTTCTGCGTTACAAGGTAAGCGTGAACACCATTATCTGCATGTTGGCGATAGCGGTGTGCGTAATCATTTAGCCAGTATCGGTGGTTAATTTACGCCGAGACTGAAAAACATTCGGAAAACCAACCGCACTTTTAAATTATCATGACCACATTTACTCACATTAATGCGAATGGCGAGGCGAATATGGTGGATGTTTCCGCCAAAGCCGACACGGTTCGCGAGGCGCGTGCTGAAGCCTATATTCGTATGGCGCCGGAAACCTTACAAATGATCCTCTCCGGACAACACCACAAAGGCGATGTTTTCGCTACTGCTCGTATTGCCGGTATTCAAGCCGCAAAACGCACTTGGGAACTGATTCCGCTGTGTCATCCGCTTTTACTTTCAAAAGTCGAAGTGAGTTTGACCGCACTTCCTGAAACCCATCAAGTACGCATTGAAAGCCTGTGCAAATTAAGCGGTAAAACCGGTGTAGAAATGGAAGCCTTAACGGCTGCAAGCGTTACTGCATTAACCATTTACGATATGTGTAAAGCAGTGCAAAAAGACATGGTGATTGAAACGGTACGTCTGCTTGAAAAGAGCGGTGGAAAATCCGGGCATTTTATTGCGGAGGAGAAATAATGTTACGCGTTTTATTTTTTGCTCAAACTCGAGAATTAATCGGTTTGGATGCCATTGAAGTGAATGAAAATTTCGCCACGGCAGAAGCATTACGTCAACACCTTGCGGCGAAAGGCGATAAATGGGCGTTGGCATTGCAATCGGATAAACTTTTGGTGGCCATCAATCAAACCTTAATGCCGTTAGAAAGTGCGGTCAAAAATGGTGATGAAATTGCGTTTTTCCCACCGGTGACCGGGGGCTAAATGAACGATATTCAAATTTCCGTGCAAGAGCAGACGTTCGACCAAAATGCCGTTTATCGTTGGTTGAGCGAAGAAAATTCGGTTGGTGCTACGGTAATGTTTGTGGGCAAAGTGCGTGATATGAACCTAGGGGATGAAGTCAGTAGTTTGTATTTGGAACATTACCCGGCGATGACCCATAAAGCCTTGATGGATATTGCTCAACAGGCAAAAGCGCGGTGGGATTTACAAAAGATTTCCATTATTCATCGTGTAGGTGAATTGAATACCGGTGATGAAATTGTGTTGGTGGGAACAGCTTCTGCGCATCGTGGCGATGCTTATCACGCCAATGAATTTATTATGGATTATTTGAAAACCAAAGCGCCTTTTTGGAAAAAAGAACAAACCGAAAAAGGGGAGCGTTGGATTGAAGGCCGCGACAGTGATTATGCGGCTGCCGATAAGTGGAAATAATCCTTTCTTATCGTTTAGAAAGAACGTTAAAAATATCCGTTTCGTTACTGAAGCGGATATTTTTTATGGCGATAAAGCTAAAATCCGGCTTTTTCTTGGAAAAAGCCACTTGCTTTGTGATAGAATAAACGACCGCTTTTCTTGGTATGGCAAGAGACCAACCGAATATTTTTCTTATTTTTGAGTCGTCGGAGGAATAGATGACAAGTTCTGCAAATAAACGTTCTGTAATGACGCTATTTTCAAATAAAACCGATATTTATTGTCACCAAGTACGTATTGTGTTGGCTGAGAAAGGCGTCGCTTATGAAACGGAAATTGTAGATCCGCAAGCCTTGCCGGAAGATTTAATGGAACTCAATCCGTACGGTACTGTGCCTACGCTAGTTGATCGTGATTTAGTGCTGTTTAATTCTCGCATTATCATGGAATATTTGGACGAGCGTTTCCCACATCCGCCATTAATGCCGGTTTATCCGGTGGCTCGCGGAAAAAGCCGCTTGTTGATGTTACGTATTGAGCAAGATTGGTATCCAACGTTAGAAACTGCACAAAATGCCGCATCCGAAGCTGAACGAGCACAAGCATTAAAACAACTCAAAGAAGAAATTCTGGCGATTGCACCGATCTTTAGTCAAAATACCTATTTTATGAACGATGAATTTAGTCTTATCGATTGTTATGTCGCGCCGTTATTGTGGCGTATGCAAGAATTGGGTGTGGAATTTAGCGGTGCCGGTAGCAAGGCTGTGAAAAGCTATATGTCCCGTGTATTTACGCGTGATTCTTTCTTGCAATCCGTAGGCGAATTAGCGCCGAAAAACTTAATGGATGAAAAATAATAGGCGGCTAAATGGAATATAAATCATCCCCGAAACGTCCTTATTTATTAAGAGCTTATTACGATTGGTTAGTCGATAATGATTTCACACCGTATTTGGTGGTTGATGCCACTTATTGGGGCGTGAAAGTGCCGGTAGAGTATGTCAAAGATGGACAAATTGTGTTGAATTTGTCTGCCAATGCCACCGGAAATTTACAGTTAACCAATGATTTTATTCAATTTAGTGCTCGTTTTCGTGGCGTGCCGCAGGATATTTACATTCCAATGGGAGCAGCATTGGCAATTTATGCGCGTGAGAATGGCGATGGCGTGATGTTTGAGCCGGAAGAAGTTTATGATGATCATCCGGAGCAAACAGAAGAACAGCCTATTGGATTTGAGAAAGCTGTCGATAAAACGGATAAACCGAAAAAGGCGGAGAAATCCACATCTCACTTACGTATTGTGAAATAGTGGCTCGATCATCAGATTAAAAAACTTTGAAAAAAGATACCGCACTTAGGTACCTTTTTTTTTGTGGCTGGAACATTTAAAGTGCGGTGGATTTTAACGCCTTTTTTATGGCATTAAAAGTTCTCCTCCGCTAACACAAACCAGCCAATAGGTCGCAACTTAACAAAATACTCTGGCTGATTTGGTATGTAATCATTCGGATTTAAATGCACCAATAATGGAAACCCATGCCATCGCACCTGAATTTCCCAATAATTTCCCATAGAAATCGCCGATTGCACATCACAACGTTCCGCAGGTTCGCCTGTTAACTCTAATAACACGCCTTCCGGTCGAATACCGAGTAAATAATTTCCATCCTGTGGTAGCTCATTCGATTCAATCGATAAGGGATTTTCTGCCAAAACATAGTTTCCGTTTTTTACCGTCACCGGAAAGAAAGACACCTCACCCATGAAGTTTGCCGTAAAACGAGAGGTTGGATGATGATAGAGCGTATTCGGCAAACCAATCTGTTCGACTTTTCCTTGGTTCATCACCACTACTGCATCGGAAATAGCAAAGGCTTCTGTTTGATCGTGGGTCACATAGAGCACCGTAATACCGAGTTTTTGTTGTAAATGGCGAATCATCTCACGCATCGTGCGACGCAAGTTGGTATCCAAATTACTTAACGGCTCATCAAATAATAAAATTTGTGGCGCAATTACCAATGCCCGCGCCAAGGCGACACGTTGTTGTTGTCCACCGGAAAGTTGTTCAATACGGCGATGTTCAAAACCCTCGAGCTCCACCATTTTTAATGCTTGACTGACTTTTTCGGTGATGTCGAAGGAATAGCTTTCCTGCATTTTCAAACCAAATGCTACATTTTCTCCGACGGTTAAATGTGGGAAAAGCGCATAGGATTGAAACACAATGCCGACACCACGCTGTTGTGGCGGCAGACGGCTGATATCCTTTCCGTCATATAAAATTTGCCCTTGATCGAGATCTTCCAATCCAGCAATGAGACGCAGAATGGTGGTTTTGCCACAACCTGAGGCGCCCAACAAGGTCGTAAATTTGCCTTTTTCAAAAGAAAGATTGAAATCTTGCAATACCTTGGTTGAACCAAAAGATTTATAAACCTGTTTTAATTCAATATGTTGTGTCATGTTATCGTCCTAATTTTGTCTCACCAACCCATCGACCGAATAAGCCGATAACCAGCATCATAATCACAATTAAACTGGCACCGTACGCCACCGCCAAACCATAATCACCGTCTTCCACCCTATTTAAAATAAATGACGTTGCCACGCGGGTGCTTGGTGTGACTAAGAAAATAATCGCACTAATGGTCGTCATCGCACGCACAAAACTTGTCACCAAGGCGGACAATAAAGCGGGTTTTAATAAAGGCAAGGTAATAAAACGTAACGTCTGAAACGCACTGGCTTTTAAAGAATAGGCAGCTTCATCCAATGCCGGGTCTAATTGTTTAAAATTCACTAACGCGGCACGCAAACCAATAGGCATATTGCGAGTCACCATCGAAAGCACAATGATCGCCCCTGTGCCGGTTAAATAGAGCGGGACATTATTGAACGCAAGAATGTAAGACACCCCGGCAACCGTTCCAGGCACCGCAAAACTGAGTAGCGTCAGAAATTCAATGTATTTTTGTCCGAAGAAGCGGTGACGAGAAAAGAAATAAGCCAATAAAAAACCGCTCATGGCAGTAAAAGGTGCGGCGATCACCGCGAATAATACGGTTTGCAATAAAGACGGAATTGCGCCGTTCTTCCAGCCTTGTCCGAATAACATGATGTAGTGCTGCAAGGTAAAGGTGTGATTAACACCCCAGTTCTGCATCACGCTGCCGTAAAAAATACTGCCATACAATAAAGCATTGAAACCAACCCAGGCAGCAAAAATGCTCACAACGGTAATTTTTAAACCGAAAGATAAAGGCGTGCTTCGACCTTCAACCCCTTTTCCCGAAAGCGTAACGTAATTTTTCCGTCCGATAAAATGATATTGCAGCCAGAAAATCCCGAAGGAGATGCTTAACAAAATAATCCCCAAGGCACTTGCGGAGAAATAGTCGTTTTGTGCCCCCACAATGTAAAAATAAATTTGCGTTGCCAACACGTCAAAATTGCCGCCTAACACAAAAGGCGAGCTGAAATCCGCCAACGATTGCACCATCACGATTAAAAAGGCATTGGCTAATGCCGGTTTCAATAACGGCAACACGATAAAACGAAAACTCTGCCAACGATTCGCACCGAGCATCACGGCGGCTTCTTCCAATTTCGGTGAAAGATTTTTTAATGCCCCTTCCAACAACATAAATGCCATGGGCGTTAAGGCTAAGGTATGGGAAATAAGAATACCGTTAAAACCATAAAGCCAATTCGAGTTCACGCCGAAATGTTGCGAGAGAAATTGTGTTACATAGCCTGAGCGCCCAAACATCAACATCACGCCTAAGCTCACCACAAATGGTGGCGTTACCATCGGCAATAAGGAGAAGATCTTGCTGATAAACAAACTGCGTTTGGCTATTCTCGTGGTGTATAACGCCAAAACAAGCGCAAAAGCAACAGAACACAGCCCAACGGCAGATGAGACCGCCAAGGAATTACCAATAACTTTCCACAAGCCACGGTGATTTAATAACGTAACAACACTGCCAAATTCACCGGATTCGCCGGT
Source organism: uncultured Aggregatibacter sp. (assembly GCF_901873365.1). GTDB lineage: Bacteria > Pseudomonadota > Gammaproteobacteria > Enterobacterales > Pasteurellaceae > Aggregatibacter. The sequence continues at coordinate 15,243 of NZ_CABFLM010000045.1, forward strand.
AAAAAAGATCGTAAATAATGCGCTTATCGGATAAAAAATAAAGCCGATTACCAACACGGCAAGCCCTGTGGCGACCGCCAATAAAAAACGATCTCCCCGTAAAAAACCTAAACGCGCTAAGGCATCCACGAATATGGCGCCGATGGCAATAAACAGGGCAATCACCGCATAGCCGAAACGGAAATCATAGGCCTCCGCAGAGAACCAAATGAATGAGACCAAAAGTGCGGTCAAAATAACGGTTATTTTTGCCGAGTGGCGAGAAACAGGCTGTCGCTGAAGTAAAGGAAATATCAGCAGTGCGGCAAACCACAACCAACTGATATTGACTTGCGCCCATCCCATCGCAGAGAAATATTCTTTGGCGGTTGCCCCGAAAAGACCATAATCCAAGGCACGCACTGGCAAACAAGCAAATGCCAGAAAAGCGAGTAAAATCCAAATGATGGGGTGATGAAAGCGGTGTTTTAGCATGGATACATCAGCATAAGATCTTGCCCGGCACGATATTTGTGCCGAGCATAGGAAGGGTTATTTCGATAATTTGATGTCAGCCAGCCACTTATTAATTAATCGCTTGCCTTCATCTTTAGAACCGAATTTCACAAAATCAAATTCAACAAAATCTAATTTTTTCGGGTCAACGGATTTTGGTGAAGATTCCGCATTGGCATTCGTTGGGATTTGATATAAGCCAAATTCACGCCATGGCATTTCCTGCACCTCTTTCGACAACACAAAATCCATAAAAAGTTTGGCGTTATCGAGGTTGCGTGCGCCTTTAATAATACTCGCACCGCCCAACGCATAACCGGTTTTACCTTGTGGGATCACCGTTTCCACCGGTGCGCCTTTTTCTTTTTCTGTAGCATACGCATGCACAAAACCGACACTCACCGCACTTTCACCACGGGATAAATTCGCCGTCACCAAATTACTTTTTACATATTGCGAGACGTTTTCATTAAGCTTTTTCAAATAATCAAAGGCCTTCTCTTCGCCCCAAAGTTGGATCAAGGTTGCCATGATCGTATAAGTCGTACCGGAAGCGCGTGGATCCGGCAGTTGAATTTCACCTTTATATTCCGGTTTGAGCAAATCTTCCCAGGTTTGCGGTGTAGGTAATCCCAGTTGCGCCAATTTTTGTGTATTCACACCAAAGCCCAACACCAACATATAGACAGCAGACGTGAAATCGCCTTTTTCTGCCATGAGCGACTTAAACTGTGGTAGGATTTCTGCTTGTTTTGGCGAACGGTAGGCTTCTAACAAACCCAACTCGCCCGCCTGAAAATGAGGCTCAATCGTACCGCCATACCAAAAATCTGCCTGCGGATTGTCTTTCTCCGCTTTGATCTTGCCAAAAATGGTTTCCGTACCTCCGTGCACAAATTCGGTTTTCACGTCATATTTTTCACCGAACTGCGTTGTCACTTTTTCACACAAAGCATTTTGCACTGTGCAATACACAGTCAAACGTCCTTCCGCAGCCGCCTGTTGGCTAAAAAATAAAGACGAAAGACACACCAAACCTAAACTCTGTTTAAACCATTTTTGCATTTGAACAACCTCTTAAATTAAAAATAAGATGGAGATGAATTATATGCTATTACACAAAAAAGACTAAATTGATTTTTTCTTCTTTGTCAGGCTTATTTTCTAGTCATATCCATTATCCTCTATTTAACGAGGTTTACGTTAAGATTATAGAGTCGAGCAAAATTTGCTCAAGTGATAAGCCGTTATCCGTTGATATATATCAGAAAGCGTAAAAAAACTGATCGCACTTTTTATTATAGCCAGCTAAAGCCTGGCTATAAAAATCATACACTATGCGTATGGAGCTAAATAGCTTAAGCGATGAACAGAAAAAAATCCTCGCGATATAATGAACAAGGCTGACAACCGAAACTCAACATATAGGACGATTATTTAACCCCTCGTAGCGTGCAACTTGTTGCACGAATAATTAACCTCGATGCGTAATTCACGATTTCATGCGTAGCGTGCATCTTGATGCACGACCAAACCGCGCACGGAACCTTATTTACCCCTTTCTGGTATTCACGATTTCGTGCAACAAGTTGTACGCTACGATTCACTAAGATAGTGACATGAAAATAAACACGATTACCAGTTTTTACAAAAGCCCCTTAAGGGGCTTGTGAAGTATAGGCTCTTATAGGGGAGTCTAAAAACCGCACGTTTTATGTGCGGATTGTTATTTCATAAATGAAAAATTTGCTGAGAATCTGCGTTTGTGGCAGGGCAGTTAGTTTAGAATATCACCCCGGACCAAAAATTAACCTTTGATGCAGCATACAGTCGTCAAGGCAATATTTATAACGGGGATACACAAAACAGCTCTGTTTTACTGAATCAAGCTATGAAAATCAGCCGTGATCTTGCGTTACAACATGCGGAAACTTCAACGCTTTATCGTCAAAGTTACGCTTTAACACATGAAGGCAAATGGGGCGTGTTAGATAACCGCACTTATTTCACTTTCGACCAAACCCGTAACTATCATTATCCGGAAGGCTTGTTGGGCAGTACAGAAGGGGCTTACAACGGGTTAAATAAATCTGTCGGTTTACTCAGAAACTACCGTTTTAGCAATGAACTTTATATTCCGTTTGCTTTGGGTAATACTAGCCATATGGTGACTGTTGGTGCGGAAGCGTCCCGTTCTGAATTGGATGATGCTGCATCTATGACGCAAACCATGCAAGTTTATGCTAAAAGATAAAGGGCGTAGTGGTAAAGTGGCACAAAATGAATGGGCGGCATTCTTGATTATGTTGCCAAATAACAAAACCATTGTAACACCGGGCATTCGTTTTGATTCCAGCACGAATTCTAAATCTAATTGGAGCCCGTCATTCAACTTCTCACACCAAGTGAACGAAAACTGGAAAATTAAAGGTGGGGTAGCAAGATCCTATAAAGCACCGAATCTTTATCAATCTTCCCCGAATTATTTGCTCATTAATGCGAGTAATGGTTGTCCGATTGACAGCGTAAATAACTGGAATAATCCAAATGCGTTAAATTCAACCGGCAGTGTTGTTAAGACAGATGCAAAAGGCAGACAATATACTGTTCTTCAAAACAGTCATCCGAAAGGTTTTGACTGGGGACGTGCTTGTTATTTCTTAGGCAATCCTCTTACACCCGTTATGGTAAACAAAAAACCGTTGAGAATGCGGAAAACTTTATGCACGTAATTTATAACACCGGTGAAAGCCTGGTGACGCAATATCAACTTGGTAGCTACGGCATTTGGGGCGCTAACGTTGGCTATAAATTTAATAATAGTTTAAGCCTACGTGTGGGGGTGAATAATATTTTAGATAAACGTATTTATCGTAACGCCGGCACGGCACGCACCTATAATGAGCACGGTCGTTCTTACTTTACGAATTTGAAATACAGTTTCTAAAATTGATTGTGTAAAAAAAGTGCGGTAAATTTTGGGGGGCAGATCACTTTTTCCCAATATGTTGATGAGAAAATATTTGAGGAAATGACCGCACTTTTTTTAGTAATGAATACTTGTGTTGTCATACACTTCCTAATGTACACCTCAGAAAGTAAACAAAATTCTGTGAGTTTTTTGAGGTGTTTTTTATTGGATCTCGGCATGTGCTGGGAAGCAATGTGCCATTGTGCGTTATCTATGCAGCTTATTAATTTGGGGTTAAATATGAAATAACTGTATAGATGTGAAATATATTTTCACTGAAAAGCGATAATAAAGAATGTAAAAAGGAATATCTATGATGAGGTTTATTAAGTTAGTATCGAAGTGTAGTGTAGGATTCTTTGTGATTATGAGCCTGTTGTTAATTGCTTTCTTTGGATATGAAACACATCACGACGATATTTATGACTCGCCTAATGAGTTTTTAAATTCAAAATCATCGTCATGGTATATTCATGTGTTTCCGGCAAGTAGTCATAACATTTTTGTAAGAACATTCGTTGAAACAAGTGAAATGATTATGATTTTTGAGGCTAATAAAAAGGATGAAATACCAGTTTCCCAGCTTTATGCCATAATTTCTTCCGATAAAGGGAGAACCATTTTAAAAAATTTGAATATTTCGACGTTTAAAAAACAATCTTTTTTAAATAGAGGAGAATTATATTGTTATTTTTATCAAAATAAATCGCCTTATTTAGTGAGTAAATATTATTCAAATCATAATGATATCGTCCATTATTTGTTTGCATCACTTGGCTCTCAAGAGGCGTTAGAGGTTTGTCGGTGATATTTTAACTGAAGTTATTAAGGGAAATTTCGAATTTTTGATCAGGGATAGATTGTATCATGATGATTCTTCAATCCTGATTGTTACAAAGTGCGGTGAATTTTCATCTTATTTCTCAAAAAAAAAGACCGACATAACGTCGGCCTTTTTAATGAGTATTAACTCAAATTAGAAGTGTACACGTAAACCTGCACCGTAGACGTTTTCACTGGTACGTTGACCAACGTTATCTTTTTCAGTCGCGCGTGTATATTGTACGTAAGGAACAACATTTTTGCTTAACTTATAGTCAGCCATTGCGATGTATTGGTTTGCAATGCTCTTACCTTTATCTTGACCGTTATAGTCTTTCTCATTGTAACGTTCCCATTGTAAACCAACAGTAGATGGAATACCAGCAACATCAGCTAGGTCATATTTGCTTTCTAAGAAGATATATTTTCCTCTGGTGTTGCTTGTTGCGCCAGTCACTTTCTCAGTACGTTGACCGTAAGCCACTGCGAATCTGAATGCATCTAATCTATAGTGGGAAGATAATAACCAGTTATGATTTTTTTGTGATGTTGAAGAAGAGTTCACAGAATCATATTGATCGAAAGTATAGCCTGCTGCGAATTCAATGTTATGATTTTTTTCAAAGTCATAGTTATAGAATGCGGCTACGCCAGCACCATTTTTATAGCTTTTAGCTGCAGTTACTTTATTTGGATTACCGAATAAGTAGTCTGCACCGAAGCTAAAGCCTTCGAAGTCAGCAGAACGGAATTTAATGGATTTATCCGCACCTGTTGTTAGGATGTTATTAGCACCAGAACGATAGTATAAGCCATCACCTAATACATCATCTGCAGTAGTGGCTTGACGACCGAAACTTAATTTACCCACGTTTTCAAAACCGAAACCGACAAATAATTTGTTAGTGGTGATATTACCAAAGCCAGTGTTTGAACCAGATTGTTTTTCTTTTTGTGAACCGTTAAAACGAGTTTCATAGCCTACGAATGCAGACAAACCATTGTCTAATGTGTGAGTTGCATTGATTTTAATACGGGAACCATCGTTCACGAGGTCGCCACGTTGATCTTTGCCTAATTTTCCTAAGAAGATACGGGCAGAACCACCAAGTTCAACTTTAGTACCATCTTGGTTATAAACTGTTGCAGCGTTTGCTGCGCCGGTTGCTGCGAAAGCAGCGATTGCTAATGCGATTACTGTCTTTTTCATAATCTTCATTCCTTTTCAGAAATTATTTGTTATTAAGGTCAGTTTTGAACTTTTTCATTAAATTAGCATCAATGAATCATTCAGACTACTTCTTTTGAAGTGTCACGATCTTGGCAAAGAAAAATAAGCCTGTCAACAGTAACCTTACTTTTTTCTCTCCATTTTCTGACACAGATCACAGTTTTAAGGTAAGGCTGTCTAATAAATCATCACCTTAATTTTGTGCTAATCGTTTAAATCCTGCGCGTAAATCTTCAATTAAATCATCCACATCTTCTAAGCCAATATGAATACGAATTAAGGTGCCTTCTAATTTTCGCGGAATATTCGGACGGATTTTGGCAATTTCCTCCGGTTGATTATATAAAATCAAAGATTCAAAGCCGCCCCAGGAATAAGCCATGGTGAATAAGTCAAAATGATTCATAAAGGCTTCAAGCTGTTGTTGTGTTAATTTTTGTTTTAACTCAAAAGAGAATAATCCGCTTGAACCGCTAAAATCCCGTTTAAAAAAAGCATTGCCGGGGCAACTTAGCAAGGCAGGATGATACACTGCTTTCACTTCCGGTTGTTGTGCCAACCATTGTGCCACTTTTATGCTGCTTTCTTCGTGTTGTTTTAAGCGAATATTGAGCGTACGCAATCCGCGTGCTGTGGTATAGGCGCTGTCGGCATCCACCATTTGACCCATTAGATAAGAGTGTTCGCGTAGTTGATCCCAGCAACGGGCATTAGCCACTGCCGTGCCAATCATCACATCGGAATGGCCCACTAAATATTTCGTGCCAGCCTGAATTGAAATATCAATGCCATGTTCTAACGCTTTGAACAACACACCGGCTGCCCACGTGTTATCTATCATAATAACGATGTCCGGATTGATGTTGCGCACGGCAGAAACGATTGCCGGAATGTCGGGAACTTCCATGGTGAGAGAGCTTGGCGCTTCGAGAAATAAAACCTTTGTATTCGGTTGGACTAAATCGGCAATTTTCTCGCCTAACATCGGATCATAAAAGGTCGTGCTTACGCCTAATTTTTTTAATACGACATTGCAAAAATCCTGTGTCGGTTCATAAGCCGCGCCTGTCATCAGCACATGATCACCGTTTTCCACAAAAGAAAGAATGCTATTCGTGACTGCCGCCGCACCACAAGGGTATAAATAGCAGCCCGCGCCGCCTTCTAATTCGGTCATTGCATCTTGTAATGCAAAATGGGTTAAGGTGCCGCGACGACCATAAAAAAGCTCACCTTTTGCACGATGAAGGGTGGCGTGCTTTTTATCTTCTAAGCAATCAAAGACAAGAGAGGATGCTCGTTGCACAACCGGGTTAACTGAGCCTTGGGTATAGCGTTTTTTTCTTCCGGCATGGACTAAGGTGGTGGCTAATGATTTTTTTGACATGATAATATCCTACAAAAAAGGGGAAAATGGATTAAAAGTGCGGTTGTTTTTTCGGGTAAAAATATTAACGCTAAATTTGTTTGGGAACTAGTTCCTTTTTACGCAAATTTACATAGGAGGCATTTAAAAGTGGCGCAATCTGATTTAGAATAAAGCCACAACTCATCCTCGGCTAGAACGCGAATTATGAAATTAAACATCCCCATTTTTTTAACGATATTTCGAGTTATTTTAATTCCTTTCTTCATTATTGCTTTCTATCTTCCTTTTGATTGGGCGCCTTTTTTAACCACCTTTATTTTCTTTATCGCCGGTGTCACCGACTGGCTGGATGGCTATCTCGCCCGCAAATGGAAACAAACTACGCGTTTTGGTGCATTTTTGGATCCAGTGGCGGATAAAGTGATGGTAGTGGCCGGGTTAGTTTTAGTGGTGGAATATAATCATACCTTTTGGATTACGCTACCGGCGATTGTGGTGATTTCTCGTGAGATTATTATCTCCGCCTTGCGCGAATGGATGGCGGAATTAGGCAGTCGCAGCAAAGTGGCGGTGTCTTGGTTGGGTAAGGTAAAAACCACGTCACAAATGTTAGCCTTGGGCGGCTTATTGTGGCGTTATAACGTTTACATGGAAGTCGCTGCCATTATCTTACTTTATATTGCGGCGATTTTGACGATTTGGTCTATGCTGCAATACCTCTCTGCGGCAAAAGACAGTCTCTTAGACGACCTACCAAAATAATATACTCATGACGTTAGGCTAACTTCGCAAGTTAGCCTAGAATCTTGTCCTCAAATCGCTTTTACAAATGATGCAAAATCTGTTCAATGTGTTTTAAACCGTTTAGGCGGGTCGTGCTTAAACGTTGTGCAATGCCAAGGTGAGTGAAATAGGCGGTTAAATCAAAATAGCGTAATTGTTCTGCGCTTTTGTTTTCAATGTGTTGCAATAAAATCCAGAGTAAACCATTCATAATCCGAGCTTCACTATAGGCTTGAAAGTGAAAAGTGCGGTCGTTTTTTTCGGTGAATTTAAACCATACCTGTACTTCGCAACCCGGAATAATTTCCATCTGTGCTAATTCATTTTTATTTGGTATAGGGAGATTTTTGCTGGCTTGAATAATCAAACGGTAGCGTTCTTCCCATGTTATGGCATTGCGTAATTGTTGTTCAATGTTCATCTTAATAATTCTAAACTTTTATCTAAGGCGTTAAAAAATGCTTCAATGTCTGAGGCGATATTATAAGGTGCAAAAGATAAGCGCAGGATAGCGGCCTGTCCTAATCTTGCTAAATAAGGCTGTGCACAATGTTCACCAACACGTAATGCGATATTTTGTTCGGCTAATAGCGTGGCTAAATCGAAGGCGTTAACATCCTCAAATACAAAGCTGACGACCGAACTTGGTTGTGGTGAGTTAAATAATTTGCATTGTTGATAAGAGGATAAACGTTGACGGGTCATTTCTGCCAAGCGTACGGCGTTTTCTTCCATTTCGCCAATATCCCATTGGCTTAACCATTCTAGCACGGCGTTAAAGCCAATCACGGCAGCAATATTCGGCGTGCCAGCTTCCAACCGATAAGGCAGTTCGGCAAAGGTGATTTGTTGTTTGCTGACTTTGCTAATCATTTTGCCGCCGTACTGCAAGGGCTGTAATAAATTTAACGCCTCCAATTTTCCGCTTAACACGCCAAGCCCGGTTGGACCGTAAATTTTATGGGCGGAAAAGGCAATAAAATCGGCATCCAATTCTGCTAAATTAATTTTGACGTGACTAATGGCTTGTGCCGCATCCACTAAAACAAGCGCGGAACTTTGTGCGCGAATCAATTCAATCAATTGTTTGACAGATTGCTGTGTGCCGGTGACATTAGACGCAAAATTTAACGCCACCAATTTGGTGCGAGGGCTGAGTTTTTGTAATAAGGCATTGGTGTCGATTAGCCAATTATCCAATATCGGCAGCACATGAATAATGGCGCCGGTTTTTTTAGCCACTTGGTGCCACGTGACAAAATTGGCGTGATGATCCGCTTCACTGATTATGATTTCATCGCCGGCATTGAGATGCGGTAATAAACCGTTTGCCACTGTGTTAATGGCTTGCGTTGTGCCTGATGTCCAAATCACTGCCTGTTCGCTTTCGGCATGAATTAACTGCTTAACCCGACTACGAGCTTGTTCATAAAGTGCGGTCTGTTTTTCATCATATTGACTGCGATGTACCGAACCGGCGGATTGATAAAAATCCACCGTTGCCCGGATTAAGCACTGCGGTTTGAGGGTGGTTGCGGCGTTATCAAGATAGACCACTGCATCTGCATGAGTGAAATAGGGAAAATATTGACGAAATGTAAGGGGATCAAAATGCATTTTTTACCTTCTTTGTTGTTGACGCCATAAATGGGGTTCAATAGGCGAGGGATCGCGCCACAAACCGCGTCGATGTTCTCTTGCCGTTTGCTCAGCCTGTAAATAGGCAACATCCTGTAAATATTGCCGATAAGCCCATGCCATGCCTTGTTGTACCATAATTAAATTGATGTTTTGCCCCTGCTTATCATACACCGTTGCCAAGGTGCGCTGATAGCGATCGTAGCCTTGAATATCTAATGTCACCTGGCGTTTATGAATCAATGAACCCAGCATTTGACGGGATTTTTTCCCGAAAGGCTGTGCTTTTTCCGGTGCATCGATTTCGGCTAACCTCACTTTAATGGGTTTGAGATTCGCCGTTAAACAGGTGAACGTGTCGCCATCGCTAATTCCTACCACAAAACAATCTGCCGTGCGCGCTTGCAAAGCGAGGGGGAGAATAAAAAAGAAAAAACACAGAAAATATCGCATCGTGAGGATATTCGTTACAGTATGACGTTGTCACAAAATTCAGCCAGTTGTGCTTTATTCGGCAGGGCAGACATGGCACCTTTGGCCGTGGTAGCTAACGCACCACAGGCATTAGCTTGACGGAGAATTTGCTCAAGCACAGGAATTTCTTTCCAATTAGGATGTTGTGAAAGCCCGGCAAGAAGACCGCCGACAAAGGCATCGCCCGCGCCTGTTGTGTCAATCGGTTTTAAGGCTTTGCCGGCAACAATGTCTTTTTTACCGGCTAAATGATAGCATGCGCCGTCTTTGCCTAAGGTCACAATGATCAATTTTTCCGGATAAAGTGCGGTGATTTTTTCAAATGCGTCGTCTAAGGTTTGTGTGTCAGTGAGGAGCGTCAATTCTTCTTCTGAAAACTTCAACACATCCGCTAATGCTACCGCCTGCATAACGGTTTGCTTCATGTCGTCAAAACTTGCCCAAAGGGATTCGCGTAGATTTGGATCAAAAGAGAAGAATCCGCCTGCAGCTTTAATGCGGCGAATGGCTTCAAAAGTGGTTTCGCTAGAAGGGGTATTGATTAAAGCAATAGAGCAGCAGTGTAGCCATTCGTTTGCTTGGAAATTCGGTAAGTCTGCCACTTGTAAAAATTGGTCGGCACTTGGGTTCACCATAAAGGTAAAGCTCCGTTCGCCGTTGTCTAACCCGACGATAACCGTGGAAGTACGCTGTTGCGGATCAAGAATCATGTGGCTGGTTTGTACCTTTTCCTGTTGCAGGGTTTGTTGCATAAATTCGCCCAAGGGGTCTTTGCCTACGCGACCGATAAATGCACTTTCACCACCTAAACGGGCTATGCCTACCGCCACGTTTGCCGGAGCGCCGCCTGCACAACGCAAGTAATGATTTTCTCCATCGGGGATTAAATCCACCACGGCGTCACCTAATACCCAAATTTTTTGGCTCATTTTTTGCTCCTCGTGTTACCCCTAAAAAACACAGATAAAAATAACCGCACTTTATGAAGCCATAAGTGCGGTTCGTTTTTGTGATGTTTTTATTTCACCGTGACCTTGGCAAATTTGCGTTTACCCACTTGGTAAACCGCAGTGGAGGCGGTGATAACCAGTTTGGCATCTTCCACTTTTTCACCGTCAATTTTCACGCCACCTTGTTGTACCATGCGGTTGGCTTCTGAAGTTGAAGCCACTAAACCGGCGTCTTTTAACAAGTTGGCAAGCCCAATTTCGCCTTCAAAGGTAAAGTCAGGCATGTCATCCGGCATCGCGCCTTTTTGGAAACGGTTGATAAATTCTTGTTCAGCCGCCTCTGCAGCCGCCTCATCATGGAAACGGGCAATAATTTCTTTCGCCAACAAGATTTTTACATCCCGTGGATTTTTGCCGTTTGCCACATCTGCTTTTAATTGGGCAATTTCAGCTAATGGGCGGAAAGAAAGCAAGTTGTACCAATCCCACATTAAGTCATCGGAAATGGACATGATTTTGCCGAACATTTCGCTTGGTGCTTCGGTGACACCGATATAGTTACCGAGGGATTTAGACATTTTTTTCTCGCCATCCAAGCCCACTAATAATGGCAGGGTAATCGCCACTTGTGGTTTTTGACCGGCAGATTTTTGTAATTCGCGCCCCACTAATAAATTGAATTTTTGATCGGTTCCGCCTAACTCAACATCGGCTTCCAACGCAACAGAATCATGACCTTGCAAGAGCGGATAAATAAATTCATGAATCGCAATGGGTTGATTGTTAGAGAAACGTTTTTTGAAATCATCACGTTCTAACATACGGGCAACAGTGTAGTTGCTTGCTAAACGAATCATGCCTTCGGTGCCTAATTTACCCAACCATTCAGAGTTGAATACGATGCGGGTTTTTTGCGGATCGAGAATTTTGTAAATTTGTTGTTTGTAGGTTTCCGCATTACGTAACACATCTTCGCGGCTAAGCGGTGGACGGGTAGCATTTTTGCCGGATGGGTCGCCCACCATGCCGGTGAAGTCACCGATTAAGAAATAAACTTCGTGGCCTAATTGTTGGAATTGACGTAATTTGTTTAATACCACCGTGTGACCTAAATGAATATCTGGTGCGGTTGGGTCTGCGCCGAGTTTCACGCGCAATGGGCGATTTTCTTTAAGTTTTTCAATTAAATCTTGTTCAGAAAGAATTTCATCTACGCCGCGTTTTAGTTCCGCGAGAACGGTATTCATATCAGTCATGTCTTTTCCTAATGTTATTCAATTTACCGAAAGGCTACATTATAGAGGTTATTCGACAAATTTAAATTATTTTTAAGGAAAAGGCCGGATTTCAGGCGAAAAAAAACGCCTCTTGTGGGGGATGAGGCGTTGAAGTTGGAGTGATTATCTATTGTTGTTTGAATGATTAAATGATAATTATTCTCAAAATTAATGTCAAGCACTTTAATGAAAATAATTCTCAAATAATTCACTTAAATCCCATTTAGCTTAAGTGGTACGACCTTTGTGAGGTGAAGTGCGGTCGGAATTCCCTGCGTTTTTTCAAATTCAGCGGCATATGCATAGGCTTCCACGCCTTCTTTGAGGGCTTGCTGGAAAAGCGTGTCATATTTGGCATCAATGTGTTTTGCGATTTGGAAATGCTCGAAGCCATCGTGTAATCCACAGAAGAAAATCACCGCGCGATGACCTTGTTTTTTCATGGCGATCAATTCGCGTAAGTGTTTTTGTCCGCGCGTGGTAACGGCATCGGGAAACATACCGAGTTTTTTGTCGTTATTCACATACGTGATGGATTTCACTTCTACATAGCAATCAGGCAGATCGTTACCTTTCAGCAGAAAATCAATGCGGCTGTTTTCTTCACCGTATTTCACTTCCGGGTGAATTTCGTCATACATGGCGAGTTCAAGGATGTGTTTTTTCTGTAAAGCATCAAAGGTGAGCTGATTAGAACGGTGCGTGTTAATGCAAACCATATTGCCATTGGCTAATTGGGTTAGCTCCCAAGAGCTTGGGTATTTCCGTGTGGCACTGTCGGAGGTGGAATACCAAACGGTGTCGCCTTCCGCGCCGCAGCCGATCATCGCGCCGGTGTTGGCGCAGTGTAGCGTCGTGATATCGCCGTTTGGCAGTTGCACATCCGCTAAGAAACGTTTGTAACGGCGGATTAAAGTGGCAGATTGTAGAGAGGGTAATTGCATAGTGTTTAACCTTGTATATCAAAGTGCGGTTAAGTTTTTCCGTGTTTTTTAACTGACCGAATGTGAAGCGGTAGCCAAAAGATTCGCGCGCTAAGATAGCAAAGGGTGGAATGAATTTCTAATGTTTTTATAGCCTTGCGCAAAGTGTAATAGGGATCACATATTGAATAAAAAGCCGAAAAATTTTTTTAATTTTTGAGGGAACAATGGTAGAGTGAGGGCTAATTTGACTGCCGAGAGGTGTCATTTCGGGCGGGTAAGTTTGTTACCTAAATCTTAACCAATCAAAGGGAATCATTATGTTAATTGGTGTACCTAGAGAACGGCTTGATAATGAAAGTCGTGTGGCGGCAACGCCGAAAACGGTTCAGCAAATTTTGAAGCTCGGTTTCGACGTAATTGTTGAACATGATGCGGGTTTCAAAGCCAGTTTTGAAGATCAGGCATTTACAGCTGCCGGTGCGAAAGTCGGTGATGCCGCACAGGTTTGGCAAGCGGACATTATTTTTAAAGTCAACGCGCCGACTGATGATGAAATCGCTTTAATTAAAGAAGGGGCAACCTTAGTCAGCTTTATCTGGCCTGCGCAAAATCCGCAGCTCATGGAAAAACTGTCAGCGAAAAAAATCAATGTGTTGGCGATGGATGCCGTGCCACGTATTTCTCGTGCGCAAGCGTTGGATGCATTAAGTTCGATGGCAAACATTGCGGGTTATCGTGCCGTAGTAGAAGCCGCACATGAATTCGGTAGTTTCTTCACCGGACAAATTACCGCCGCAGGTAAAGTACCACCGGCAAAAGTGTTGGTGATTGGTGCGGGTGTTGCCGGTCTTGCCGCGATTGGGGCAGCAAACAGTCTAGGTGCCATTGTTCGTGCTTTTGACTCCCGTCCGGAAGTAAAAGAACAAGTAGAAAGTATGGGCGCCAGCTTCCTTGAAATCGATTTCAAAGAAGAAGGCGGTAGCGGCGATGGTTATGCGAAAGTGATGTCTGAGGAATTTAATCGTCGCGCGCTTGCCCTTTACGCAGAACAAGCGAAAGAAGTGGACATTATCATTACCACCGCATTAATTCCGGGCAGACCTGCACCGCGCTTAATCACCAAAGAAATGGTGGAATCCATGAAACCGGGCAGCGTGATCGTCGATTTAGCTGCGGCAACCGGCGGTAACTGTGAATTAAGTAAAGCCGGCGAAGTGGTGGTCACCGATAATCAAGTGAAAATCATTGGTTACACCGATTTACCAAGCCGTTTACCAACGCAATCTTCCCAACTTTACGGTACCAACCTGGTTAACTTATTGAAATTGCTTTGTAAAAACAAAGACGGTCAAATCGACATCAATTTCGATGACGTGGTATTGCGTGGCGTGACAGTGATTCGTGATGGCGAAGTGACATGGCCGGCACCGCCGATTCAAGTGTCTGCGCAACCGCAACAACAAGCGAAAGCGGCAAGTGCGGTCAAAAAAGAAGAGGAAAAACCAACCGATCCGCGTAAAAAATACGGCATTATGGCGGCAGTGGGTGTGCTTTTCTTATGGCTTACGTCTATTGCACCGGCGGCTTTCCTTTCTCACTTAACCGTGTTCGTCTTGGCTTGTGTCGTGGGTTACTATGTGGTTTGGAATGTTAGCCATGCGCTACACACTCCATTGATGGCGGTAACCAATGCTATTTCAGGGATTATTATTGTGGGAGCGTTATTGCAAATCTCACAAGGTAATTTCTTCATTAGTGTGTTGGCGTTTATTGCGATTTTAGTGGCAAGCATCAACATTTTTGGTGGCTTCCGCGTCACTCAACGTATGCTTTCCATGTTTAGAAAAGGCTAAGGAGAAAATCATGTCAGAAGGTTTTGTACAAGCTGCGTATATTGTTGCAGCGTTACTCTTCATTATGAGCTTAGCCGGTCTTTCTAAACATGAAACGGCGAAAGCAGGGTGCTGGTACGGCATTATCGGGATGGGGATTGCACTCATCGCCACCATCTTCGGGCCAAAATCCGAAGGCACATTGTGGATCATTATTGCTATGGTGATTGGTGGGGCGATTGGTATTCAGCGTGCATTGAAAGTCGAAATGACGGAAATGCCGGAATTAGTGGCAATCTTGCACAGTTTCGTGGGTTTGGCTGCGGTATTGGTAGGTTATAACAGTTACGGTTTGCATGATATCCCAACCATGCCAAGCGGTTTAAATGACGTAGAACAAGCGAAATTCCTTGCAGAACAAGCCGCACTTGCCAGCGTGCATAACGTGGAAGTGTTTTTAGGGATCTTTATCGGTGCGGTGACCTTCACCGGCTCCGTGGTGGCATTCGGTAAATTAAGCGGAAAAATTAATTCTAAAGCCTTAATGTTGCCACACCGTCATAAATTAAACTTAGCCGCACTTATCGTTTCTGCCTTGTTAATGGTGGCGTTCTTAAGTGAGCCGGAAAATATCTTCCCGGTATTAATCATGACCGTGATTGCCCTTGCTTTCGGTTGGCATTTAGTGGCCTCTATCGGTGGTGCAGACATGCCGGTGGTGGTATCCATGCTGAACTCCTATTCCGGCTGGGCGGCTGCTGCGGCAGGGTTCATGCTTAGCAATGACTTGTTAATCGTGACCGGTGCGCTTGTAGGTTCTTCCGGTGCGATCTTGTCTTACATCATGTGTAAAGCCATGAACCGCTCTTTCATCAGCGTTATTGCCGGTGGTTTTGGTAATGATGTTCAAGTATCTTCCGAGACCGAACAAGGCGAACACCGCGAAACAACCGCAGAAGAAGTGGCAGAGTTGTTGAAAAACTCCAGCTCTGTGATCATCACCCCGGGATACGGCATGGCAGTCGCACAAGCACAATATCCGGTGGCGGAAATCACCCAAAAACTACGCGAGCGTGGTGTAAACGTGCGTTTTGGTATCCATCCGGTTGCCGGACGTTTGCCGGGCCACATGAACGTGTTATTGGCGGAAGCCAAAGTGCCTTACGACATCGTGTTGGAAATGGATGAAATCAACGATGATTTCGCTGACACCGACACCGTCTTGGTTATCGGCGCGAACGACACTGTAAACCCTGCCGCAATGGATGACCCGCACAGCCCAATCGCCGGTATGCCGGTATTGGAAGTATGGAAAGCGGCTAACGTAGTGGTATTCAAACGTTCTATGAATACCGGTTACGCCGGTGTACAAAATCCATTGTTCTTCAAAGAAAACACCCAAATGCTGTTTGGTGATGCGAAAGAACGTGTGGATGACATCTTAAAAGCGTTGTAATTTGCTTTGAATGACAAGCTAAAAAATAAAAGTGCGGTGAGTTTTTTCACCGCATTTTTTATGACTTAATGTATGACTTTAAGGTTTGTTCCACTTCATAAATCCAATCTAATTCATGTTGCGTGAAACCGGCTTGTAAACGGGCATCTGTGTTGATTACCCCTTTAAAAATCACAATTCGATATTTATGTAGCAGTTCGGTAAAACATTTCATAGCATCTAATCTGCGTTTGGCGGAAAGTGCGTGATACCAATGATTGCCGATATAAACGTGTCCGATTTCATCCGTTAAAATCACATCTAAAATCTTGACGGCAGCCATGTCTTTTCGTTGCGCAATTTTTTCTTGTAATACAGGCGTGGCATCCAGACCTCGCGCTTCCAGTACACGCGGCACTAATGCCATACGTTCCCAAATATCATGCGCGGTTGCCTGTGCCATTTCCCATAAACCGGCATGGGCTTCAAAATCGCCGTATTGATATCCAAGCGTATGCAAATGTGAGTTGACTAAGGAAAAATGGGTGCTTTCTTCACGTGCGACACGTAGCCAATATTTGACAAATGCCATGCCTTCGCCTAATTCTTGTTGCGCATTTCGGCCAAAACGCCAAGCAGCATCTAAGCCTAAATTAATGGCATTAAATTCAATATGGGCAATAGCGTGCAACGTTGCGGCATAACCTTCTTCTGTGGCGAAAGAACGTTTCGGCACATCTTTCGGTGCAACGAGTAGCGGCTTCTCCGGAATACCGGCAAGATCCATTTGTGGCGTCACTTCCGGAAAATCGGATAATTCCGCCAATTTAATCTGCGGTAATAGCTCATCATAAAGATGATTCACTAAGCGGCATTTTTCTAACGGATCCTTGGTTTGCAGAGCCTTGGTAACGGCATGCCAAAAATCTTGAGCAGCATAAAGTGCGGTCATTTTTTTCCTCGTTTTTTATTGTTCTTCCGGAACGTAACGAATTAAACCTTCTTGTTGTGTGGTGGCAATGAGTCTGCCATCTGCCGCAAAAAATTGACCACGTGCAAGGCCGCGGGCTGCATAGGCGTTGTTGCTTTCGATGGCATAGAGCAACCAATCATTCATATCAAACGGGCGATGGAACCAAATAGAATGGTCGATGGTGGCGACTTTCATGCCTTTTTGTAAAAAGCCTTTTTCATGCGGATGAAGTGCGGTCAAAATGCAATGAAAATCAGAGAAGTAGGCGAGTAGGCATTGTTGAATGCGATAGTCTGTCGGTGCTTCGCCATTGGTGCGTACCCAAGAGTATTGTTGTGGAGGCAGCTTATGTCCGTGGAACGGATTATTTAAATATTTGGTGCGAATATCAAAGGGACGCTCTGCCGTAAATTTATCGCGCACCGCTTCCGGAATGGTTTGTGCCATTTGCTGAATGACAGAGCTTTCTGACATTAAGGCATCAGGGGCTTCTACCTTTGGCATTTCGCTTTGGTGTTCAAAGCCTTGTTCTAAGGTTTGGAAAGAGGTGGTAATGTGACAAATCGGTGATTTATGTTGAATGGCTTTTACCCGCATCGCCGTGAAATTTCTGCCCTCGCGTAAAATTTCGACATCATAAATAATCGGATATTGACTGTCGCCCGGCGAGAGAAAATAGGCGTGGCAAGAATGTAAAAAACGATCTTGAGGGGCGACTTGAATCGCAGCAGAAAGCGCCTGCGCCACGACTTGACCACCGAACACTTGGCGAAAGCCGAGATCTTGGCTTGCGCCGCGAAAAAGTAAATCGTCAATTTTTTCTAGTTTTAACAGTTCGATAAGTTGATTAAGTGCGGTCATGATTTTCCTCGTTTGTTTAAAGTTCAGGCTGTTATGATGTGATCCGGAGATAACATTTGCAATTCAATAGGGCTTATTGCATAATGCGAAACCTTAATCGCGCTATCAAATCTTGCGGTTAATTCAATGGAAACCTTTTCGGTCCCTCGCAATGAAGTCTGGTTTACCAGGTCAGGTTCGGAAGAAAGCAGCCAGAGTCAGAATTTTCGTGTGCCGAGACTAAGCCGGAAAGGTTTCCACCTTTCCAGCCTTTCCTTTTAAATACGTTGTGTCAGTTGTTTGAAAAAGCCATTTTCTTTATTGATCAATTCGCTGTACGAACCTTGTTCAATTAATCGACTGTTATCGATCACCACAAGTTGATCAAACTGCTCAATGGCGGTTAAACGGTGTGTCACCATAATCAAGGTTTTACCGACACTGTGAGCTAAAATCGCTTGCAGAATATTGCGTTCGGTTTCGCGATCCAAACCTTCTGTCGGTTCATCTAAGAGTAAAATAGGCGCATCATTTAATAACACACGCGCTAAGCCTAAACGACGTTGTTCACCGCCCGATAACGGACGACCGCCGTCTCCTAGCCATAAATCTAATCCTTGTTCTTGATTCACCAATTTTTCCAAGCCCACTTGTTGTAGCACGGCAACCATTCTTTCATCGCTCAACGTTGCATGGTTGGCAAGTTGTAAGTTGTTACGCAACGTATCACTAAATATGTGCACGCGTTGTGTTAAGAAACAAAATTGTTGGCGTAAACTGCTTTCGCGATAGGTTTGAATGCGATTGCCGGCGAATAAGATTTCTCCTTGGTTGGCATCATAATTGCGTACCAATAATTGAAGTAGTGTCGATTTGCCGCTGCCGGTTTTCCCTAAAATGGCGAGTTTTTCACCGGCTTCAATAGAGAGATTTAAGTCCACTAATGCCGGGTTATCGCGTTGCGGATAAGTGAAATGAACGTGATTAATTTGCAATAATGGCGCTTGAGTTTGGCTTTCAACAAGTTGCGTGCCGGAAAAATCCACCAGTGGTTGCTGTTCGATAATATCCGTCACCCGTTCAGCCGATGCCACCATTTGCCCGATGTGCAAAAATGCGGCGCCGATCGGCATTAAAATTTCAAAGGAGGCGAGGGCGGCAAAGGCAAACAAGCCAATTAATGCAGCACGGTATTCATCGCTGCCCAAATCCACTTGTGCGGCAAACCACATCACAATACATAACACCAAGCCGTTGGCGAACAACAAAAGTGCGGTGGAAAATCCTGATAAATTCGCTTCCTGTTGTTGATAGTCTTGCCATTGTTGTTCTGTTTGGCTCAATTTCCCTTTTAGTTTTTCTTCCCCGTTAAATAACAATAATTCTGCTTGAGCCTGAATAAATTCCACAAATTGCGTGCGGTATAGGGCGCGGGATTGGGTTAATTTTGCGCCGAATTTGTTGCCTAGATGGTAAAAAATGGTTGGAATCACCAATAATAATGTCAGTAACGTGAGACCAAGGAACAGTGCGAGTGGCACATGAACAAAACTTAATCCAAGGGTAATCAAGGTAATCACCACAATGGCGCTGATAAACGGTGCAATCAGGCGAAGATAAAGTCCGTCCAAGGTATCCACGTCAGCAACCAATCGGTTTAATAAATCACTGTTACGATAGCGATTGAGCACGCCAGGGCTTAACGGAATAATTTTGCTAAACACTTGCACGCGTAATTTGGCTAACACGCGGAAAGTGGCATCGTGGGTGACGACTTTTTCAAAATAACGCGCCACAGTGCGCCCGATCGCTAAACCGCGTACGCTGGCAGAGGGATAGAAAAAGTTAAACAGCGAACCTAAACCGGCAATGGCGGTCGCTGCCAAGAACCAACCGGAAAGGGTAAGCAACCCGATGCTGGAGGCAAGCCCTAGGATCATTAACAAACCACCGAAAATTAATGGCAGTTTGGCAAATTTAAATAAACGAATAAAAGGCAATAAAGCACGCATTAGTTAATATCCTGTTGTCGTTGTGCCAATAATTCGGCGAAGAAACCTTGATGTTGCAGTTGGTCAAAATGCCCCTGCTGAATAATTTGTCCGTGACGCATCACCAAAATGGTGTCGCATTGTTTCAGATCTTC
This sequence comes from uncultured Aggregatibacter sp., assembly GCF_901873365.1. Taxonomy (GTDB): domain Bacteria; phylum Pseudomonadota; class Gammaproteobacteria; order Enterobacterales; family Pasteurellaceae; genus Aggregatibacter. The sequence goes on from NZ_CABFLM010000045.1 coordinate 35,405, forward strand.
AATGCGGTGAGTGATCATCACGGTTGTTTGTTGGCGACTGATGTGTTGCAAGGCTTGTAATACCTGATTTTCCGATTGCGCATCAAGGCTGGCAGTCGGTTCATCTAATAACAACAAATTGCCTTTGCGCAGTAGCGCACGTGCAACGGCCAAACGTTGTGCTTGCCCGACGGACACGCCAATGCCACCTTCTTTAATTTCTGCCTCTAAGCCGAGACGGTCGGTAAATTCTTTCGCTTGTGCTAATGCCAACGCCTGATCGATTTCTTGTGCGGAAGCTTGAATGTCGCCCAATAATAAATTCTCTTTGATCGTGCCTTGCAACAACAATGGGTTTTGTCCGACCCAGGCAATGTGTTTGCGCCATTGGGCTAAATCGACATTGCGCAATTCTTGCCCGTTGATTTTCAGGCTGCCTTCATAAGGTAAAAAGCCCAAAATGGCATTGATCAGCGAGGTTTTTCCGGCACCGCTTTGCCCCACAATCGCAATGTGGCTGTGTGCCGGAATATGGAAATTCAGCGCTTCTGTCAGCGGTTTGCCTTGTGGCGACAAGACCACCACATTTTCACCTGAAATTTCTACCGCACTTTGGCTTTCAAATGCCGCTTTGCTGTCGCCTTGGGCGATTAAATAATCTTCTTCCAAGAAATCTACAATGGCATCTGCCGCACCAATACCGGCTGCACGGTCATGATAATAAGTACCGAGGTCGCGCAAGGGTTGGTAAAACTCCGGTGCAAGAATGAGGCAGAAGAAACCGATAAAGAGTGTAATCGGCGTGCCGTAACTGCCGAATTCCACTTGCCCTAAATAGCTGAAACCGAAATACACTGCCATTAATGCAATAGAAATCGAGGTAAAAAACTCTAACACGGCAGAGGAGAGGAATGCCATTTTCAAGACATCCATGGTGGTTTCGCGGAAATCTTGCGTGCTGTTTTCAATATGGCGGGTTTGTTCGGAAGTGCGGTCGAATAAACGCAAGGTTTCCAAACCGCGCAGACGATCGAGGAATTGACCGCTTAAACGCGCAAGGGTATCCATGTTCTTTTGGCTGCTGTCTGCTGCCGCTTTGCCCACCAAAATCATAAAGATAGGAATCAGCGGTGCGGTGCCCATTAAAATCAAACCGGCTGCCCAGTTCAACGGGAATACGGCAATCAGAATAATCATCGGCACAATGGCGGAAAGCGCTTGTTGCGGTAAATAGCGGGCGTAGAAATTATGCAAGTTCTCTACTTGTTCCAACATGATGGTTGCCCAGCTGCCGGCCGGTTTATTGTTAATCGTTGCAGGGCCAACTTGATGGATTTTATCCAAAATTTGCTGACGAATAATATTCCGTAATAATTGACCGCACTTGAAGCCGATTTTTTCTCGGATCCACAAAATCAGCGCACGTAGTGCAAAGCCGACGACTAAGCCGATAAAGTAAGGCGCTAAGCCGGTGACCGGTTCGCCCAGAATAATGAGCTTATGCAGCAAAGAGGCTAAGAGATAAGTCTGCCCTACTAAAATCACTGAGGAGAAGGTGGCGAGCAAAATATTGAGATTCAAATATTTTTTAATCGGCTTTTGCTGTGTGCGAAGCCATTGTTGCAAATATTTTTGACGAGATTTATCCATAAGTTATGTTTTATCAGAAACAGAAAAACGGAAGGTGGACGTTATTGCCCACCTTATATTGCATAATGTGTTGTCTTGGTGCACCTACCGAACAGTTATGCTTTTTGCGCATCCAAATAACGCTCGGCATCTAATGCTGCCATGCAGCCGGTGCCGGCAGAGGTAATGGCTTGACGATAGTTGTGATCCATCACATCGCCTGCGGCAAAAACGCCTTCCACGGATGTGGCGGTCGCATTGCCGTTTAAACCGGATTTCACCACGATATACCCGTTATTTAATTCCAATTGACCTTGGAAGATTTCCGTATTCGGCGCATGACCGATAGCCACGAAGACGCCGTCTAATGCGACCTCTTCCGTTGCTTCGGATTGCACGTCTTTCAAACGTACGCCGGTCACACCCATGTTGTCGCCCAACACTTCATCTAAAGTGCGGTTAGTATGCAGCACGATTTTGCCTTCTTCCACTTTTTTGTATAAGCGGTCGATGAGAATTTTTTCTGCGCGGAAACTATCGCGACGGTGGATCAAATGCACCTCAGAAGCAATGTTGGCTAAATAGAGTGCTTCTTCCACGGCGGTGTTACCGCCACCGATGACGGCAACCGGTTTGTTGCGATAGAAGAAACCGTCACAAGTGGCGCAAGCGGAAACGCCACGGCCTTTGAAGTTTTCTTCGGAAGGCAAACCTAAATAACGGGCAGAGGCACCGGTGGCGATAATTAACGCATCGCAGCTAAAGGTTTGTGCATCGCCGTATAATTTGAACGGGCGAGAAGATAAATCTACGCGGTTAATATGATCGAAGACAATCTCGGTCTCGAATTTTTCTGCGTGTTGCAACATTCTTTGCATTAATTCAGGGCCGGTCGTTTCACCGAAATCACCCGGCCAGTTTTCAATTTCACTGGTGGTAGTGAGTTGTCCACCTTGTTGTAACCCTGTGACGAGTACCGGTTTCAAATTAGCGCGTGCCGCATAAATGGCAGCCGTGTAACCGGCAGGGCCGGAACCTAAAATGAGTAATTGCGCGTGTTTAATATCTGACATAATCAATCCTTATCAACTTGAAATTTGTGGGCGGTATTATAGAAGATTTCCCATCAGTACAACAACGAATAGAGCAATCGGCGGTATTTATTGGTTACCGGATCGTTGTTGCCGATGGCGGCTAAAATGGATAAAAATTCCTGCTTGATTTTGCCGTCTTCCGCGCCTAAATCTTGACGTAAAATAGTGAATAACAACTCCAAGGCTTCTTCGTTGCGATTGGCTTGGTGTAATTGCAAGGCCAATTTCAACGCAAGATCATGGGTTGGCTGTTTTGCAAATTCTTCCTGTAATTGTTGTATTTCCGGCGTATCGGCGGCTTTAATCAACAAGTCAATTTGCGCTTGTAATCCTTGCCAGCGACTGTCGCGATCTTGCAATGGGATCTTGTTCAAAATCTGTTGCGCAGGCTCAGTGTTTTTCATCGCGATATAGGTTTCCGCATAGAGTAGTGCGATCTCACTGTTTTTCTGATCAGACAACTCCCACGCTTCTTTCAACAACGGCAATGCCTGCGCATAATTTTCCACCGCAAGCAAATCCAATGCCTGATTAAATTTAATTTCTTCCTCTTTCGGCAAAATCACACTCAAACGCTGTTGCAAGGTGGTGTTATCCAACGCACCTTGAAAGGCATCCAACGCTTGCCCGTCTCTAAATAAATAAGTGGTCGGCAAGGCTTGAATACGAAACTGCGCCGCCACCATTTGTTCTTTCTCACAATTCACTTTGGCTAACACAAATTGCCCTTGGTATTGGTTGGCATAATTTTCCAAGGTTTTCACAAACGCCACAGAATCTGCATGGTTTGGCGCATAAAACGTGATCACCAAAGGATGATGTTGTGAAAGCTGTAAAATTTCGTTGAGATTTTGCTCGTTAAGGTCACGAATGGAAGGGAAATCCGCCATATTCTTCTCTTGTTTTGAATGAAATGAATGCCGCGTATTATAGCAAAGTGCGGTGGGATTTTTTAGTGTTTTTCAGGGGATAGCATCTTAAAGGATTGTAATATTAGCGACTCGCATAAAGGCGAACCGGATAGGGTTTAAAATCCCCAAATATTCGAAAAATTGACCGCACTTTTTGTGATCTATGACACTACAAATGACTTAAAGGCGTTTCCAGTATCTCCCCAATAAATCCCCTCAAACTCAAACATCGCACGCCTTCAAATGTGTTGCCGTCAAATTCATCTAGGGTGACCACATATTTGGGGTAGTTATCCCCAATTTTCAGCAGGTTGCCGAATTCGCGTTCTAAGGTTTTTTCTTCGTTGATGGTGAGAGTTGCTTGAACGTAAATTCGTTCGCCATTTTTCTCAGCGACAAAATCGATTTCTTGGTTGTTCAATCCGCCGATTTTGACGTCGAAACCGGCAATTTGTAGATGGTTGAATATGGTGTTTTCAAGTAGTTTGCCACGATCTTGCACGCGATAGCCGATGAGGGCGTTGCGTAGCCCCAAGTCTTCAAAATAGTATTTTTCACCGATTTCGAAAATCCGTTTCCCGGCAATGTCATAGCGTGGCACTTTGTGGATGAGAAAGGCGTTGGCGAGGTAGTCGGCGTAGTTTTGCACCTGTGTTACTGATGTGGCAATTTTTTGCGATTTAAGAAAGTCGGCAATTTTTTTAGCGGAGAACAAATTGCCGATATTGTCGGCGAGAAATAGTGTCAGTTGTTCTAAAAATTGCGGATTTCTCAAGGAATAACGGTTCATGATGTCACGGATGGCGATGGTGGAATAGATGTTGCGCAGGTATTCAAAGATGATGTTATCTTGCAACGGCAGGTCTTTCAAATAAGGCAAACCGCCATATTTTAAGAATTGCGCCATGGCTTTATCGCTGTCTTCAAGGCGCATGAATTGTAGAAACTCAGGGTAAGAAAGGGAATGGACGTGGATTTCCACTGCGCGCCCACTCAATGCGCCGGCAATATCGCGTGAAAGCAGATGTGCGTTGCTGCCGGTGCAATATAAATCCAGTTCGTCATCCAGTAGCAGTGAACGCAGTGCGCTTTCAAAATTGGCAATCTCTTGAATTTCATCAATAAAAACATAGTTTTTTTGACCGTGTTTTTTTTCGCTTAACACAAAATCAGCCAACTCTTGAGCCGTTTTCAAATGAGAAAACGCTAAGTCTTCTTTATTGATGTAGATAATCGGTGCGTGTTCGTCAGCTGAACGGATTTCCTGCATGATTTGGAACAGTAGATAGCTTTTGCCCACACGGCGTTGTCCTGTAAATACTTTAATCAGTTGTTTGCTGATGAACGGGCGAACGGTGTCAAGATAGCGTTGGCGGTAAATCAGGTCTTTTTTCATATCTCCTCCATTTATAATGGAAAGTATAGGATTAATCTTAAAAAGTTTCTAGTATGGTTAAAACTTTTTTATGTTTTTATATTTTATTTTTGTATGACTTAAAAAATCTCCTAAAAATTTGACCGCACTTTTCATGTCATTTCCTATTAGGAAAAAATGTTGTTCATAAAGCGTGGTTTATTGCTTAATCATTATTTGCTTCATCAAATAACAAGGAGAAAATCATGAAAAAATGTCGGTTTTGTTTGTTGAAGAAGAATAGTGAATGCTGATGCTACCGATTAGTTGTAATCGATGGCGTACAAGAAATTTCCCCTTATGGTCTGAAAATAGCCTGGTAAGCAAAGGCACTTTTAAAATATAGAGTAAAAAGGCATAATTGCAGCCCCATTTTTTGAATTATTTATTTAGGAGCAAAAAGATGAATATTTTATTACTAGACGGTGGAAAAGAGTTTGGTCATTCGCATGGTGAGTTGAACCATACGCTTCACAAAAAAGCGAAAGAAGTTTTGACCGCACTTGGACACAATGTAAAAGAAACTGTGATTGATGCCGGCTATGATGTTGAAGCCGAAGTCGAAAAATTTGTTTGGATGGATGCCGTGATTTGGCAGATGCCGGGTTGGTGGATGCACGAACCTTGGACAGTGAAAAAATACATAGACGAAGTATTAACTGGTGGGCACGGCAAGCTTTACCACAGTGACGGCCGTCATCGTGTCAATCCAACCGAAGGCTACGGCACAGGTGGTTTGTTGCAAGGCAAAAAACACATGCTCTCACTTACTTGGAATGCCCCGATTGAAGCCTTCACTCGCGAAGGCGATTTCTTCGAAGGAAAAGGCGTAGATGCGTTATACATGCACTTCCACAAACTCAACGAGTTCATTGGCTTGACCCGTCTGCCAACATTCTTATGTAACGACGTGATTAAAAATCCACAAGTAGAACAATACTTAGCAGACTACCAAGCACACTTGGAAAAAGTATTCGGATAATTACTAAATATTAGTTTAGAAGGTGAGCATTTTTGCTCACCTTTTTTATTTCGTTCGTAGCGTGCATCTTGATGCACGACCAAATTATGCACGGAACGTTATTTGACTCTTTCGGGCATTCATGATTTCTGAAAATCTGACCGCACTTTAAAATAAAAAGATCTAAACATCCTCAATTTGAAACTGCTTACGCCAGCGATTCGGTGAAATCTTATGTTTCTTCAAGAAGTGCTGACGCAAGGCGGTATCGCTATGAAATCCACTTTGTTCTGCAATATCAGTAATAGATAAATCTGTGCTTTCCAAAAGTTCTCTTGCGCGCTGTAGCCTTGCTTCAATTAACCATTGATTTAATGACATTCCGGTTGCTTTGCGAAAATGTCGGGTGAAAGTGCTACGGCTCATTGACAAACGTTCTGCAAGACTATCAGTCGAATGAAGTGCGGTCAGATTTTCATTTAAATAAGCAAGCAATGCATTGATATTATCATTAGGTGTGGAACGAGAAATAGGACGTTCGATAAATTGTGCTTGTCCGCCTTCACGATGAGGGGGGATAACCAGTATTCGGGCAATATGATTGGCAATTTTCACACCATATAATTTACGGACAATAGAAAGGCAACAATCCATGGAAGCTGCCGTTCCTGCGGAGGTAATCAGTCGATCTTGTTCCAAATAAATAGGATTTAGATCCCATTTCACCTGCGGAAAACGATTCGTAAAATCACTATCTCCCAGCCAATGAGTGGTTGCTTTTTTGCCGTTAAGTAGGCCACTGCACGCTAACACATAGGCGCCATAACATAAACCCACCACTGTCGCACCACGTTGATACGCTTGCCGTAACGCTGTTAATAAAGCCTCAGACGGCATCACTTGAGTATTATGCCATCCAGTCATCACAACAATATCGGCATTCTCTAACCATTCTAAACCACCATCTAAATGTATGTGAAATAGCGAGTTTGTCAGGTTGTTCGAATCGCTAACGATTTTACAGTCAAATAACGGCTTGCCGTTTAAATCCGACATAGAAAAAACGGAATATGCCATCGCAAAATGAATGGGCATCATTTGTTCATACACAATCAAAGCAACTGTGGGTGTATTCATTTTATTCTCCTACTTTGATATGAGCATAACACAAAAATGACCCGATTATTACGTTTATTGATTTTTTATTCATTTTTACGCAATCTTGTTCTCACTATAATATGTTTATTCATTCAATAACGTATAGAAAAGGAAAAACAATGAACTTAAAAACCTTAATTAGCACTACAGCATTGGCTATTAGCGCAAATACTTTCGCCGTAGATCTTGCCTCTAAAAACACTGATAGCTACCAACATATCCGCAATGCCACTGGTCGCCTGAACTACGCAGGGAAAACTTTTTTAATTGATCCGATGCTTGCTGAAAAAGGACGTTATGCAGGTTTTGAAGGGACATTAAATAGCCATTTGCGTAATCCACTTGTGGAATTGCCGATGAAAGCAGAAGATACTTTTAAAGATGTTGATGCCATTATTTTAACTCATACACATGAAGATCATTGGGATGAGGTTGCACAAAAAATTTTACCTAAATCCATCAAAATTTTTGTGCAACATGAACGGGATGGCGACTTACTCAAAGCGCAAGGTTTTACTAACATAACCAGTTTATCGCTAGAAAAACCGGTGGAGTTCGAAGGTATTATTTTAAATAAAACCGGCGGTTCTCACGGCACAACGGAAATGTACGCTGTACCACAATTAGCTGAGATTTTAGATGAGGCGATGGGAGTAACATTCCAAGCGAAAGGTCATCCAACGGTGTACTTGGTTGGTGACACAGTTTGGACTGCCGAAGTAAACAAAGCCATTAATCGTTATAAACCTGATGTAATGATTATGAACACCGGTGATGCGCGTACCTTAGCTTTTCCGAATGACGGCATTATTATGGGGTTACAAGATGTTGCTCATGCTCGTAACATGCTACCGAATACAAAACTTATCACAGTGCACATGGATGCGGTAAACCATATGTCTGTTTACCGTAAGGATTTACGCCAATTTGTCCAAGCAAACAAGCTTGAAAATGTAGCAATTCCAGAAGATGGTGAAACAGTGAAGTTTTAAAAATAAGCGGTTGAGTTCTTAAGATAATTCACAAAAAATACCTAAAAATTTAACCGCACTTCGTTATATAAAAGCCGTCTGAATTTTCAGACGGCCTTTGATTATAGCCAGGCAAAGTCAGGCTATAAAAACCATACGCTATGCGTATGGAGACAAATAGCTTAAGCGATGAACAGAAAAAAATCCTCGCTATATAATGAACAAGGCTGACAACCAAAATTCAACATATAGGAGGATTATTTACCCCTCGTAGCGTGCATCTTGAGGCACGACCGAATCACGCACGGAACGTTATTTAACCCTTTCGGGCATTCACGATTTCGTGCAACAAGTTGCACGCTACAATTCTTGCTACACTTGTAAAAGCATAAGATTCGAAACCTAATTAATTTTGTATAGTTTGAAAGTTTTTTTTAAGTTTATATATAAG
>NZ_CABFLM010000046.1 GCF_901873365.1 uncultured Aggregatibacter sp.
ATTTAGCTCCATACGCATAGCGTATGGTTTTTATAGCCAGACTTTGGCTGGCTATAATAAAAATCAAATAAAGCATTCGTTTAGACAAAAAATAAGCCCTGCAAAATACAGGGCTTATTGTGTTTAAACTGATCATAGAAAGCATGATGCTCAAGTGCGGTCAGTTTTGAGATAGTTTTCTCTCTATTATAGATTAACCACCAAAGTCATCTAATAAGATGTTTTCGTCTTCAACACCGAGGTCTTTCAACATTTTGATTACCGCAGCATTCATGACCGGAGGTCCGCACATATAGTATTCACAATCTTCAGGTGCTTCATGATTTTTCAAGTAGTTTTCATAAAGTACGTTGTGAATAAAGCCGGTGTAACCTGTCCAGTTATCTTCCGGTAACGGATCAGATAATGCCACGTGCCATGTAAAGTTTGGATTTTCTGCTTGAAGCTGATCAAAATCTTCTACATAGAACATTTCACGTTTAGAACGGGCACCATACCAGAAAGACATTTTACGTTTAGAATGTAAACGTTTTAATTGGTCGAAGATATGGGAACGCATTGGCGCCATACCTGCACCACCACCAATGAAGACCATCTCATTATCGGTTTCTTTCGCAAAGAATTCACCAAACGGACCGGAAATAGTCACTTTATCACCCGGTTTTAATGACCAAATGTAAGAAGACATTTGTCCCGGAGGCGCATCCGGTTGACGTGGCGGAGGCGTCGCAATACGCACGTTCAACATAATAATGCCTTTTTCTTCCGGATAAGATGCCATAGAGTAAGCGCGGATAATATGCTCATCCACTTTAGACACATAACGCCATAAATCGTATTTGTCCCAATCTTCGTGGTATTCTTTCGGAATATCGAAATCTTTATAGTAAACCGTATGTGGATCGGCTTCGATTTGGATATAACCACCGGCACGGAATGGTACTTCTTCACCCTCAGGAATCGCTAATTTCAGCTCTTTGATAAAGGTGGCTTTGTTATCATTAGAAATAACGGTACATTCCCATTTTTTCACACCAAAGATTTCTTCTGGCAATTCAATGTCCATATTGCCTTTCACGTTCACTTGGCAAGAAAGACGATAGCCTTCTTTCGCTTCACGTTTGGTGATGTGAGATAACTCGGTCGGTAAAATTTCACCGCCACCGCTTTTCACTTTTACCACACATTGACCACAGGAACCGCCACCGCCACAAGCTGATGACACAAAGATCCCTTTGCTGGCAAGCGCACCAAGCAATTTGCCACCGGCTGGTAACGTAATGGCTTTATTGGGATCATTATTAATTTGAATGGTAATGTCGCCGGAATCGACCAATTTAGATTTGGCAAATAGAATAATGGCGACAAGCACTAAAACGATAGCAGTAAAGGCTGCAACACCGAGTACGAGAATTGTTGTTTCGCTCATTTACGCCCTCCTTATAACTGAATACCGGAAAATGACATAAAACCAAGCGCCATTAAGCCCGCTGAGATAAAGGTAATCCCTAAACCTTTCAAACCGGCCGGCACATCCGCATATTTCATTTTCTCAGTTAAACCGGCTAACGCAACGATTGCCAACATCCACCCCAAGCCTGCACCAATACCGTACACGGCAGATTCTGCGAAGGTATATTCACGTTGAATCGCAAAGGATACGCCACCGAAGATCGCACAGTTTACAGCAATAAGCGGAAGGAAAATCCCCAATGCGTTATAAAGTGCCGGGAAGAATTTATCAAGCGTCATTTCAAGAATTTGAACGATACCCGCGATAATCCCGATAAACGTAATAAAGCTTAAGAAGGATAAATCTACGCCTTCAACTAAAGCCCCATCTTTTAACACGTGTTCAAACACAAATTGGTTCGCCGGTACAGAAATGCCAAGCACAACGGTGACCGCAACCCCTAAGCCGAATGCTGTTGACACTTTTTTCGATACGGCAAGGAAAGTACACATTCCTAAGAAGAAAGAAAGCGCCATATTTTCAATGAAGATCGCCTTCACAAATAGGCTAATATAATGTTCCATTGATTATTTCTCCTGTTGCTCAGGTTTCCACGTTCTTAAGCCCCAAATGATGAAGCCGATAATAAAGAACGCACTTGGTGCAAGAAGGAACAAGCCGTTCGGTTGATACCAACCACCGTCTTGAATGGTTTGGAATACTGGGAAGCCAAGTAAACGACCAGAACCAATTAACTCGCGTAACGTTGCAACAATTAATAAAATTGCACCGTAACCTAAACCGTTACCGATACCGTCAACAAAGCTCTCAAGTGGACGAGATTTCATCGCAAAAGCTTCTGCACGACCCATTACGATACAGTTGGTAATAATCAATCCCACGAATACTGAGAGCTGTTTCGATAAACCATAAGCAAAAGCTTTCAATACTTGGTCAACCAAAATTACCAAAGACGCGATAATTGCCAGTTGTACAATGATACGAATACTATTTGGAATGTACTGGCGAATCATTGAAATAAACATACTGGAAAAACCGGTTACTAAACTTACCGCAATTGCCATAACGATCGCGGTTTGTAATTGAGTTGTTACCGCTAATGCAGAACAAATACCCAAAATTTGCAGCGCAATCGGGTTATTTTTTACGATCGGATCAAGCAAAAGTGCTTTTAAATTGCTTTTTGCATCAGCCATTATCTTGCCCCCGCTTTAAATTTTGCTAAGAATGGACCAAAACCATTTTGACTAAACCAATAATCAAAGGAACCTTGCACACCATTTGAGGTTAAAGTTGCACCTGATAAGGCATCAACGCCGTGTTCTTTGTTAGAAGACGCATTTTTAGCAACACGAATAGCCACACGTTGATTATCATCAAACAGTTTTTTATCTACGAAAAGTGCTTGCCAACGCGGATTAGCGATTTCACCACCAAGACCGGCTGTTTCACCTTGATCATAGTAAGTAATGCCTTTGATGGTATTGGCATCTGGGGCAACTGCAACGAAACCGTACATTGTTGACCATAAACCACGACCATACATTGGTAATACCACTTGGCTGACATTGCCTTGTTCATCTTTCACAAGGTAAACACGCGCCTGATTTGCACGCACTTTAATCCCGGCTTTATCTTGTTCCGCAGGAATGGCTTGGCTAAGTGCGGTGGATTTTACCGCTGTTTTTGGATCAAACTTTTCCACATCCTCTTTTGAGGCTTGAACAAAATCACCGCTTTGCAAATCCACTAAACGCGGTTCAATAAACTTGTTATAAGTGTCTTTAATGACAGAAGCATTATCTTCTTTCATTAGGCCGGCAACCGTTAAAATATTACGCTGAACGTCAAGTGCTTTTTGTTCATCTTGTTTTGATTTCAATGCAACTGCGGCACCGGAAACCACGATAGAACACACCAAACTTAGCAATACAACAACGGTAACTGTACCGCCAACGCTATCTTTATTAAATTTAGCCATTTGTTCTTGCTCTCCGACGTTTGATATTTGCTTGAACCACGATGTAGTCGAAAATTGGTGCAAACAAGTTTGCAAATAAGATCGCTAACATCATCCCTTCCGGATAAGCCGGGTTCACTGTACGAATTAATACTGCCATCACACCAATTAACGCACCGTACCACCATTTACCGGTGTTGGTAAATGACGCAGAAACAGGGTCAGTTGCCATGAAGATCATACCAAGTGCAAAACCACCTAATACGAAGTGCCAATGCCAAGGCATGGAGAACATTGGGTTAGAATCAGAACCGATAAGGTTAAAGAGGGTTGCAGTACCGATCATACCGATCATCACACCCGCCATAATGCGCCAAGAGGCGATGCGGGTGAACACGATCACTGCACCACCGATTAACAATGCGAGCGTTGAAACCTCCCCCATTGAACCGGGAATATTACCAATGAACGCATCCATCCAAGTAATTGGCTCACCGGTTACCGTATGTTGCAATGCGGCTTGACCCCCTTGTGACCATTGTGAAAGTGCGGTAGCGCCTGAGAAACCATCTGCAGCAGTCCATACTAAGTCACCGGAAATTTGAGCCGGATAAGCGAAGAATAAGAATGCACGACCAGCAAGCGCAGGGTTCATAAAGTTACGACCTACACCACCGAAGATTTCTTTTGCTACCACGATACCAAAGGTAATACCAAGTGCGGCTTGCCATAGTGGCAATGTTGGCGGAACGATTAAGGCAAACAGAATTGTAGAAACGAACATCCCTTCATTCACTTCGTGGCCACGCACAACGGAGAACAATAATTCCCACATCGTACATACGGTAAACACCACTAAGTAAATTGGTAAGAAGAAAATTGCGCCTAACGCCATTTTAGAGCCCCAAGTTGCATTATTGGTTAAATCTAAACCTAATGAACTTGCAAGGGCATAGTGCCAATCACTCGCAATTAATTGTTCTAAATTGCCTAATTGATTTAGGGCAGGGATTGCTTGGTTACCCACATTGTACATACCGTAGAAAATCGCCGGAAACAATGCGAGGAAAACCGTAATCATCATACGTTTTGAGTCTAACGCATCACGAACGTGTGTGTTTTTGTGCGTTACCGTGCCCGGTGTATAAAGCAAGGTATAAATCGATTCAAAGATCGGATAAAGCTTGCTGTATTTACCGCCTGGTAAAAACGCGGGTTCCATTTTTTCAAAAAGATTTTTCAAACCCATTTTTAACCTTCCTTCTCAATCTTATCTAGTACTTGACGCAAGATTGAACCGTATTCATATTTTCCCGGGCAAACGAAAGAACACAACGCTAAGTCTTCTTCATCTAATTCAAGACAGCCTAACGCTTGTGCGCCATCAGTATCGCCCACGATTAAATCACGTAATAATAATGTCGGTAAAATATCCAACGGCATCACGCGCTCATAGCTACCGATTGGTACCATTGCACGTTCACCACCATTTTCTGCGGTAGTAAAGTTGAATAATTTTTTACCGAAATGACCTAATACGGTACGGGTAATCGAATATTTATTCGGTTGTGGCGTAATCCAGCCGAAGAATTCTTTCTCGTTACCTTCTTCGATCACAGAAACTTGTAATGCATAACGACCTAAATAATCATGCACACCTTTTGCCGTTTGACCGCAAAGCACTGAACCGGAAATCACGCGATTATTACCGTCTTTTAATTCACCTGCGGTTAATTGAGAGAGGTTCGCACCGATGACTGTACGCACTAAACGTGGCGATTTGACTTGTGGCCCTGCAAGAGAAATCACACGTTCTACATTGAGCTCACCAGTGGTAAATAATTTACCGATAGCAATCACATCTTGATAGTTGATATACCAAACGGTTTTATTGATTCCCACCGGATCAATAAAATGGATATGTGTGCCACTTAATCCTGCCGGATGCGGCCCGGCAAATTCATCCACGATCACATTACTCGCGTGTGATGCCGGAATTTTATTATCAGGCGCTTTACACAAGTGAATGTTGCCGTCATGTAAACGACTTAACACGGTTAAACCATTGACGAAATCATTTTCGGACGCAGTAATAATAACTGCAGGATCTGCCGCGAGGGGATTGGTGTCCATTGCATTAACGAAAATGGATGAAGGCACGCTATCAATCGCCGGCACTTTGCTGAATGGACGAGTACGGAACGCTGTCCATAAACCGGATTCCTGTAAATTTTTACGCACTTGCTCTGCACTTAACGTGTTCAGTTCAGATGTCTCGTATTTATCGAAAGAAAGCGCTTCATTGCCTTCCACTTTAATTACCACAGACTGTAATACACGTTTCTCGCCACGATGAATCGCGGTGATCGTGCCACTCGCCGGTGCGGTGAAAATCACACCAGGATTCTTTTTGTCTTCAAAAAGCACCTGACCTTTTTTCACTACATCACCTTCGCGAACCTTCATCGAAGGGCGCATTCCCACATACTCTTCACCCAGCAAAGCAACTTCAGTAACGGTATTCCCGTTATGGATTACCTGCTCCGGTTTTCCTGCAATAGGAAGATCCAAGCCTTTTTTAATCGTAATCATATTGTTTGCACTACTTTTGTTAGATTAAAAATACAGCAATAACCCTGAGGTTATTACCTCGTCTTGAGTGATGGTTGTTGAAATGATTAAAGAAGAAACAACAAGATACCTCTACACCAAATAATCACTCTTCAACCGGTAAAAATAAAACTCAAATTCTGCTATTCATTTGTCAAAGGCACGCAACACCCATGACAAAACGTTAAAATATTGCTAAAAATAAATACCTTATTTTAACCAAATAATAACGTTCATGCCACTTTGAAACGTGGCTCTTTCTCGATTTTCCAAGAAAAACTGCACATAACTTGCAAAAAATCAATTTTTTATTTTATTGCGTAATAACAAAGAGGTAAGGAACTATAGCCCGACACCGGCACAACGAGGAGATTTCGGGAACTGCTGCCCTAATTCATCCCACTCTTGCTGAGTATAAAGATGCAATGCCAAGGCATGGATGCCATTTTGTAAATCTTGTGAGAGAAATTGATAGATTTTACGATGGCGTGCGACTTTACTCTGCCCTTCAAAGGCGTCACTAACTAATACGATTTTAAAATGCGAATCTGCACCACGCCCGGAGCTGTGCATATGACTTTCGTTTTCAACCGTAATAAAGTGCGGTTGAAATTCCTGACATAATCGTTGTTCTAATGCTTGTTGTTTTGACATACTTCTTCCTTAAAGGATTTATTAAATGAGGAGACTATACAATTACTTGTAACTTTGTAAGAATAGCGCAAATTAATCAAACTGATGAGGATATTATGAAATTTAATCTGAAAACCGTTATTCTCGGCTCTGTTCTGCTTTCCAGTGCGGTATTAACTGGTTGCCAAAGCGAACCCAGTACCTTGAGCTTTACACCGCCATCACCACAAGCCACCATGAATGTGAATCAATCTACGGTTGTTTACGTTACCACTCGCGATATGCGCCAAGCGCCTGAAATTTCCAGTTATGTTGCCGATGGTAAACTCGTCAAGTTATCCGCAACGCCAAGTGTTACCGAATTATTCCAACAAGTGACACAACAAGATCTGGTTAGCAAAGGTTTTCGTATCGGCATGGCAAATAATTCTAATGCTGCTGTCACTGTAGATGTGCAAGAGTTCTTTGCGAAAGTCAACCAAGGCAACCTACGTTACGATATTGATAGCAAAATTCAACTCGCTATCCATGTTCAAGGCATGAAGGGTCAATTCAGCAAAAATATTAATGCGACTCGCAACTACTCCGGTGCCTTCTCGGCAAGAAATGCAGAAATCCAGAAAGTACTAGGCGAAACGCTTAACGAAGTGGTTCAATCTATTTACAAAGATCAAGAAATCACTCAAGCGATTACCCAATACGCAAACTAAAAACGCCGCAAAAAATGACCGCACTTTCTCGCTTATGTCTGAAAAGCGCGGTGAAAATCCCAAGTATTTTTTAGGGCACAATCCCAAAGATAAAATTAACGCATAAATTTGATTCCGATTTATGCGTTATTTTTTTACTTTGCAAAATACAAAATCAGAATCGTAGCGTGCAACTTGTTGCACGAAATCATGAATACCCGAAAGCGTTAAATAACGTTCCGTGCGTAATTTGGTCATGCATCAAGATGCACGCTACGCATGAAATCGTGAATTACGCATCGAGGTTAATTATTCGTGCTACGAGGGGTTAAATAATCGTCCTATATGTTGAGTTTCGCTTGTTAGCCTTGTTCATTATATAGCGAGGATTTTTTTCTGTTCATCCCTTAAGCTATTTAGCTTCATGCGTATAGCGTATGGTTTTTATAGCCGGACTTTGGCTGGCTATAATAAAATTAACGCATAAATTTGATTTCAATTTATGCGTTAATTTTTGCTTTGCGAAATACAAAAGTTGAAAAAAATAAAAGCCGCTAATTGCTTAGCGGCTTCCTAGAATTTGGCTCCTCCTGCGGGACTCGAACCTGCGACATATGGATTAACAGTCCACCGTTCTACCGACTGAACTAAGGAGGAATAGTGGTGCCTCGAGGCGGAATCGAACCACCGACACGGGGATTTTCAATCCCCTGCTCTACCGACTGAGCTATCGAGGCAACTCATCAGTGGTGCGTATTAAACGTTTTTTTCGATTTCAAGTCAACACCTATTTTAAAAAAATGTGAAATAATTAATTCATTTGCACGTTTAACAAACAAAATGTATATAAATTATACACTTATGCGTTTTTTATGATCATAAAAATGCCCACAGCATATTTATTCTGTGGGCATTAACATTTTATGCTCGTGAAAATTCTTTAACGTCTAACACGATAACTTTTTTGAGCTTTATCGACTTTCAATAAATAATTACGCGCCTGCGCAGAGGGGTGGCTTGTCGTCAACATGCGATAAACCTGCTCCGGATACAGTTGATTAATTTGCATAATCGCAGCATCTTTATCGTCATTGAATACGCGCAATACCGCACCGGCACCGCTGTTATAGGCTGAAATCATGGCAAAGCGTTTTGATGTCGGGTTTGTAATGCCATCTAAATATTTATTTTGTAGCAACCACAAATAAGCCGCACCGGCATCAATATTCTTCTCAGGATCAAACAAATAGTTTTTACTTGGTTGACCACTCATGCCTTTCATTTGGAACACATCGCGTCCTGCAGTATGCGGTACCACTTGCATTAAGCCCATGGCGTTCGCATAACTAATCGCATACGGGTTAAAACTGGATTCTGTTTGCATAATCCCAAGGATCAAGCTCTCATCCAATCCATAACGACGTGCCACTTTACGCACAATCGGAATATATTTCTGCGCACGCACTTCCACGTGGTTGGCAATCATTGGAATAACAACCAACTGTACTTGGTTACCATTCGCTAAACGGCGGGTTTGTAACTTATTTTGAATCAAATACGTAGCAAAGTTACTCGCCGTCAGCTGATCGGCAATTGGACCACCAAGATGATCAATTACCTGCCCCATCAAAAAGGGACGAGAACTGATCGGCACATCACCGGAAGCAAATAAATCGATGCCATTCGCATCCGATCCCATCAATAATGTATGCACAATCGCATTATGCAAACGGTTTAAATCTGCCTGCGTTTCGATAGTAATCAAACCTTCATCAAAACTCACATGGCTACGGGTAAAGTAACGATCCGTATATTTCACATAGTCCTTACGACTGGCAACCAACAGCTCATTCACCCCCCAAATGCGGTCGATATTATTGGCAAATTGCCCGGTTAAAATATCTAAACCGCGGGTATCTTTCGCAAAGGCTTCATCAAAGTCTAGCCCGCGATGATGTGAACCTCCGCCGCCACACGCATACAAAAAGGGAATTAATGCCAGAATTAAATACTTCTTCATTTTACTTCGCTTCAGGTGGAGTATAGCCTTCAATGTGTACGTCTTTACCTTCAAACAGGAAATTCACCATTTCCTGCTCCAATAACTTACGATGTTCCGCATTCATCATGTTTAATTTTTTCTCATTCACCAACATGGTTTGTTTTTTCATCCACTCTCCCCACGCTTGTTTGCTAATGGAATCAAAAATACGTTTACCCAATTCTCCCGGATATAGTTGAAAATCCAAGCCTTCCGCTTCTTGTTTTAAACGTTCACAAAATACCATTCTTGCCATAACGATTCCTTACATACTGAGTTAATAAATTTTTCACCGGCGTCGCAAGGCCGATGGATCCGAGATTTTGCGGATCATACCAATATTTGACCGCACTTAATAGCGCAGATTCATTTGGATTTTTCTTTTCCGCGACTTTTATCCACGAGGAACGATTTGCCTCAGATGACGCAGAGATGTCATCAACTCGTGCATAAATGGGATAAATCTCCAAATGAAAATGGCTGAATGTATGACGAAATGCCGGCCATGGCTGATAGTGCCGAATACCATTTGCGGCCAAATACGCCAGCAATTCTTCTTTATCGGCAAATTGCGGAAAACAATATAATCCGCCCCACAAACCGCTATTTTCCCGTTGCTCTAATGCAACTTTACCGTCTTTTTCCAACAGCAAAAAATAACTTTCCCGCACCGGCAATACTTTCTTCGGCTTTTTCCCCGGATACGCCTGCCAATTTTGTTCAGCATTGGCTCGACAAGTTAACTGTAACGGACAAAGGCTACATTTGGGTTTAGAACGGGTGCATACCATTGCGCCAAGATCCATCATTGCCTGATTGAAATCCGCCACCTGTTCCGTTGGGGTCACCTGTGCTGTCAGCTGCCACAAACGATCCTCCGTTTTCTTCTCTCCCGGCCAGCCACTCACGGCGAAATAACGGGCTAATACGCGTTTCACATTGCCATCCAAAATAGCATAAGGCGCATTCAAACAAGAAGACAACACTGCCCCCGCCGTGCTTCGCCCCACACCGGGCAATGCCCAGACTTGTTCAAATTCTGTCGGAAACACACCGCCATATTGATCTCGCATGATTTGCGCGGCTTTATGCAAATTTCGCGCCCGAGCGTAATAACCCAAGCCCGTCCACAAATGCAGCACCTCATCTAACGGCGCATCAGCAAGTGCGGTCAAATTAGGAAATGTTTTAACAAAACGCTCAAAATACGGAATGACCGTCGCCACCTGCGTTTGCTGTAGCATTACTTCTGATAGCCAAACGCCGTATAAGGTTTTATGTTGTTGCCACGGCAAATTTTTCCGCCCGAACTTGGCATACCATGTTAATACAGACTGCGCAAAAGGCGCATGGGGAGAGGATTGAGCCAGCATAACGTTCTAATTATTCAATACCGAATTATGTAATAAAAGTGCGGTGGATTTTGTGAGTTTTTTCCAAATTACACCAAATGAAAGTCGTCAAAGTTTAGCATAAAGCCAAGGGCTTGTTGATTCCCGGTACCGAAATTGCCAAGGGTAAGGAAACCGCCTATAATCAGCAACGACTTTTTAGGACATTCTATTTTCGTTATCCCATAAATCACAAAATTTCATGTTAGACACACAATCTCAAGAACAACTTCCAACGACTTTTGCTGATCAAAAACGCAAAACCGTTGAATCCGCCGAATTTACCTCCGATGGTCGTTACAAAAGAAAAGTACGCAGTTTTGTGCTACGCACAGGTCGCTTAAGCGATTATCAAAAAAACGCCATGAACCAAAACTGGGCGGCGCTCGGCTTGGACTATCAACCGCAGCCATTTGATTTTAAACGTATTTATGGAAATGAGAATCCTGTTATTTTGGAAATCGGCTTTGGTATGGGCAGTTCCCTTGTGGAGATGGCAGCACAAAATCCCGACAAAAACTACCTCGGTATTGAAGTGCATACACCGGGCGTTGGCGCTTGCATTGCCTATGCGGTGGAAAAAGGCGTAACAAACCTACGCGTCATTTGTCACGATGCCACCGAAATTCTACGTGACAGCATTGCCGACCAAAGTCTCGGCGGGTTACAACTGTTTTTCCCGGATCCGTGGCACAAAGCCAGACACCACAAACGCCGTATCGTACAACCGCACTTTATTGACCACTTATTAACTAAATTGCAAGCCGGCGCATTCATTCACATGGCAACTGACTGGCAAGATTATGCTGAACAGATGTTGGCGGTGTTGCAGCAATATCCGCAGTTGCGTAACACCTCTGCCAGAAACGACTATATTCCACGTCCTGATTTTCGTCCGTTGACCAAGTTTGAACAACGCGGTCAACGCCTAGGACATGGCGTGTGGGATTTATATTTCATCAAACCGTAACATAAAGGAAACACATCATGGCGATCAAACGTAACCAAAGACAACGCAAAAAAATGCACCTTGCCGAATTCCAAGAATTAGGCTTTTTAGTGAAGTGGCAATTTGCCGAAGGCACCTCTGTAGAACAAATCGACAGCACTGTTGACCGCTTCATCGCTGAAGTTATTCAACCGAATGGATTGGCCTATGAAGGCAGTGGCTATTTACACTGGGAAGGCTTAGTTTGCTTAGAAAAAATCGGTAAATGTGATGCCAAGCATCAAGAATTAGTGAAAAATTGGTTAAGCCAAAATGGTTTACAACAAATTGAAATCAGCGAACTATTCGATATTTGGTGGGATTACCCGACAAACGCATAACTCATCTAAAGCGCCCCCGTCCCTCAATGGGGGCGTTTGTTATGCGGAAATGACCATATAGGCAAACACGGAGAAAAGCATGGAAAAACAGGTCATACAAGTTGCTGCCGGCATTATTCGTAACGAATTCGGACAAATTTATCTCACCCGACGATTAGAAGGTCAAGACTTTGCGCAATCGCTGGAGTTTCCCGGCGGAAAAGTCGCACCCAATGAAACGCCGGAACAAGCGTTAAAACGAGAATTAGAGGAAGAAGTCGGTATTTTGGTTTCTCATGCCACATTGTTTGAACGTTTTACCTTTGAATATCCAACAAAAATTCTGAATTTTTATTTCTACTTAGTGGATGAATGGCTAGGCGAACCTTTTGGCCGTGAAGGACAAGAAGGTTTTTGGCTGGAACAAGAGGAATTGGATATGGAACAATTTCCGCCGGCAAATACAAAACTCATCCAACGCTTGCTCGCTGAATATAAAAATTCGGCCTCACACGGCTAATCGCAACAACACCAACACTTCATAATGCGCGGTATGTGGAAACATATCGAACAGTTGAATTTTTTCCAGTTGATAATGGGTCAAAGATCGCAAGTCTTTACCCATGGTTTCGGCGTTACAGCTGGAATACAAAATAAAGTGCGGTCGCATTTCATTGAGAAATTCGGCGAGTTTCTTGCCTATACCACGACGGGGCGGGTTGACGATAACCAAATCAGGTTTGTCTGCTTGAGCCAAGGCAAAATTTGCCGCATCTAAGGATTGAAAATGAACTTGCTTTTCCAATCTGAGTTGCTGTGCCGATAATTTCGCGGCGGCGATAGCTGAGGTGGAAATTTCAATGCCGGTGAGGCGAATGGTTTTTTGCTGATTTTGCTGTTGCAACGCTTTCAAGCAATGTAGCCCGAAACCGCCCACACCACAGAACAAATCCCAAAGTTGACGAATAGGCAGATCTTTTACCCATTGTTGTGCCATGCCGTATAACCCTTCAGCAACCTGCGGGTTGGTTTGAAAGAACCCCTGAGGGCGAATAAAAAGTGGAATGCCGTTAAAGGTCTCAGGCAACGTGTGTTGCTCCGTCAGGAAAATCTCTTTTTCTCCCTCGAGAATCGCGGCATTTTGCGGTTGGATATTGACGCTAATGACGGTAAGTTTTGGCAATTTCTGACGTAAACCCGCCAATTCTCGTTGAATCAACGGCAATTTGGCTTCCGAACGTAACACAAAGCGCAACATGAGTTGGTGGCTGTGTTGGCTTTCTGTCAATAAAAGATGTTTCAATTCGCCTTTTTGCTTTGCCACGTTATACGGCACAAGGCCTGCGCGTGCGATGAAATCTTTAAGAAGAGGAAAGATAGCTTGAAAACGTTTTGGATAAAGTGGGCAATCGCATAAATCCACCGCACTTTGCGGATCTTGCGGATCCGGTAGAATCCCCAAAATGGGGCGTTCGACGACACCACTGACAACCATTTTGGCTTTGTTGCGAAACCCTTCTTGGGCTGATTGAAAGGGGGCAAACCAAATCAAATGAGACATTTCTAAACCCTGCAACTGCTGTTGCAAATGTGCCATTTTCTGTTCCAGTTGAACGGTATAGGGCAATTCCAACCATTGACAAGAACGACAATCGCCTCGTTGATAGTGTTCGCACTGAATCATATTAGTTTTTCGCTGCCAGCCATTGTTGTTGAAGTGCGGTCAGTTTTTGACGGTTTTCCAACCAACGGGGAGCACGCTCTAATTCAGCCCAAGTAAGGTTTTTGCGTTTGAAGAGACTTTGTAAGCGTTGTTGACGCAACAAGAAGCACGATTGTTTTTCTGAGAGTTTTAGGTTATCCAACACTTGAATCACCCCGTCCCGTTCATTACAAAGCAACAACAGATCACAACCGGCATTTAAGGCTTGTTCGCTACGCGCCACAAAATCCCCCATGAATCCCGCCCCTTTCATGCCGAGATCATCAGAGAAAATAGCGCCGTTGAAATTCAGTTGGGCACGCAAAATGTCTTGTAACCAATATTTGGAGCCGCTTGCCGGTTGGTTGTCACATTGCGAATAAATCACATGTGCCGGCATGATGGCTTGCAGCAGATTTTGTTCGATAAGTTGCTGGAACGGCTGAATATCATGACTGAAAATAGTATCCTGACTGCGATCGTCATAAGGCGTTTCCAAATGAGAATCGGCAATCACATGACCATGTCCCGGAAAGTGTTTTCCCGTTGCAGCCATGCCAGCTTGATGCATACCGCGAATAAAATTGCCGGCCAAATCCACCGCACTTTTTATCTCGCAACCAAAACTGCGATCGCCGATGGCTTTACATTGATGCCCAAGATCCAACACCGGCGCAAAGCTCAAATCGATATCAAGTGCGGTCATTTCTGCTGCCATTTGCCAGCCGGCTTCAAATGCCATCTTCCGTTGTTCAATAGGATCTTCAATCAGTGCGGAAAACGCCTGCATTGCAGGAAGTTGGGTGAAGCCGTCACGAAAACGCTGTACTCTGCCACCTTCTTGATCCACTGTAATCAACAAGGTTTTTTTCACCTTTTGTCGCACAGATTGAATCAATGCTTGTAATTGCGCACGGTCGTGAAAATTACGCGTAAAGAGGATCAATCCCGCCACGAGCGGGTGTTCCAATAATTCAATTTCTTCTTGTTCCAGCTCGTAACCGGCTAAGTCAATAAATAGTGTAGACATTTTAGTTCAAGCGAAGATATAAGCGGTAATTGACGCTATCCGCCGTTGGTCGAGCCAATGTGAGCGGTTGTTTTTGCAGCGGTTGCAACGCCAATCTATGCCAAATAGCAGGCTCTTCAGCCGTCACGGTCACGCCGTGTTTGTCATACCAAAACAAGCGATAAGCCAAGTTGACCGGCTGTTCGGTTTTATTTTTGACCCAAGCACTGTCACGCTCAACACAGGCTTCCACCCTTTCTGAGGCCGGAGCTTCAATGTTTAAAATCGGGCTTTGCGTGTTTAATAAGGTCGGCACCTTTGCGCTACATCCCGCTAAAAGTGCGGTCACAAAAAAAAGAGAAATAGACTTTTTCATTATTTATCCAACATTTTTCCTAAAGGCTCACCGCCAACGAGATGCATATGTAAATGGAACACTTCTTGTCCGCCGTGTTTGTTGCAGTTGACAATCAAACGATAACCGTCTTGCGCAATGCCTTCTTGTGTGGCGAGTTTGGCGGCAACCGTGAACAGACGACCTAAGGTCACTTCATCTTGTTCGGTCACATCGTTTACGGTTGGAATGAGTTTGTTTGGAATGATTAAAATATGGGTTTTGGCTTGCGGTGCAATATCGCGAAAGGCGGTAACAAGTTCATCTTGATACACGATATTCGCAGGAATTTCTTTGCGGATAATTTTGCTGAAAATGGTTTCTGCTGCCATGATTTTCTCCTTAAAAAATATTGCGTTTTGTGACCGCACTTTTTAACAGAAAACCGCTAAAATAGCAATTTATCAGGCCATCTTTGATGTTGTCGAGAAAGGTTTTTTATTACACCGATCTAATTATTGACAAGGAACAATATTTTTGCATTAAAAAGGAGAAATATTTTTACTTTACGGGGGAAAGAAAATATAATTAACAAAAATTATAAATTTTCAAATTTTTTTAAGTTTCTAGGTCTTTTCTTGTAATACAGCGTTGTGAACGGCGATATTTAGGGGTCAAATAATGAAAGGGAATTCTGAAATGAATACCGAAACGTCCAAAACAACGTGTATGGTCTCTCCGGCGGAAATGAGCCAAATTGGCGAGGATGTCGGCGTTTATAAGGCCACTAAGAAACAGATTTTATCCTTTTTCTCTGCCATTCCGGCGGGTGCGTTTATTGCTTTAGCGTTTGTTTTTTACACCACAACACAAACAGGAAATGTCGGTGCTTCGTGGGGGTTAACCAAACTGGTCGGCGGAATTGTATTCTCTCTTGGCGTAATTATGGTCGTGGTTTGCGGCTCTGAATTATTCACCTCATCAACCATGACAACTGTCGCCCGTGCAAGCGGACGAATTAGTACTTTTCAAATGCTGCGAAATTGGATTGTGGTTTATTTCGGCAATTTCGTCGGCGCACTTTTTATTGTTTTTCTTATTTGGTTTGCAGGTCAGACAATGGCTGCCAATGGGCAGTGGGGACTCACCATTTTAGCGACCGCTCAACATAAAATTCACCACACATGGTTTGAAGCTTTTTATTTGGGGATTTTGTGTAATGTAATGGTATGTACTGCCATTTGGATGAGCTACGCAGGAAAAACATTGACAGATAAAGCATTTATTATGATTTTACCTATTGCTTTGTTTGTTGCGTCAGGATTCGAGCACAGTGTGGCAAATATGTTTATGATCCCAATGGGTATCATGACGGCACACTTTAGCGCCTCGGAATTTTGGCAAGCAATTAATATCGATCCTCAACAGTTTGCGGATTTAGATCTTTATCATTTTGTGGTGAAGAATTTGATTCCGGTGACATTGGGGAACATTGTTGGTGGTGGTTGTTGTATTGGATTAGCCTTATGGTCCATCAACCGACCTCATTAATCGGTTCACAAAAAGGAAGGAAACCTAAGTCGTTCGTTTCCTTCCTCAACAGGTTTATTTTTATCAATAATCTAAAAGAGGAATGTTATGACTCAATTAACAGAAGCTCAACAAAAGGCTTGGGAAGGTTTTGTCGGTGGTGATTGGCAAAATGAAGTCAACGTGCGTGACTTTATCCAAAAAAACTATACACCGTATGAAGGTGACGAATCTTTCTTAGCTGATGCAACCCCTGCAACAACTGCCTTGTGGGATAAAGTCATGGAAGGCATCAAAATCGAAAACAAAACGCACGAGCCGTTAGATTTTGACACAGACAACCCCTCAACCATCACTTCTCACAAACCTGGCTATATCAACAAAGAATTAGAAAAAATCGTTGGTCTTCAAACTGATGCGCCATTAAAACGTGCCATTATGCCATACGGTGGTATCAAAATGGTTAAAGGCTCTTGTGAAGTTTATGGCCGTCAATTAGATCCTGAAGTAGAACATATTTTCACCGAATATCGTAAAACCCATAACCAAGGTGTGTTCGATGTTTATACACCGGATATTCTTCGTTGCCGTAAATCAGGTGTGTTAACCGGCTTACCGGATGCTTACGGTCGTGGTCGTATTATCGGTGACTATCGTCGTTTAGCCGTTTATGGTATCGACTATTTAATGGCCGATAAGAAAAAACAATTCGACTCACTTCAACCTAAATTAGAACGTGGCGAAGATATTCAGGCCACTATTCAATTGCGTGAAGAAATTGCCGAACAACATCGTGCATTAGGCAAAATGAAAGAAATGGCTGCCTCTTATGGTTTCGATATTTCTAACCCGGCGACTAACGCACAAGAAGCGGTTCAATGGACTTACTTTGCTTACTTAGCCGCCGTGAAATCACAAAACGGTGCGGCAATGTCTTTCGGTCGTATTTCTTCCTTCTTAGATATTTATATCGAACGTGATTTGAAAAACGGCAAAATTACCGAACAAGAAGCACAAGAATTAATCGACCACTTAGTCATGAAACTTCGTATGGTGCGTTTCTTACGTACACCTGAATACGATCAATTATTCTCCGGTGACCCAATGTGGGCAACCGAAACCCTAGGCGGTATGGGCTTAGACGGTCGTACATTAGTGACCAAAAACAGCTTCCGTATTTTACACACCCTTTACACTATGGGCCCATCTCCGGAACCAAACTTAACTATCCTTTGGTCTGAAAAATTACCTGAAGCATTCAAACGTTACTGTGCCAAAGTGTCTATTGATACTTCCTCAGTACAGTACGAAAACGATGACTTAATGCGTCCGGATTTCAACAGCGATGACTATGCGATTGCTTGTTGTGTATCCCCAATGGTAGTGGGTAAACAAATGCAATTCTTTGGTGCCCGTGCGAACTTGGCAAAAACTTTGCTATACGCAATCAACGGTGGCATCGATGAGAAAAACGGTATGCAAGTCGGTCCGAAAACTGAGCCAATCAAAGATGAAGTGCTTGATTTCGACACCGTAATGACCCGCATGGACAGCTTCATGGATTGGTTGGCAACACAATATGTAACCGCCTTGAACATCATCCACTTCATGCATGACAAATATGCTTATGAAGCCGCATTAATGGCATTCCATGATCGTGATGTTTACCGCACTATGGCTTGCGGTATCGCAGGACTTTCTGTTGCTGCCGACTCTTTAGCCGCAATCAAATACGCGAAAGTCAAACCAATTCGTGGCGATATCAAAGATAAAGAGGGCAAGGTTGTGGCATCTAATGTCGCTATTGACTTCGAAATCGAAGGCGAATATCCGCAATTCGGTAACAATGATTCCCGTGTGGATGACATCGCCTGTGACTTAGTTGAACGTTTCATGAAGAAAATTCAAACCCACAAAACTTACCGCAACGCAACTCCGACACAATCTGTGCTTACTATTACTTCTAACGTGGTCTATGGTAAGAAAACAGGTAATACACCGGACGGTCGTCGTTCTGGCGCACCATTCGGACCGGGTGCAAACCCAATGCACGGTCGTGACCAAAAAGGTGCGGTAGCGTCTTTAACGTCTGTGGCTAAATTACCATTTGCTTACGCAAAAGACGGTATTTCTTATACCTTCTCTATCGTACCAAATGCGTTAGGTAAGGAATACGAAGCACAAAAACGCAATCTTGCCGGTTTAATGGACGGTTACTTCCACCACGAAGCGGAAGTGGAAGGCGGTCAACACTTGAACGTTAACGTGATGAACCGTGAGATGTTGTTAGATGCGATGGAAAATCCGGAAAAATATCCGCAATTAACCATTCGTGTTTCCGGTTATGCCGTACGTTTCAACTCGTTAACCAAAGAACAACAACAAGACGTTATCACCCGTACATTCACACAATCCATGTAATTTGGTGATAAAACTGTGTTAATATTTCAGCCGCTTGCCGTAAGGTAAGCGGTCTGATTTTTTTAGGGATATCCCAATTTTGTAAACATAGCTAGGTCATTAAAAATATTTACAAAAACGACCGCACTTTTAACGAATAACATGACGAATTATTGAGGAATACATGTCAGTTGTAGGAAGAATCCACTCTTATGAATCCTGT
Organism: uncultured Aggregatibacter sp.; assembly: GCF_901873365.1. GTDB lineage: Bacteria > Pseudomonadota > Gammaproteobacteria > Enterobacterales > Pasteurellaceae > Aggregatibacter. Next base: position 19,305 of record NZ_CABFLM010000046.1, read on the forward strand.
GGCACCGTTGACGGCCCGGGCATTCGTTTTATTCTGTTTTTGCAAGGCTGCTTAATGCGCTGTAAGTATTGCCACAACCGCGATACTTGGGATGTCCATGGTGGCAAAGAAATTACGGTGGAAGAACTGATGAAAGAAGTGGTCAGCTATCGTCATTTTATGAATGCTTCAGGCGGCGGTGTGACCGCATCCGGCGGTGAAGCGATTTTGCAAGCAGAGTTCGTGCGTGATTGGTTCCAAGCCTGTAAAAAAGAAGGCATCAGCACCTGCTTAGACACTAACGGTTTTGTGCGTCATTACGATCATGTGATTGATGAACTCATTGATGTGACGGATCTGGTTTTGCTTGATTTGAAAGAACTCAACGATCAAGTGCATCAAAATCTTATTGGCGTACCGAACAAACGCACGCTTGAATTTGCCAAATATTTGCAAAAACGTAACCAACCGGTTTGGATTCGCTATGTGGTCGTGCCGGGCTATACAGATTCTGACCATGACGTACATTTACTCGGTCAATTTATCGAAGGTATGACAAACATTGAAAAAGTAGAACTCCTTCCTTATCACCGCCTTGGCGCACATAAATGGGCAGCAATGGGGGAAAAATATGAATTGGAAGACGTAAAACCCCCAACAAAAGAATCGCTTGAACACATAAAAGCCATTCTTGAAGGCTACGGCCATGTCGTCAAATACTAATGCCCTCTAGGCAGAATCGCTTAAAAATAAACCGCACTTTGAAGAGACTCTCAAGTGCGGTTTATTTTTACCGCGTTTTTAACTCGCTCGCCGAATTAAACGCGGATACACACTGGAAATTAATGTGGTCGCAATAACCGCCAAAATCCCCAACCAAGATAGTGGGCTAATATGCTCACCTAACAGTAATACCGCCAACAAAATCGCAAATACCGGTTCGAGTGAAACCAAAATGCCTGCTAAATTAGAATCGACGCTATTAATTCCCTTATTCCATAAATAATACGCCAACCAGCTACAACCAACGCCAATATAAAGTAACCCTGCGATGCCTTGCCAATTCCAATGAATTTGCCAGCTTTCCGTCAGCCAAAGGGTGAAAGGAAGGCAAGTTATCGTGCCAAACACAATGCTACTGGTGGTGTAAACTTGCGCCGTAAGTTGTACGATGACTTTTTGCGTCCAACGCAAACACGAAGCAAAAACAACCCCGGCAATCAGCACCAAGCTACAGCCAAACAGGCTGATATTGCCCGTTTCTTCACCGCCATAAATTAACAATGCGACCCCAAGAAACGCCACTAGACCAAAGATCCAGTGATGGGTTTGGGCTTTGTCGCCAAAGAAAAAATGCCCGATCAGCACCACCAAGAAGGGCTCTAACCCTAACATCGTTGAAGCACTGGATGCCGAAGTGTGGCTTAAACCAATAAATTGCAATAGAAAGATCACCGGATAATTTAATAATCCCAACCACCACACTTGTGGACGTAAGCCTTTAGGAATGCGCTTCCAAACACGCATAAACATCGGCAGCACAATTATGGTGGCAATCAACAAACGCAATTGCACCATCAACACCGGATCCAACATGGTGTAGGTGTATTTACCGGCGACAAAAGAACTGCTCCACAAAAATAATGCGATGAGAATGTAGCGCATGAGATTCCTTAAAAAAAGAAGAGAGGTTAAACGATTATTGTAGTGCGCTTTTCACGCAGCGTAAACGAAAGGAGACAGGTTTATTTTTAGGAAGCCTTTACAACAACTATTTACCCTCTCTTCATCTTGCATTAGAATGCGGCATTTTTACTCACTTCATTTCATTAGGAAGTCTATTATGGAAGAATCTCAATCCTTAGAAAAATTACCTAAAGTTGTTACTGGTATCCTCAAAATCGTGCTCAGCAGTGCATTAATTGCCTTAGCTGTGGTATTGATCATCGCGCTGGTTAAAATCACGTATTCACTGGCGATGATGGTGTTAAACACCTCCAGCGTAGTACCTTATGACGTTGCGGAACGAGCGGTTATGTTTTTCCTGTATTTCGGATTTATCGGCTTAATCGTGCAATATTTTAAAAGCGGCTATCATTTCCCACTGCGCTATTTTATTTACGCTGGGATAACAGCGATGTTGCGCTTGATTATCGTCAACCATGAAAGCTCCGTTGATACCATCTTATTTGCCGGGGCAATTTTGATTATGGTGATTGCGCTTTGCCTCGTACTCTATTCTAATAAATTGCGGAATCTTTAATGAAAGTGCGGTCATTTTTGACCGTATTTCCTCGATAACAAAAGACCGATAGCGTAAAAACTCTCGGTCTTTGTTTATAGTTGAATCGTAGCGTGCAACTTGTTGCACGAAATGAACAACACTCTTAACGGTTGATAATACGTTATTTGAAAAAACACTCGCCAAAATCACTGCACTTTATTTCGTTCTGTGCGTGGCTTGGTCGTGCATCAAGATGCACGCTACCAGAAAATCATAAAGTGTAGCGTGCAACGTGTTGCACGCTACGAGGGGGTAAATAAAAGACCGATAGCGTGAAAACTATCGGTCTTTGTTTATTGCCAAACTTTCTTTTTGTTGATTAGTTAGCAATGCGTTTTGGTTTGAAGAAAACCATGGTGAAAATTTGCCAGAAGAATGCAAGCGCACCAAAGATGAATATGACATCACCCACTAAACGCACCCAGCGTAAGGTGTCGAATAACGGTTGTTGCATGAATTCTTCACTACGGGCATACCATAAGCCTTCAGAGATACTTGCGTAACCTTGAATGATACCGATTGGTAATAGGCTGGAGACGATCATTAAGATCAAACCGCTGTTAAGCAACCAGAAGCCCCATTTCATCAATTTGTCGTTGAATGGTGTGTTTGGACGTAAGTAACGTGCGATTAAGAATACGAAGCCTAATGCTAAGAAACCATACACCCCGAATAATGCAGCGTGTGCATGAACAGCTGTAGTGTTCAAGCCTTGGATATAGTAAAGCGAAATTGGTGGGTTGATTAAGAAACCAAACACACCTGCACCTAACATGTTCCAGAATGCCACTGCAACGAAGCAGTAAAGAGGCCATTTTAAGCGTTCCATCCAAGGTGTTTTTTGTTGCATTGCCCAGTGTTCCCAAGCTTCATGACCTAATAACACTAATGGAACCACTTCAAGTGCTGAGAATGACGCACCTACTGCGATAATTGGTGTGGTTGCACCGGCGAAGTATAAGTGGTGGAACGTACCAGGAATACCGCCGATTAAGAATAATGCCGCTTCAGTAATGGTTGCCACAGTCGCAGTACGACGTGAAACTAACCCTAAACTTACGAAGATGAATGAGAGCGCCGCTACAGAGAATACTTCGAAGAAGCCTTCTACCCATAGGTGAACTACCCACCAACGCCAGTATTCCATCACAGAAATGTGAGTGTGCTCACCGTAGAATAATGCAGGGCCATAGAATAAGCCGATTGCAATGACGGAAGCGAAGAACAAGGCGAGTAAGTTTTTGTCGCCCGGTTGTTTGAACGCATTCACGGTACCGCGAAGCATTAAGACTAACCAGAATAAGATACCTGCGAATTTTACCGCTTGCCAGAAACGACCTAAGTCGATGAATTCATAACCTTGGTGACCGAACAAGAAGCTCCATTCTTCAGGGATGATGTGCGCAATGGCCAAATAGCTACCGGTGAAGGAGCCTACGACTAAGACAACCAATGCCCAGAAGAGAACATCTACGCCAAGTTTTTGGTATTTCGGATCTTTACCGCCGTTGATAATCGGTGCAAGGAATAAACCACCAGCCAAGAATGCCATGGCGATCCAGAATAACGCCGCTTGAATGTGCCAAGTACGCACCAAGGAGTATGGAAGATATTGGGAAATATCTAAACCATAGAATTCCTGACCTTCAACCGTATAGTGCGCCACAATCGCCCCTAAATTCACTTGTACGAAGAAAAGCGCAAGTACGGTAAACAAATATTTACCTAAGGCTTTTTGTGATGGCGTTAATTGCAATTTGGTTAGCGGGTCAACTTCCGGTGCAACAGGATCTTTTTCATCTTCACGACGTTTAAATGACCAAATCCACACCACAAAACCGATACCGGCAATGAGGAACACGATACTGGCGATAGACCAAATGACGTTTTCCGGTGTCGGCACGTTATTGATTAACGGCTCATGCGGCCAGTTGTTAGTGTAAGTGGCATGGGTATTCGGACGTTCTGCAGAAGCTGTCCATGCTGTCCAGAAGAAGAATTTCGCTAAATCTTTACGCGCTTCTAAGCTCGGCAACGTATTGTCTTTCATAGCGAAGTGTTCACGCGTTACTTTGCTCGCAGGATCATCACCATATAAAGAAATATAGTATTGCGCCGTTTTATCCATGGCGGCTAAACGATTAGCGGAAAGCACAACGGTGCCGTTTTCGTCAACTTTACTGCCGCGATATTCTTTAGTTAAACGGTTTTTTAAGAGGGTTTGTTGATCATCATTTAAATCGGCGAAGTTTTTACCATACTCTTGATTTGCAACAATATCTAACCAGTTGGTTAACTCGCGATGTAACCAGTCAGCGGTCCAGTCCGGTGCTTGGTAGGCACCATGGCCCCAAACAGAACCTAATTGCATACCACCGGTGGTTTGCCATGCGGTTTGCCCGTGTAAAATATCGTCATGTGTAATCACCGGTTCGCCTTTTTCCGTCACATATTGTTTTGGAATCGGTGGCGCTTCACGGTAGATTTCAAATCCGTAGTAACCGAGAATAGAGAATGCCCCTATTAATACGGCGACTAACAGGTACCAGAACTTTTTGTACTGTCCCATTTGATCACTCCTTGAGAAAATAAAATATTGATAACTTAATAATTTGTGTCAGACACATTGAGATTTTACGATTTAAGTAAAATACCTGACTAATTATATCGGATTTAAAAAGGCGATATATTACCTAATAGTAGGTAAATGTGAGATATTCAAAGTGATGAAATAAACACAAGGAGAGAAAGAAACTGACACACTACTCTATTTTAGATTTAAAAATGACCGCACTTTGATCTGAATTTCAAAATTTGGACAGATCGCTTTTATCACCCATTCACTTAATCAAGATAGCCTTTGACTTTATGTAGTGCTGTAAAATAGGTAGAAACAAAAAACTCCCGATGGCGGGAGTTTTTTATTAAGGATGAGACATTATAAGTTGAACACGGCAAATAGCACGATGACGCTATAAAGTGTCGCCAAGCCGTAGAAAATAAATCCGCCAGCCGGTACATGAACCTTAATATCATGCATACCGTGATGAACGCGGTGTAACCCTCCCCACATTGGAAAAATGGTGAGAGCTAAAATAATTAATTTACCCAACCAATGATGTGCAAAGGCAATGATATTCTCCGGACTAACGATACCGAAAGGCAATAGGAAGCCGAGAATAAGAATTAACACCGGGAAAGCCAAAGCACTTACCATGCCACCCGCACTGAACATTAACCAGACAGGTGGTTCGTTTGAACGTTTTGGATTTTGATTAACCATGACTTCCCCCTAGATAAAGACTAACACTAAAGCCAATACGGTAACGGCGACAAATGCGCCACGTAAAGCATTTTTAATGAGTTTTGACGGCAAACCGGTGGTACCTGACATCACTTCGCCTGTCATATCAAATAATGTGACAGCATGGAGCAATAAAGCCGCTAATGAAATGATGTTAAGAATAACAACGATTGGATTTTGTAAGAATGGGATGAAATTCATCACAAATCCGTCCGCTTTGCCTAAACAAATCACGCCATAAAGCAATACTAAGCTGAACCAAACCGTTGGCACCGCTGTGGCTTCACGTAGCATATAGAATTTGTAAAAATCCCAACTTTTCCACCAAGTCGGCGTAATTTCACGAACGTATTTTTTACGTTTACTTACTGTTGTAGTCATAATCTTTCCCCTTACGCCTTCGGTTTAAGCATGGAAATGAGGTAATCTTTGGCGCTTTCTAATTTGCCTTGGTTAATGGCGGTGGCCGGGCCCACGTGTTTTGGACACACTTCGGAACAGGCACCTACGAAGGTACAAGACCAAACGCCATTTTCACCATTCATGATTTTCATCCGTTCTGCTTTACCATGATCGCGGTTATCTAAGTTATAACGATGACCTAAAGTTAATACGGCCGGGCCAACGAATTCTGGGTTTAAACCGAATTGTGGGCAAGCGGCATAACATAAACCACAGTTGATACACATCGAGAATTGGCGGTATTTTTCCAATTGTGCCGGCGTTTGTTTAGTGCGACTTTTCGCTAATTCTTTAGACGGATGTGGTTTGCCGTCTAACTCAGGCGCTTGGTTGCCGATCACATAAGGTTTGATAGCTTCTAAGCTTTCGATGAAATGGCTTAAGTCCACGATTAAGTCGCGTTCAATCGGGAAGTTTGCTAGAGCTTCAATGCGCATATGACCACTGTAGTCACGCAAGAAGGTTTTACATGCCAATTTTGGAATGTTATTTACCATCATGCCGCAAGAACCACAGATCGCCATACGGCATGACCAGCGATAAGAAAGTTCCGGTTCAAGCTTATCTTTAATGTAACCTAACGCATCAAGTAAGGATGTTTGGCTGTCATAAGGCACTTGATAAGTTTTCAAGTGTGGCTCTTTGTCAACTTCCGGATTGTAACGTAGAATTTCAACGTTCATGATTGATTGTTCGGCCATATAATTACTCCTTACCCGCTTGTTCTTTTGCCTTCGCGGCGGCTTCTGCTGCTTCTGCTTCTGCACCATAAACACGTTTTGCCGGTTGTGATTTAGTGATTTTCACTGGGCTGTATTCAATGCGTGGTGCACCGTTTTCGTTATAGAACGCCAATGTATGTTTCAAGTAGTTCACATCATCACGCTCAGTGTAATCCAAACGTTGGTGCGCACCACGAGACTCTTTACGTTCAATCGCAGAGTTCGCAATAGATTGTGCCACATCTAAAATGTACCCCAATTCAACGGTGTATAATAAGTTGGTATTAAATACGCTGGAACGGTCGGAAACATGAATACGTTTATAACGTTCTTTGAGTTCGGCAATTTTATCAACGGCTTGTTGCATACTTTCTTGCGTACGATAGATGCCGCAGCCTTCTTCCATGGCTTGACCCATTTCATCACGAATTTCAGACCAAGATTCCGTGCCTTCTTGAGCGAATAAGTCATTTAAGCGTTTAACGACATCTTGCGCTTGTGCATCAATCGCATTTTGGTTGCCTGATTTGGCTTCGACGGCACGTTGCGCCGCATATTCACCGGCAACGCGACCTAACACCACTAATTCGGCTAAGGAGTTAGAACCTAAACGGTTCGCACCATGTAAACCGGAAGAAGCACATTCACCTACGGCAAATAAGCCTTTAATTCGGGTTTCGCTGTTGAAGTCCACTTCGATACCGCCCATGGTGTAGTGTACGACCGGACGCACAGGAATTGGCGCTTTCACCGGATCCACACCTTCATAGGCTTTCGCGAGTTCGCAAATGAATGGTAAACGTTCATGTAAATATTGTTCACCGAGATGACGTAAATCCAAATGCACCACATCCACACCTTTGGCAGTTTTTAAGGTATTGCCTTTGCGCCATTCTTGCCAGAACGCTTGGGATACTTTATCGCGCGGGCCTAATTCCATGTATTTGTTTTGTGGTTTACCGATTGGCGTTTCCGGTCCCAAACCGTAGTCTTGTAAATAGCGATAGCCGTCTTTATTGACTAAAATACCACCCTCACCACGACAACCTTCGGTCATTAAAATACCGGTATTCGGCAAGCCGGTTGGGTGATATTGCACGAATTCCATGTCGCGCAATGGCACACCATGGCGATACGCCATTGATAAACCGTCTCCGGTTACAATGCCCCCATTCGTATTGAAACGGAAAGCGCGGCAACCACCACCTGTGGCGATCACAACAGCATTAGCATTAATTTGAACTAAAGAACCTTCCATCATGTTCATGGCAACCATACCGCGAGCATGACCATCATCCACTAAAATATCAAGAACGAAGTGTTCATCGAAACGTACAATTTGCGGGTATTGAATAGAAGTTTGGAAGAGCGTATGCAATAAGTGGAAACCGGTTTTATCGGCAGCGAACCAAGTCCGTTCGATTTTCATGCCACCGAAACGGCGTACGTTTACGTCACCATCAGCCTTACGACTCCAAGGACATCCCCAACGTTCAAGCTGGGTCATTTCTACCGGTGAGTGCTCCACGAAATATTCGACAACGTCTTGTTCACAAAGCCAGTCACCACCTGCGACGGTGTCCTGAAAGTGTTTGTCATAAGAGTCTTCCTCTTTAATGACCGCCGCTGCCCCCCCTTCTGCCGCAACCGTGTGGCTACGCATTGGATAAACTTTTGAGACTAACGCAATTTTAAGGTTGGGATTAGCTTGCGCTGCAGCAATCGCCGCCCGTAAACCACCGCCACCGGCGCCAACAATGGCGATATCAACATTCACAGTTTGCACGATATTCCTCCAAGTAAAGAAATGACAATAATAAAAACACCAAATAGCTCTTTGGCGCTGTTAGGGTAAGGTCATTTTGCCATTATTTTTTATGATGAAAATCTTTTTTCTCAACTTTGTTACAATTTTGTGATCCACCTCAAAAAAGTTAACGCACGACGCGAATTGTTCATCTTTTGTCTTTAAAATAACAAGTAATTAACAAAGATTTAACTAAAGACCAATAAAAGTGCGGTGAAAAAAGGATTCGTTTATGCATTTTGATTCACTTGCTTTAAAATGCGCAATCACGCTTTCGCAATTATCTTTAATAAAGGGATACCGATGTTTGAACAAACTCAATGGCAACCTAGCGCCTCCATTAAAAATTTGCTAACTCGCGCAAAATTAATTGAAGAAATTCGCCGATTTTTTACCGATCGTGGTTTATTGGAAGTGGAAACGCCGGTGTTGAGCGAATTTGGGGTGACCGATGTGCATCTCGCCACCTTCAGTACAGAATTTATTTCACCGTTTGGTGAGCAGTCAAAAACTCTGTGGCTTTCCACCAGCCCGGAATATCACATGAAACGCTTGCTGGCGGCAGGCAGCGGTCCGATATTTCAAATCGGCAAAGTGTTCCGCAATGAAGAGGCGGGCAATCGACACAACCCTGAATTTACCATGCTGGAATGGTATCGACCGCACTTTGATATGTATCGCTTAATTAATGAGGTGGATGATTTATTACAACAAATTTTGGAATGTCCGCCGGCAGAAAGCATGAGTTATCAATTTGCTTTCCAACAATATGTTGGCTTGGATCCGTTATCAGCTGATCTCTCCGAATTGGTGGAAAAAGCCCAAAAATACCAGTTAATGGGCGCAGAAAATGAAAGTCGCGACACCTTGCTGCAATTTTTATTTAGTGCAGTCGTAGAGCCGCAAATTGGGCAGGAAGCGCCTGTCGTGGTGTATCATTTTCCGGCAAGTCAGGCGGCTTTAGCGCAAATCAGTTCGGAAGATTTGCGCGTGGCAGAACGCTTTGAGTTTTACTATAAAGGATTGGAACTTGCTAACGGTTTCCACGAATTGTCTGACGCGCGTGAACAATTAAGACGCTTTCAGCAAGATAATCTGCAACGAGAAAAAATGGGGTTACCTGTGCGCGCCATTGATACGCGCTTATTATCCGCCTTGCAGGCAGGCATTCCGAATTGTTCCGGTGTTGCATTAGGTGTGGATCGCTTACTGATGATTGCCATGGGCGCAGAACACATTAAAGAGGTGATCTCTTTTGCCATTGATAATGCCTAGCTTGATCATGCGTAAAAGTGCGGTCATTTTTCTGAGCGTTTATATGGCGCATACAAAATCGCTAGATTAATGAAACCGAAATCAGTACAATCGCACCCTTATTTTTTCTATTGTTTAAAATATAACCAAGAAATTTCGGTATCCGCCGTAATGTGTAATAACGAGGCTCCATGTCAGAACAAACAGTATCAGTGCAAGCTGTTGCCGAACCGGCAAAAAAAGTCAATTTAATGAATTTAACTCGTGCGCAGATGCGTGAATTTTTTGCCGAATTAGGTGAAAAACCGTTCCGTGCCGATCAGTTGGTGAAATGGATTTACCATTTTGGTGAAGACAATTTCGACAATATGACCAATTTAAACAAAAAGTTACGGGAAAAATTAAAGTCCGTGGCAGAAATTAAAGCCCCAGAAGTGGCAGTGGAACAGCGTTCTGCCGATGGCACCATTAAATGGGCGATGCAGGTCGGCGATCAGCAAGTGGAAACCGTGTACATTCCGGAAGCAGATCGCGCCACGTTATGCGTTTCTTCACAGGTTGGTTGCGCATTGGCTTGTACTTTTTGTTCTACCGCGCAACAAGGCTTCAACCGTAATTTAACGGTGTCGGAAATTATTGGGCAAGTGTGGCGCGCATCGAAAATCATCGGCAATTTTGGGGTGACAGGCGTTCGTCCGATTACCAATGTGGTGATGATGGGCATGGGTGAACCGTTGCTGAATGTAGCGAATGTAGTGCCGGCGATGGAAATTATGTTGGACGATTTTGCCTACGGTTTATCCAAACGTCGCGTGACATTATCCACGTCCGGTGTTGTGCCGGCGCTTGATAATTTAAGCAAAATGATCGATGTGGCGTTGGCGATTTCCTTGCATGCACCAAACGATGAATTGCGTGATGAAATCGTGCCACTAAACAAAAAATACAATATCAAAACCTTGATTGATTCGGTGAATCGCTATTTAAGCGTTTCCAACGCCAACCATGGCAAAGTGACCATCGAATATGTCATGTTGGATCATGTGAATGATCACGTGGAACACGCCCATCAATTAGCCGAAGTGTTAAAAAATACGCCATGTAAAATCAATTTGATTCCATGGAATCCGTTCCCGGAAGCCCCTTATGCGAAAAGCTCCAACACGCGTATTGACCGTTTCCAGAAAACCTTGATGGAATATGGTTTAACGGTGATTGTGCGCAAAACCCGTGGCGATGACATTGATGCCGCCTGCGGGCAATTAGCCGGCGATGTCATTGACCGCACCAAACGTACTGCACAGAAAAAACGTTTTGGCGAGGCGATTGCCGTTCAAGTTCAATGAGTTGATAAGTAAGAGAGGAAAAATTATGCGCCCTATTCAGTTTATCTTTTACCGTTTTGCGATCTTTATTTTTCCTTTTTTACTTTCTGCCTGCGTCAGCCATTCCGATACATCCGATTTTGATAAACAAGCGGCGGCAAAAGCCCGTGTAGAACTGGCATTAGGTTATTTACAACAACAAAACGGCAGCCAAGCGAAATTAAATTTAGATAAAGCCCTTTCTTATGCCCCAAAATACTCTTTGGTACACGCTGCGTTAGCCTATTTTTATCAACAACAAGGGGACGTGGAACACGCTAAACAAGCGTATTTAACAGCCATTAAATTGGATGATACACAAGGGGATGTCTTAAATAATTTCGGTGCGTTTTTGTGTGCGCAAGGAGAATATCAGGCGGCCTATAAACAATTCACACAGGCATTAAATAGCCCGCAGTATTATCACCAAGCCGACACTTACGAAAACTTGGCACTCTGCGCCTTATCCGCGAAAGATCAGAAAATTTACCAAGAAAATCTGACCGCACTTGAGAAGATCGCACCAGAACGTGCAAAGAAATTCGCTCAATTCACAAAATAGCCTGATAAATTACCGAAAAAGTGCGGTGAAATTTTCCCCTGTTTTTGTTACTTGTTCATTTGTCTCTTTTCAAGCGTATTTTCTGCCTTCATTTTTTCGCCCAAAATGCTTAACAAATTCTCTCGTGGTGCAGAATCACGCTATATAACAGTTGCAAAAGACGCCTGACAACCTTAAACTTTACCCGTTAAATTTTAGTAAAAAAACCTTTCGTTTATGAACACACAAGAATGCCAAACCGATTCACCTGAAATAACACTCGGTGATCAATTTCGTATCGCGCGAGAAGCATTACACCTTTCTTTGGAAGAGGTCGCCGAAGCTATCGCATTACGCCCATCAATCTTAAAAAGTCTTGAAGAAAATCAATTTGTGAATGCAGCCATTCCGGCGACATTCATGCGAGGTTATGTGCGAAACTATGCTAAATTTTTACGCATTCCGGAATCTGAATGGACAAATTTAGTACATTTTGGTCATGACCAAGAAAATGATTTAGGCAAAAATGCGAGAGCGACACATGCTGTCAATCAATACACATCACATCATCGTTGGGTCGGTTATTTAACTGCGTTGGTGGTGCTTGTCGTGATCGGCATGACAGGAATGTGGTGGTGGGAAAATCATCAGCATGCCAATGAAGAGCGCGATAATTTAGTCAACGCCTACACCCAAACCATGGCAACCACTTCAACGCCTGCTGCAGTATCCAATGACAAACCGCAAGATGCTACCGGTGTTATTACCGCAACAAGTTCTACTGCGGATAGCCCAGCAATAAGCGCCCCAGCAACGCCATCGGCGAATGAATCTGTTCGACCAGTGCCAACCAATGCATTACAAGCGGAAATGGATAAGATCACCGGCACCAAACCGGCACCGACTGCAGAGACAACCACGGCGCAGCAACCGCAACAACAAAGTGCGGTAGAAAATTCAAGTGTTTCTGCAGCTGCAACAAAAGATGCCTTATTCATTGAAGTTCTCGGCAATTGCTGGATCAGTGTGAAAGACAAGAACCGAAAAGTGTTAGTGCAAAAAGAATATAAGCAAGGCGATGTCCTCAATTTCAGCGAAGGTGAACCTTATTCTTTGATTATCGGTGCGCCGGCAAATGTGAAAATTACATATAAAGGCGAAGCTTTCCCGTTAACAGTAGATGGGCGTGTCGCAAAATTTAAATTACCTCAATAATGGGCGAACAATGTTAGAAAAGCCAAAAATTCAGCGTAGAGAATCCACGAAAATTTATGTAGGAAATGTACCCATCGGTGGTGATGCACCGATTGCGGTGCAGTCTATGACCAACACAAGAACGACCGATGTTGAAGCCACGGTCGCGCAAATCAAATCGTTAGAGCGCGTGGGTGCCGATATTGTACGGGTGTCCGTGCCAACCATGGAAGCCGCGGAAGCGTTCAAATTAATTAAACAGCAAGTGAGCGTGCCATTGGTCGCTGATATTCATTTTGATTATCGCATTGCGCTGAAAGTCGCTGAATATGGTGTGGACTGCTTGCGTATCAATCCGGGTAATATCGGACGTGAAGATCGTATTCGCGCCGTAGTGGATTGCGCGAAAGATAAAAATATCCCCATTCGTATTGGGGTGAATGCCGGCTCACTGGAAAAAGACATTCAGGAAAAATACGGTGAACCGACGCCACAGGCATTGTTGGAATCGGCATTGCGCCATGTTGAAATTTTAGATCGTTTGAACTTCGATCAATTTAAAGTGAGCGTTAAAGCCTCCGATGTGTATTTGGCGGTGGAATCCTATCGTTTACTAGCGAAAGCCATTAAACAGCCCTTGCATTTAGGCATTACTGAAGCCGGTGGTGCGCGTGCCGGTGCAGTGAAATCTGCCATCGGATTAGGGATGTTATTGGCTGAAGGGATCGGTGACACGTTGCGGGTGTCTTTAGCTGCGGATCCTGTAGAAGAAATCAAAGTGGGCTTTGATATTTTAAAATCACTCCGTATTCGTTCTCGTGGCATTAACTTTATTGCTTGCCCAACCTGCTCCCGTCAAGAATTTGATGTAATTGGCACCGTGAATGCTCTCGAACAACGTTTAGAAGATATTATTACGCCGATGGATGTGTCAATTATCGGCTGTGTTGTCAATGGTCCGGGGGAAGCGTTGGTGTCTGATTTAGGTGTCACCGGCGGCAACAAGAAAAGCGGCTATTATCTTGACGGTGAGCGTCAGAAAGAACGTTTTGATAACGATGATTTGATTAATCAATTAGAAGCAAAAATCCGCGCCCGTGTTGCGCAGCAAGATCCTAAAAATCGTATTCTTTAATTTTTAATAAACACAGGAAGTTATTGTGGCAAAAACTATTCAGGCAATTCGTGGTATGAACGATTGCTTACCAACAGAAACCCCGCTATGGCAATGGGTTGAGAATAAAGTGCGGTCGGTTTTAAGTGCGTATGGTTACGCTGAAATTCGTATGCCAATTGTAGAAAGCACGCCGTTATTCGCTCGCGCTATCGGTGAAGTCACCGATGTGGTAGAAAAAGAAATGTTTACGTTCGATGACCGTGATGAAGAAAGTTTGACTTTGCGTCCGGAAGGCACGGCAGGTTGTGTTCGCGCCGGTATCGAGCACGGTTTGTTGTACAACCAAGAACAACGTTTATGGTATATGGGACCAATGTTCCGTTATGAGCGTCCGCAAAAAGGTCGTTACCGTCAGTTCCATCAGGTCGGCGTGGAGATTTTCGGGATTCCTAATCCGGAAATTGATGCAGAGCTTATCGCCTTAACCGCCCGTTTATGGAAGGATTTAGGCATTTTTGAGCATGTTACGCTTCAACTTAACTCTATCGGTTCATTAGAGGCGCGTAAAAATTATCGTCAAGCCTTAGTCGATTTTTTACAAAATCACATTGATATTTTAGATGAGGACAGCAAACGTCGTTTAACCACCAATCCGTTACGGATTTTGGACAGTAAAGATCAACGTGTTCAAGAGGTGTTAAATGATGCACCGAAATTACATGATTATCTTGACGATGATTCCCGCGAACATTTTGCGCAATTATGCGCTTTGCTGGATAGTTTAGGCATTCAGTACGAAATCAATCAAAAATTGGTGCGCGGCTTAGATTATTACAATAAAACGGTGTTTGAGTGGGTGACATCCGCTTTAGGCGCACAAGGTACCGTCTGTGGCGGTGGTCGTTACGATGGGTTGGTTGAACAGCTAGGCGGTCATGCCACAAGTGGCGTTGGCTTTGCTATGGGCTTGGAGCGTTTGGTCCTGTTAGTACAGGAAGTGAATACACAGATTACCTTGCCAAGTGCGGTGGATATTTACATCGTTTATCAAGGCGAAGGCACTACCGTGGCAGCCTTTAATTTGGCGGAAAAACTTCGTTCAGAATTACCGCACTTACGTACGCTTTTACACTGCAGTGGCGGGAATTTCAAAAAACAATTTAAACGAGCCGATAAAAGTGGTGCGAAGTTAGCCTTAGTCATCGGCGAAGATGAAGTGAAAAACCAACAAGTAGTAGTAAAAAACTTGTTGCAACACAGCGAACAAGCGGTTGTGGCATTAACCGACATCATCAATCACATTCAAAACACATTCAAATAAGGAAAAAACATGGCGTATACCATTGAAGAAGAACAAGAACTCAGTGCGATTAAGGCGTGGTGGCAAGAAAACTATAAGTTTATTATTGCTTGTTTTGTGATTGCCTGTGTTGGCGTATTCGGCTGGAACTATTGGCAATCTTATCAGCTACAAAAAATCCACAATATTTCTGCTGAATACGAGCAAGTGTTGTTTAACTATAAAAAAGATCCACAAGCACAAGAAGCGCAATTTGCTCAATTCATTAAAAATAATGAGAAAACTGCCTACGCGGTGTTAGCCTTGTTAGATAAAGCAAAAATTGCTGTTGAAAAACAAGATTTTACGCAGGCTGAAGACGCGTTAAAACAAGCGGTGGCGCAATCAACGGATGACATTTTATCTTCTGTGAGTACATTACGTTTGGCTGCGGTGCAATTCCAGCTTGGGCAGTTTGATCCGGCGTTAGAAAGTTTGAAATTAGTGAAAGATCAGGCTTGGAATGGTGCTAAAAATATCTTAGTTGGCGATATTCAGTTGGCAAAAGGAGATAAGGAGGCTGCGAAAAGCGCTTATCAACAAGCTCAACAAAATGCCACTCCGTTAGAGCTACAACTCATTCAAGTGCGGTTAAATAATTTATAGTTTTTAAGGCTTGGGAAAACCAAGCCTTTCTTTTAACAATGAGGAATATCATGGCGAATAATCAACGCAAAATCCCTATTCCACCCCCATTAATTTTTGTCTTCTGTGCTTTGCTAATGAAAATGCTCCCACCTGTTTGGCAATTTCCATCTTCATTGTGGTTAGTGATTGTACTTGGCGGAATGGGTTGCGTGATCGGCATGGCGAGCGTCTTACAATTTTTATTCGCTAAAACCACGATTGATCCACTAAAAATCGAAAAAACCTCACAATTAGTGACGAATGGAATTTATCAATACAGTCGTAATCCAATGTATTTAGGCTTAGCCTTTGTTTTATTGGCGTGGAATGCTTACCTTGGCTCGTTGTCAGCCATATTAGGTGTGATGCTATTTGTGTGGTATATCACCGAATTTCAAATTAAGCGGGAAGAGGAAAATTTACGAAATATTTTTGGTGATGCATTTATGGCGTACTGCCAACGTACCCGCAGATGGTTGTAACAGCAATTATAAAGATAAAATTTCTTTAACGAAGGGAATTGTTAGTTTACGTTGCGCCTGTAATGAGGCCTGATCGAGTTTTTCTAACGCATTAAACAAGGTTTTCATATCCCGTTCTAAACGTTTGAAGAGAAAATTAGCTGTTTCGTCAGGTAATTCAATACCGCGTTGATGTGCCGCCAGTTGTAATACCGTTATTTTTTGTTGATCATTTAACGGCATTAATTGATACACCTCTCCCCATGTGAGACGAGACGCCAAATCCGGTAAATAGACCGATAAATTGGTCGGAGATTGATCCGCGCCGATCACTAAAAGCGTTTTTCCGGTTTCTCGGATTCGATTGATTAAATCGAAAATGGCCAGCTCCCAATCCGGATTTCCTATCACCTCTTGTAAATCATCCAAACACACTAATTCTTGTTGCTCTAGATTTTCCAGTACTGCCGGAGAGAAATATTGTGCTTTATTCAAAGGCACGTATAAGGCAGAGCGTTGATGCGTTAAGTAATGATGACAAATGGCTTTTAATAGATGGCTTTTCCCGCAACCACGCTGACCCCAAAGATAGAAAAAAGGTTGGCTGAGATGGGAAAAGTTTTTTTGTAGGGAGCTGAGCAGAAGCTGATTGTTTTCCGCGTAGAAATTTTCCAGGGTGTCATTATCAAATTGATGAATGGGGAGAGGAAGTTGGAAATATGGCTCGCTCAAATCAAATACCGAAAATGCTGAAATAAAGTGCGGTAAGAATAAACGAAATTTTTAAAATTAGAAAGTCATTAGCGGATATTTTTCCTTTCCGCTAATGACTGTTACATATGCGTTTTATGCAGCTTCGTTTTTTGCTTTAGGTAATACCAAGTTCAAAATGATGGCAACCACAGCGCAAAGGCTGATTCCTTTTAAGGACACGCCGCCGACATCAACGAACATGTTACCGATACCAAATGTCATGACCACAGCAATGATGCAAAGGTTACGTGCCTCGGTGACATCGACTTTGGCACGGATTAAGGTGCTCATGCCAACAACGGCAATGGAACCGAATACCAACATCATGATACCGCCCATCACGATGGTTGGGATGGTAGATAAAAAGGCACCGACTTTTCCACAGAAGGAAATCGCAATTGCCCAGACCGCCGCCCAAGTCATGATATTGGGATTGAAATTACGGGTGAGCATGACCGCACCGGTCACTTCTGCATAGGTTGTATTTGGTGGACCGCCTAATAAGGAAGCGGCACTGGTTGCAATACCATCACCCAATAAAGTGCGATGTAAGCCCGGTTTTTTGATGAAGTCTTTGCCAGTGACGGAACTAATCGCCATAATGCCGCCTACGTGCTCCACGGCAGGTGCAATGGCAATTGGCAGTAAATATAAAATGGCTTCCAATTTAAATTCAGGTGTGGTGATGTTTGGCAAACTAAACCAAGGCGCATCTAAAACCGGTTGGAAATTAATGAGCCCCATGAAAAGGCACAGAACATAACCGACGGTGATACCGAACATAATTGGGATAAGTTTCATTAACCCTTTGGAGAATACAGCCACACACAAGGTGGTGATTAAGGTGACCATGGACACCAAAACAGCATCATTGTATTGATAAGCGCTATTTTTACCGAGTGCCATATCAACGGCGACCGGCGCTAAGCCCATACCGATGATAATAATCACGGGGCCGACAACCACCGGAGGGAAAATGCGTTCCAATGCTGCTGCACCACGTAATTTAACTAAAGCACTCAGTGCCAAATAAACCAAGCCAGCACAGGCTAAGCCGCCCATGGTGACAGGAATCCCCCAGGTAGCAACACCGTATTGGATCGGCGCAATAAAAGCAAAAGAAGATGCCAAGAAGATTGGGACTTGTTTTCCGGTGCAAAGTTGGAATAATAAAGTACCGATACCGGCGGTAAGCAAGGCAGTATTAGCATCTAATCCGGTAATTAACGGCACTAAAACCAATGCACCAAAGGCGACGAATAGCATTTGTAAACCCACAAATGCTTGTTTAACGGAACTCTGTTGCTCCGTAATTGGAGCTTGTGTTGTATGTGTCATGTAAGTTTCAACTCTCTGTCTGAATTAACTTAAAAAGTGCGGTCATTTTTCGAAATGTTTTCGTTTCTTTTGGCCGCAAAAAGGCGGATAAAAATCCGCCTAACCTATCAATAAATTTTTCGGTTTCAGGATTATTTGGTACCGAAAATTTTATCGCCTGCATCACCTAAACCCGGAATGATATAACCGTTTTCGTTTAAGTGATCATCAATTGCCGCGGTGTATAATTCGATGTCCGGATGCGCTTTTTCTAATGCAGCAAGACCTTCCGGTGCGGCAACTAATACTAAAACTTTAATGTGTTTACACCCTTTTTGTTTGAGCAAATCGATGGTTGCAATCATGGAACCACCGGTTGCTAGCATCGGGTCAACAACGATAGCTAAACGTTCATCTAAATCGCTGGCTAATTTTTGGAAATAAGGTACCGGCTCAAGGGTTTCTTCATTACGGTACATACCGACAACGCTGATACGCGCACTTGGAACATGCTCTAACACACCGTCCATCATGCCAAGGCCTGCACGTAGAATCGGTACAACAGTGACTTTTTTACCTTTGATTTGGTCAATCTCAACCGGACCGCACCAACCGTCAATAATGACTTTTTCCGTTTCTAAATCGGATGTCGCTTCATAAGTTAATAGACTGCCGACTTCTGTTGCCAATTCACGGAATTTTTTCGTGTTAATTTCCGCTGCGCGCATTAAACCCAATTTGTGTTTCACCAATGGATGTTTGACTTCGACTAATTTCATTTTTTATCTCCTTCATGTTAAACGGCTCACCGCGAAAAGAATCGCGATGAATACATTAAAGCATACAGTTTCTTAAATTTAGCTCAAAAATAATGCCTATGAAATCATAGGCATTACGCTTGATTATTGCTCTTGGTTAATAAATGCGTCGTT
>NZ_CABFLM010000047.1 GCF_901873365.1 uncultured Aggregatibacter sp.
GAATTACGCATCGAGGTTAATTATTCGTGCAACAAGTTGCACGCTACGAGGGGTTAAATAATCGTCCTATATGTTGAAATTTGGCTATAAATAAAAAAACAGGCTAATCAACTTGATTAGCCTGCTTGCCATCCTAGGCGTTACTTCTTCCAATTCTTCAGCGCATCCGCAAAAGCATTGCCCATTGCATTATTTGCTCGCGAATTGTTACGGTCTTGGCGGGCATTATCAGAACGCGGTTTTGCGGATAAAGTGCGGTCAGATTTGCCATCATTTTTCACCGCACTTTCATCTAAACGCATAGTTAATGCAATACGACGACGTGCTACATCCACTTCCAATACTTTCACTTTCACGACATCACCGGTTTTCACCACTTGATGCGGTTCTTCCACGAATTTATCGCTGAGGGAAGAAATATGAACCAAGCCGTCTTGGTGTACGCCAATATCCACAAAGGCACCGAAATTAGTCACGTTGGTGACCGTACCTTCTAAGATCATACCTGCTTTCAAATCTGTGATTTCTTCCACGCCCTCAGCGAAAGTGGCAGTTTTAAATTCACCGCGTGGGTCGCGTCCCGGTTTTTCCAATTCTTTGAAAATATCCTGCACCGTCGGCAAACCAAATTGCGCATCGGTAAACTGTTTTGCATCAAGCTGGCGCACTAAGCCTGCATTGCCCATTAAAGCCTGAATAGATTGTTCCGTTGCTTGTAGAATTTTTTCGACCACAGGATAGGCTTCCGGGTGTACACCGGAGGCATCTAACGGATTATCGCCTGCAGCGATACGCATAAACCCTGCACATTGCTCGAAAGCTTTCGGGCCTAAACGAGGCACTTTTTTCAGTTGCTCACGGCTGTCAAAACGCCCGTTTTCATCACGATATGCCACGATATTTTGAGCAATGGTTTTAGTCATCCCCGCCACTCGCGCCAATAACGGCACAGAGGCGGTGTTTAAGTCCACACCAACAGCGTTTACACAGTCTTCCACCACCGCATCCAATTTACGCGCTAATTGGCTTTGATTTACATCATGTTGATATTGCCCCACGCCAATGGCTTTCGGCTCGATTTTCACCAATTCCGCCAATGGATCCTGCAAGCGACGGGCAATGGACACCGCGCCACGCAAGGATACATCCAAATCGGGAAATTCCTGTGCTGCCAATTCCGAAGCGGAATAGACGGAAGCACCCGCTTCGCTAACCACCACTGTTTGTGGTTTATGTTCTTTAATTTCCTTGATCACATCTTTGGCGAAACGTTCAGTCTCACGAGAGGCTGTCCCATTTCCGATAGCAATCAATTCTACGTTATGCTGCTTAATTAATTGGAAAATAGATAACATCGCGCGATCCATCTGCCCGGTATGCGGATAAATGGTATCGGTTGCCAATAACTTACCGGTGTTATCTACCACCGCCACTTTCACGCCGGTACGTAGCCCCGGGTCTAACCCCATTGTATTTTTCGCGCCTGCCGGAGCAGCCATTAAAAGTGCGGTCAGATTTCGGGCAAATACATCAATGGCTTCCTCTTCCGCTTTCTCACGCAAGGTTGCCATGAGTTCCGTTTCCAAATGCAACGCCACTTTAATTTTCCACGTCCACGCAATCACTTGCTCACGCCATTTATCCGCCGGCTGACCAGTAAAACGAACGCCTAAATAATCCCGAATAATCTCTTCGCAATAACTTTGACGACTGCCCTCTTCCGCTTCCGGATCTGCATTTAAACTTAACTGTAAAATGCCTTCATTGCGGCCACGGAACATCGCTAAAGCACGGTGCGACGGCACATTTTTAAGCGGCTCTTGATGATCAAAATAATCTTGGAATTTCGCACCTTCCGCCTCTTTGCCCTCAATCACCTTAGAAACGATAAGTGCATTTTTACTTAAATAATCGCGCACTTTCGCCAATAATCCGGCGTCTTCGGCAAAACGTTCCATCAAAATGTAGCGCGCGCCGTCTAATGCAGCCTTAACATCTGCCACCCCTTTCTCTGCATTTACATAATCAAGTGCGGTGGTTTCCGGAACTGTTTTTGGCTCGCTCCAAAGTAAATCTGCCAATGGCTCAAGCCCCGCCTCAATGGCAATTTGGCCTTTCGTACGGCGTTTTGGTTTAAACGGTAAATACAAATCTTCCAACTCGGTTTTGCTTTGCGTAGCTTGAATTTTGTCACGCAATTCATCCGTTAATTTGCCTTGTTCCTCAATGGATTTCAAAATGGTTTGGCGGCGGTCTTCCAATTCGCGTAAATAAATTAAGCGGGTTTCAAAATGACGTAGTTGTGTATCATCCAAGCCGCCGGTGGCTTCTTTACGATAACGGGCAATAAAAGGAATCGTGTTGCCATCGTCTAATAATTGAATGGCGGCAAGAATTTGACTGTCGCGTACATTTAACTCTTGCGCGATAAGTTGGCTAATTTGCTGGTTTAACATGATATGTACTTCTTAAGAATGAAAAAACGGGCATAGCATACTGTTTTTGCGCAAGAGGCTCAAATGTTTGTTCCTTTTTCGGTATAATTTTACGGCAATTGAGGACAGGATAATGGCAAAGTCAAATTACATCACTCGTCAAGGCTGGAACGCCCTTGACCAAGAATTGAAATATTTATGGAAAGAAGAACGCCCGCAAGTCACACAGGCGGTATCTGATGCTGCCGCATTGGGCGATCGCAGTGAAAACGCGGAATATATTTACGGTAAACGCCGCTTGCGGGAAATTGATCGCCGTGTACGCTTTCTTACTAAACGGCTGGAAGTGTTACAAATCGTGGATTATTCCCCGAAGCAAGAAGGCAAAGTGTTTTTCGGCGCGTGGGTGGAGCTAGAAAACGAAGATGGCGAAGTTAAACAATATCGTATTGTAGGCTGTGATGAATTTGATCCGGCGAAAAACTGGATTTCCATTGATTCACCGGTGGCGCGCGCCTTAATTGGTAAAG
Source organism: uncultured Aggregatibacter sp. (assembly GCF_901873365.1). Classification (GTDB taxonomy): domain Bacteria; phylum Pseudomonadota; class Gammaproteobacteria; order Enterobacterales; family Pasteurellaceae; genus Aggregatibacter. Next base: position 2,966 of record NZ_CABFLM010000047.1, read on the forward strand.
AAGAAGACGATGAAATTACCGTAGAAACGCCTTCCGGCAAGATTCAGCTCTATGTGAATCGTATTTGGTATGAAAAAGTTTAGTTAAGGTAAAGTGCGGTCAATTTTCTTCGCATTTTACGCATTGAGATAAAAACATCGAGATAAAAAATCGACACCTTTAAAAGGAGAGTTATGCAAGAAACAATCGTTGCTCAAGCCACAGCACCAGGGCGTGGCGGTATTGGCATTTTGCGGGTATCAGGTCCGAAAGCCACTGAAGTGGCGCAAGCCGTGTTAGGTAAATGTCCCAAACCACGTATGGCAGATTATTTGCCCTTTACAGATGCGGATGGCACCGTGTTAGATCAAGGGATTGCATTGTATTTTAAAGGGCCAAATTCCTTTACCGGCGAAGACGTGCTTGAACTTCAGGGGCATGGCGGACAGGTCGTATTAGATTTATTGCTAAAACGGATTTTGCTGATTGATGGCATTCGGCTGGCGCGTCCGGGTGAATTTTCTGAGCAGGCATTTTTGAACGATAAATTGGATTTAGCCCAAGCGGAAGCAATTGCCGATTTAATTGATGCCAGTTCCGAACAGGCCGCACGTTCAGCACTGAAATCGTTGCAAGGCGAGTTTTCCAATAAAGTGAATCAGCTTGTGGATTCCGTCATTTATTTGCGTACTTATGTGGAGGCGGCGATTGATTTTCCGGATGAAGAAATTGATTTTCTTGCAGATGGCAAAATTGAAGGATATTTGAATGGCATTATTGCGCAGTTGGATCAGGTGCGTGCCGAAGCAAAACAAGGTTCCATTTTGCGTGAAGGGATGAAAGTGGTTATTGCCGGTCGTCCGAACGCTGGGAAATCCAGTTTATTGAATGCCCTTGCCGGACGTGAAGCGGCCATTGTCACCGACATTGCCGGTACCACGCGAGATGTGTTGCGTGAGCATATCCACTTAGATGGCATGCCATTACATATTATTGATACCGCCGGGTTACGTGATGCGACAGATGAGGTGGAGCGCATTGGTATTTCGCGTGCATGGAATGAAATTGAACAGGCAGATCGGATTTTATTGATGCTAGACAGCAGTGATAGCGAGCAAGATTTAGCCAAAGTGCGGTCGGAATTTCTGGCAAAATTACCGAATAATATTCCGGTTACCCTTATTCGCAACAAAGCGGATTTAACCGGTGAAACAGAACGCTTATATGAGCAAGACGGTTATACGGTCGTCAATTTGTCCGCAAAAACTCAGCAAGGCGTGGATTTATTGCGTGAGCATTTAAAACAAGCGATGGGGTATCAAACGGGGATCGAAGGGGGCTTCTTAGCGCGCCGTCGCCACTTGGAAGCCTTAGAACAGGCGGCACAACACTTACAGACAGGACACATTCAATTAACCCAATTCCATGCCGGTGAATTGTTGGCGGAAGAGTTGCGTATGGTGCAAGATGCCTTAAGTGAAATTACCGGCCAGTTTACCTCTGATGATTTGCTCACGAATATTTTTAGTTCGTTTTGTATCGGGAAATAGAGACAAAGTGCGGTCGGTTTGAGTGGCGTTTCAGGGGATTTGAAACGACCACTCACATAACATTCAGTTCAGCGACTGCCTAATACTCTCCTCGATATTCTCTAACATCTACCGTTGTATCATAAAGCCCGATGTGTTCAGGGTGATGTTTCACAATGCCGGTATATTCGAGACTGCTATCTTCATAGCGTCTGAATTTAAACACAGCATCGTTCATCAAACCTTTATTAAACAAATTAAGGCTAACTAACAAATCAAAATCAGCTTGTGTTAAGCCCGTCACCTTTTTAAATAACTCGCTATCCAGTTGGCGGATCACATCTTCTAACACATTTTCGCGGTAATCGGTCAAATACATAAAAATCGGAATACGCGTAGCAAATTTCATCAATTTTTCTTGAATTTGTTTTCGCAAGCTTTTTTCTGCTTTTTCTTCCTCTGAGATTTTCTGTTTTTGATCTTTTGTTGGGTTATCGCCGGCTTCCCGTTTGGCTTCCTTCACCGCTTCTGATTTATTGATAATGGTTTCTAAATCCAGATTAAGTTGACGGAATCCTTCAATGCCCATCAACGCTTTCATCGCTTGTTCATTATTTTTGAGTTTTCTGAGCGTGTCATTGTCCACGTTCACCAACAACGCACTTTCCCAACGACGTGCCAAAAGTGTTGCCGTTGTGCCGCTTATTGCCCAATCTAAAATTGCCGAAGCATCAATTGGTAGCATTGAACTACCGTTATATGCCAATACAGGTAAAAATTGGATAAACTCTGCCACTTTACGTTCTGGGTTAATGCTCTCTGTATTCAGTTGGCAACTGTAATCAGCAAGTTGGCGTAATGCTCTGTCTGGGGCAAAATCAAATACATAGCAATTTTCTTTTAAGATACATTGCGCATTCGGATTATTGGGATCTTGCCCGCGTAACACCCATGGCGTTTGCACGCGGAAGGCGGCTTGGAAATAGGTTTCCGGGCTGGCAAGGTTTCGCAACATAAAAATCCCTGCCCACGGTTCAACAGAAACGCCCGTGGTCAATTTGCCACAGCTGAGCGTGATCGTTTTTGTTTTTAGTGGATCTTGCATCGCCTTTTTCACGGGAATCAACGCGTCGGCCCCCATTCCTGCCGCATTGCCGGCTGCGACAATAATGCGATAATCGTGATAAAACGTATTTTGCGGTTGAGCCAATAAATTCCGCATCGCATAGCAACTTGCGACATTCGGCAAGAACCAAAGCGTGTGCAACAAACTGCCTAATAGATTGGCATCACTAAAGGGCATAGGCGGTAGTTTGGGGTTATGTTCATCTAAATTTTTATTTTGAAATCTTGAGGCTTTAATTCTTAATGTATCTATTTCAAAAGAAAGAAATTGCCCACGAATTAAATTGAGCCATTTTTGCACTTCATTTTGATATTTAAATTTCGCTTTTTCTCCTTCACCTGTAGCAGAGAAAAATACGTTTAAATCAAACTCAGCAAACTCTCCTTTTAAGGCAACTTCACGAATTTCATCAGGCAATTGATAAGTCAGCATCACCATTTTCGGCAAGGCTAAATACGGGTTATCTTCGCCTTCCCACGCATTTTTGGCTTTTTGCTCATCAGAATACGTCCAGTTGAAAATTTGCTCTTCAATAAACTCGCCCGAATTAATCGCACGGAATGGCGTACCTGATAAATAGAGGTAATGATCGGTGGTAATCGGCAACAAGTCCTCATCAAAATAGTTAGGGGAATCTAGCTCCATGTCATGCTCTTCGGCTTGCTGTTGCTTGGATTGTTCTTTTTCCCAATCGCTATCGTCAAACAGGTCTTTCGCCTTGTCTCGCCACGCTCCATAGTGATATTCATCAAAAATCACACAATCCCAGTTAATGGCGTGTACCCATTCATTTTTAAGTTTAATCCCACCGGCTTTGCTTTTGCCTAAATAATCTTGGAATGACCCAAAGCAGATTTGCGGAAAATCCGCATTCATTTGCCAATCGTTTTCTTCTTTCACAAATTGCCAATCTTGAAAATCAAGGTGATTTTTCAAATCCTCTCCCCATGCATGTTCCACGGCAGGTTTAAACGTGAGCACCAACACTTTCTTCCAACCCATTCTTTTTGCCAATTGGTACGCTGCAAAGGTTTTCCCAAAACGCATTTTGGCATTCCAAAGAAAATGGGGGATTTTGCCGTGATTAAGTGGGTCATTGACAAAATTCTGGAAATAATCAGCCGTTTTTTCCACCGCACTTTGCTGTTCAGGGCGCATGCCGAAGTTAAAAATCGCTTGGCGTTTTTGGACCACCCCCGTTTTGACTTCCAATAATGCCGCTTGTACTGCTTTTAAATCACATTTAAACCATTCGCCATCAAGACGTTCTATGCCATGCTTAAGCAGTACTTGATGCACTTCGTGATCAGTAAAAAATGAACCATCTTCACGGATTGCCTCCTCGTCTAGTTCAACACGGTAGCTTTGAGAAGGTAACGCAACAGGATATTGTTCTTTTAAGCGTTCCGTTACGGTTCTTGTGGTGTAACCGACTTTTAGGCAATCGGGATAACGGGTGTCAGCGTAGGCGTAAATTCTCGGGCGGCGTAGAGGGGAAAGATAGCTCATTGTTTTTCCTTTGTGATATTACAGGCATATAAAATATAAATTTTGCTCAAAAACTCCCCCTCTTTAGCAAAGAGGGGCAGGGGGAGATTTGGCAGGCGTGAAAACGAAACTCATAAGAAATTAAGATCGCAATCAAATCTCCCCTAACCCCTCTTTTCTAAAGAGGGGGATCTTGAGCGTTATTCACTTGTCATCGGGCGAATCATTGATTCAATAAATTCAATTTCTGATTCATTTAAACCATATTTTTCATAGAGTTCTTTATCTGTCCATGGTTTAGAAAAATCTTGCATTGGAACAAGTTCATAGACTTTTTTGGGTGCATCTTGCGTATTTTTAATGAGCAAAACTAAAAAACGGAAAAATCGGGTTTGAATATAGCTCATTACATTTTCACAAATTTCTTTTGAAGAAAATGGACCAATCATCAAATAGGTTTCTGTACAGGCAGAATTAGGTTCGCCATAAATTGGATAATTTAAAATTTGATGTGGAAAGGTTTCACCTGCACCATAAGCTCGCCCAATGTAAATTTTGTGTTCTGTAATCCATTGTTTATTCATTGGGATTTCTTCTCTTCCCAAATACCCAATACCACCATTTTGATATAACTTAACAACGTTATGTGTATCTTGTGTTTTTAAGGGTGTCTTTCTTCCTCTTACAAAAGTTCTTAACCCAAATGGCTTTAAGGAACTAACAAATGAACTAAATGCCTTTTCTTGTTTAGATTTAACTTTATATAAAATATCAATAGCCTTGTTATAACGAATTAAAATGCTAATTCCGTCTTCTTTTAACGGTCTTCTCATTTCTGAAATAATTTTATCTTTTTCGTGAGTTACAACTAAACAATCGCCATTGTGCTGTTCTTCCCAAAGAAAATAACAGACTCCGCCTTTAATGCTCACACCAGCAAAACAATCTGTAGAATCAGGATAATCATGTAAAACAGACATACGCTTATCATTTATCATTTGATTTCGGAAAGTATCCAATCCTTTTCCACCGGCATACCATCTTGCAGGAATAATCATCGAAAGGTATTTTGGCTGTAATTTAATGGCTTGTTGCACAAATTGATCATAAATCGGTTTGGCACTGGCTTGTGCACCACCATCACTTAACTGATACGGCGGATTGCCGATAATGACATCAAATTTCACAGGTAATTTCTCATTGATATTAGCTAAATCTTGATGAATAAAGGAATACGCATGGTTTTCTAATTCATCACCACGGTCATAAACTTGTTCACTTGCACCGCACTTTATGCAACGTCCATTTTCCCATTGGTGTTTTAGCGGAGAATAAAAAATATTGCCTTGGGGGTCATTAAATCCCTCACAAACAGAAAATTTTCCATTGGCTTCACGGCTGCAATAAAGCGTGCGGCGGGCAAGTAAGGCAGTGAGTTCGGTAATACCTAAGCCAAAAATTTGTTTGGTTAGAATATGGTTGATTCGTGTTTGTAAATCGGGGATTTCGTCTTTCAATCCTTCCAATAACCGTTTGGCAATTTCTCGCAAAAACACGCCTGATTTAGTGGCAGGATCGAGAAAAGTCGTTGTTGACGAACGGAATAATTCTTGTGGCAACAGATCTAACATTTGATTTGCCAATGCAGGCGAGGTGAACACTTCATCGTTTGATAAATTTGCCAAACAAGAAAGCACGTCGGGGTTATAGTTTATGGATGGGTTTTGCATTTTGGATGTCCAGGAAATAGCAGCTTTTAAATTCTTGTAAGGATTGATAAGGCGAACCGGCGTTATCGACTAAATATTGATATTGAAAATCATGCCGTTTCAGTGAGAATTTTCGAGGAAAAGACACGGGCGACCATTGTGAGAAATGTAAAGGCTTATTGCTTTTGCTATAGCACATTGTTAAAGCGTTGCCTTCCACGATATTCAAGCTCAAAATAAATTCCACGACAGCAATACAATCAGGGTTGAGTTGTTTAGGAAAAACCTGCTTATATTGCAAAATAAAATAAGAAAGTAACCGCTTTCGACAAGCCTTCGCGTTATCTTCCAATAGTTCAATACCATAAATAGAACAGACTGCGAGCACCGCATAAAACTCATATTCTCGTTGCGAAGTGCGGTAGTTTTTTTCAACGATTTCTAATTTTCTTTTCAGAATTTGAATCAAAAAATTGCCATCACCACAAGCGGGTTCAAGAAAACGTGATTCAATCCGCAAGGTTTCATCCTTAACAAGATCTAGCATCGCATTGACTTCTTGCTCACGAGTAAATACTTCACCGTGATCGGCAACACGCTGTTTTGATTTAATTTGTTTGGTCATTGTGACACTTGTAACTTTTGTTGTGACAGTAATTGTGACAATTTTAATTGTTACGTGACTTTCGATCAATGTCTCTCTGTTAATTAAGATCTGTTTAAAGTTGCGATCCATGAACGAAAAAGAGACATTTGCAGCTAAATTAAGGGAAATTCTTATTGCAAGAGGCTATGAATTAAAGGCTTCTGTACTAGAACGTGAATTTAATTTACATCATTACGGAAAAGCGATTGGTGGACACGCTTTTGGGCGCTGGCTAAGAGGAGAACGTATTCCTACTGCTAGACATCTTAAAACCCTAGCAGAATGGCTTGAGGTGGATATTCACGAATTGGTGTCAGAGGAAAAGGCTTACCAAGTCGTAAAATTGGAAAAGAAAAAAGAACCGAACAAGCATATTTGGGAAAGTGCCGCAAGCTATCAGGATCAAACGCTGTTTCAAATGTTCTTGAATTTGCCACAGGAGCAGAAAAAAGTGGTGCGTGAAGTGATTATGGCAATGGATAAGGCGTATCGCTCAAATAAATAAATGTAGAAGATCCTCACAGATCTTCTACATTAGTAAGCCGATAAAATTACACTAACAATCCTGCCGCTTTCACTACCACATGAATGGCGCGTTCTTCCGTGGATTGAATCGTCGCCTCATTCGGGATTTCTTGTTGGGTGCGGTTGACGATAGCACCTGCGATCATGCCGGCACGCAAACCCATGGCAGAGCACATGGTGAACAAGGTGGCAGACTCCATTTCATAGTTCATTACGTTCAATTCTTGCCATTGTTTTAATGAACCTTGGAAATGACGGTAAATTTTGCCGGTGTAGGTGTCATAACGTTCTTGTCCCGGATAGAAGGTGTCCGAAGAAGCAGTGATACCCACATGGACGGCATCGCCGACTTCTTCTTTAGCGACTTTGTAAAGGGCTTCGGTACATTCAAAGTTTGCTACCGCCGGATATTCCAATGGGGCAAAATGACGGCTGGCACCATCAAGACGCACTGCACCTGTCGTAACTAATAAATCACCGACGTGAATGTGCGGTTGGATAGCACCGGTTGTGCCAATACGTAAGAAAGTACGCACACCGAGTTGGGCTAATTCTTCTACTGCGATGGAAACGGATGGGCCGCCAATACCGGTGGAACATACGACCACGGCGTGTTCCTCAATATAGCCGAGCCAAGAGGTAAATTCGCGAGTGGCGGCGAGGAATTTTGGGCGATCCAATAAGCGCGCAATGCGTTCCACACGCTCCGGTGCGCCCGGGACGATGGCTAATTTAGCCCCATCTAGCATGGCTTTCGTTAAGCCAAGGTGAAAGACTTCTGACATAACATCCTCCTTTCTTGTTCTTTGTTTTTTACGGTTTAATATCACGCAAAATCGGGTTCTGCATGGAAATTAAGGTTTCTGTGGATTGAATCTCGTCAATTAATTGGATTTTTGCCGACAAGACTAAATGCAGTTCGGCAATCGTATGTGTCATGACTTTAATGAAGATGGAGTAATTGCCGGTGGTGTAATAGGCTTCTACTACTTCATCAATGGCCTCTAGCTTTTTGATCACTTTTTCATAATCTTTTGCCGATTTCAAAATAATGCCAATGAAACCGCAAACATCATAACCCAGTTTGCGTTCATTGATTTTCACTTTTGTCCCTTCAATAATGCCTGATTGGCGCATTTTTTCCACCCGAACATGAATCGTGCCGGGGCTAACACCAAAATTTTTCGCCATTTCTGCATAAGGGGTTCTTGCATCTTTGGTTAATACACGCAATATTTGTTGATCTAAATTATCGATATTTTGCATAACTCGCTCCTTTTCTATAAAAAATTTAAATAAATTATATATTTTTCAGATTTTATCTAAACAATAATGAAATTTCTTTAATTTTGGCTAAATCATGTTGCATTAAACCTAAAGAATAGAGAGAATCTCCGCCATTCATATAGGAACATTAAATAATATAGGGTAAAAACAATGAAAAAGACATTTATTTTGCAACAACAAGAGATTAGTTTTGTAAAAAATACATTTACTCAAAACCTCATCGAGCAATTAGGTATCATCGAAGTTCAAGGTCCGATTCTTAGCCAAGTCGGTAATGGTATGCAAGATAACCTTTCCGGTATTGAAAAAGCGGTGCAAGTGCATGTCAAACAAATTCCAAATGCGGTGTTTGAAGTGGTTCACTCTTTGGCAAAATGGAAACGTCATACATTAGCCCGTTTCCATTTTAAAGAAGGTGAAGGCTTGTTTGTACACATGAAAGCGTTGCGTCCGGACGAAGATTCGTTAGATGCGACTCACTCCGTTTATGTTGACCAATGGGACTGGGAGAAAGTGATTCCGGAAGGTCGTCGCAATTTCGCCTATTTAAAAGAAACCGTGAATGCCATTTATCGTGCGATTCGCTTAACGGAATTGGCGGTGGAAGCCCGTTTTGATATTCCATCCGTGCTACCAAAACACATTACTTTCGTACACAGTGAAGACCTCGTGAAACGTTATCCAAACATGAGCAGCAAAGAGCGTGAAAATGCCATTTGTAAAGAATACGGCGCAGTTTTCTTAGTGGGAATTGGCGGCAAATTGTCCGATGGCAAGCCACACGATGGACGTGCACCGGATTACGATGACTGGACAACAGAGTCAGAAAACGGCTACAAAGGCTTGAACGGAGATATCTTGGTTTGGAACGACCAACTCGGCAAAGCGTTTGAGTTGTCTTCTATGGGGATTCGTGTAGATGAAGCAGCGTTGCGTTTACAAGTCAGCTTAACCGGCGATGAAGACCGTCTCAACATGGATTGGCACCAAGAATTATTGCAAGGTAAATTGCCGTTAAGTATTGGTGGCGGTATCGGGCAATCTCGCTTGGCGATGTTATTATTGCGTAAAAAACATATCGGTGAAGTGCAATCCAGCGTTTGGCCGAAAGAAATGTTAGAAGAATATCAACATATTCTGTAATAGATGAAAAAGTGCGGTGGGTTTGAAAAACGTTTTTTAAATCCACCGCACTTTGGTTTTGCCTGCCTCTCTACTTTCGCCTCTAAATCTTAAATCGCTGAATAAGCCCAGCCGCTGAATAGCTGTCTAAAATATTAGATGCGGTCTGTTTTTTTGATGCTAGTCGATGAATTACTTGGTTCGCCGAGCCACGCCAAACTAAACTTGGATCCGCCTGTTCTTGAATAAACTTACCATCAATGAGCACATCAATATAAGGCAGCATTTGCCGTTGATATTCATCCAATTCCTCTAATTTGTAACCTGTCCAAACCCAAATATCTTTGTCGGGGCATTCTCGTTTGACCCGTTGAACCAAAGGTAGAAGGGCTTCTACATTTCTCGGATGCAGAGGGTCTCCCCCGGAAAGGGTTAATCCTTGTCGCTTAATGCGCGTGTCTTTGAGATCCTTAAGAATTTGTTCTTCCATCTCAATACCAAAGGGCACCCCCGCGCTAAACGACCAGCTTTTTTGGTTATAGCACCCTTTGCAGCCATGGGTACAACCGCTGACAAACAGCGTACAACGTGTGCCTTCCCCGTTGACGATGTCAACGGGGTAATATTGTAAGTAATTCATTTTATTAATTTAGCTTAGTTTCTATTTCGTACTTTCATTCTGAAAGCACGAGTTACTTTTCTTTGCTTCGCCAAAGAAAAGTAACCAAAAGAAACGCGCCCCTGCTTTGCCTTGTTTCCTTTGTTTCATTGAATTTGCTTCACGAAAATTTTCGAACTCGCTACGCTCAAACAAAGCGAAAATTTTCTACAAATTCAACTCCACAAAGGCGGCAAAGAAGGGAATATAACCTTTCCACGAATAAAGTGCGGTGAAGTTTTCCGTTATTTTTCTATTAGAAAAACATTTAAAAATACGGTTTTTTGTGTGGTCGCACTTTTCCAGAATAGCGCTCAAATAAAAATGAAGGCCCCGTATAAGACGCCTGAGCGACTTACAAGTTTTAGGAAATTTTCGCTTTGTTTGAGCGTAGCGAGTTCGAAAATTTCCGTAAAGAAACTTGTAATCAAGCGAAGAAAAGCGGCTTATCCGGGGTGTGTTCTTTGCTACTTTCTTGCACAAGCAAGAAAGTAGGAATAATTACATGTGCTTAACCCGACGCTTAACCTCTTCCTGTTTCCCGGCATTAAACGGACGGGCATCCGGGCTGCCGAGGTAGCCGCAGACGCGGCGAGTAACAGAAACTTTTTCACTGTCGTGGTTACCACATTTCGGGCAGGTGAAACCTTTGCTGGTGCATTCAAATTCGCCGGTGAAACCGCATTCGTAGCATTCGTCGATTGGCGTGTTGGTCCCGTAATAAGGCACGCGGTCGTAGCTGTAATTCCACACGTCTTCCAAGGCTTTCAAGTTATGTTGAATGTTCGGGTATTCTCCGTAGCAAATAAATCCTCCGTTAGCCAATGGTGGGTACACCATTTCAAAGTCTAACTTGTCGTACGGGTTCACTTTTTTCTCAACATCCAAGTGGTAGCTGTTGGTGTAATAGCCTTTGTCGGTCACGCCGTCGATAACCCCGAATTGTTTAGTGTCGAGGCGGCAGAAACGGTCGCACAGGTTTTCACTCGGCGTGGAGTATAAGCTGAAGGCATAGCCTGTTTCGGCGCGCCATTGTTTAACTGCGTTGCTTAAATGTTCCACGATGGCACGGCCTTTTTCTCGCAGCACTTCGTCATCGTAAATATGTCCTTGGTGATACAACGCATTGATGGTTTCGTGAATGCCGATGTAGCCAAGGGAAATGGAGGCACGCCCATTTTTGAAGATTTGCGCCACATTATCATCTGCTTTCAAACGCACGCCACAGGCGCCTTCCATGTAGAGAATTGGTGCCACGCGGGCTTTGGTGTGTTCTAAACGAGCAATGCGGGTCATTAAGGCTTTTTTCGCTAAAGCCAAGCGTTGATCCAATATTTCATAGAACCGTTTTTCATCGCCTTTGGCTTCAATGGCAATACGTGGCAAATTGAGGCTCACTACGCCGAGGTTGTTACGTCCGTCATGGATTTGTTCGCCATCCTCTTCGTATGCGCCCAAGAAACTGCGGCAGCCCATTGGTGCTTTAAAGGAGCCGGTGACTTTGACGACTTGGTCGTAATTCAGAATATCCGGATACATCCGTTTGCTGGCGCATTCCAACGCAAGCTGTTTGATGTCGTAATTCGGATCGTTTGGTTCTAAATTCACGCCTTTACGTTGAGTGAAGACTAGTTTCGGGAATACCGGTGTTTTGTGGTTTTTGCCTAAACCGCGAATCCGATTTTGTAAAATGGATTTTTGAATTAAACGTGCTTGCCACGTTGTGCCTAAGCCAAAACCAAAGGTAACAAACGGTGTTTGTCCATTGGCAGTATGCAGCGTGTTTACTTCATATTCTAAAGACTGGAAGGCATCGAAGCATTCTTTTTCAATCAAGGCTTGCGCATATCCTTGCGCATCCGGAATATGCCATTGTTCCGCGTTTTTCAGGTGTTTTTCATAGCTTAACTGCACATAAGGCGAAAGCACTTCATCAATGCGGTTAATGGTGGTGCCACCGTAAATATGGCTTGCCACTTGGGCAATGATTTGGGCAGTGACAGCGGTTGCGGTACAGATCGATTTTGGTGGTTCGATTTCTGCATTTCCCATTTTAAAACCATGGGTCAACATGCCTTTTAAATCGACTAACATACAGTTAAACATCGGGAAGAAAGGTGAATAATCCAAATCGTGATAATGGATTTCCCCTTTTTCATGAGCTTCTACGACATCGCGCGGCAAAATGTAACGTTTAGCATAATGTTTCGCCACGATACCGGCCAATAAATCCCGTTGTGTCGGGATCACTTTGGCATCTTTGTTGGCATTTTCATTGAGCAATTCTACGTTGCTTTGTTCAATCAGCCCCTCGATTTCTTTGGTTAATTGACTACGTTTCTCGCGCGCCATATCACGTTCGTGACGGTATTCAATATAAGCGCGCGCAATTTGTGGGTATTGGCTGGCCATCAGGTGATTTTCGACAATCTTTTGAATGTGGCTAATATCAATTTCTTGTTGATGATGCGCAAAAATGTCATTGCTGACTTTTTGTGCAATATCATGACAAAAACGTTCATCTTGAATACCCACCGCTTGGGCTGCCTTTTTAATGGCATTAATAATGCGTTGAATTTCAAACCCGATGCGTGAACCATCACGCTTAATGACGAAAAATGTCCCCATGTATGCCACCTATAGTGTGTGATTAAAGTTGGCAATACTATATATAGTTAATTCTAACTATTCAACACACAATATGTAGTGTTTTTATAAGAAAATGAGGAAGGTTTGTATAACAGAATAAGGTTAGTCTTTGGATTTATTGAGAAATTTCGTGATGGCGGGGTGATGTTGTGATTTTCTTTTGATAAAAAAAATTTAGGCGGTTATTAAACCGCCTAAATTGAGAATCAGAAATTATTGATTGTTTTGAACGTAATCAATTGCTGATTGAACTGTTGTGATTTTTTCAGCTTCTTCGTCTGGAATTTCGATATCGAATTCTTCTTCTAAAGCCATCACCAATTCAACAGTATCTAAAGAATCCGCACCTAAATCTTCAACGAAAGACGCTTCAGGTTTTACATCTTCTTCTTTAACGCCTAATTGTTCAACGATGATTTTTTTTACGCGTTCTTCAATGCTCATTTGTTTCTTCCTATGTTTAAGTTTACGCTCATTGCGATAAGTTGAGTAGTGTATGTATTTACAAAACATTTCGCAAGATTTCTTGTTAGAGGTCAAACCTCAAAAAAGAGTTCCGAATTTTTGCAACCACATACAGTTTAAAATAGTTATGTCTTTCACAGACATTGAATGACGTAACCAAGTGACAGTTGCGGGGGGATTCTAACATTAAGCAAATTAATTTGCACGCATTTATCCAATTTATCCGCAACCTCCACTTGCTACCCATTAGCTCATGTACATGCCGCCGTTAACATGCAACGTTGTGCCGTTAATATAAGACGCATCCTCAGAGGCTAGAAATGCCACGGCTTTAGCGATATCTTTCGGCTCACCTAAACGACCAGCTGGGATTTGAGTTAATAAGTTATTTTTTAACTCTTCACTTAATACGTCTGTCATATCGGTCGCGATAAAACCCGGCGCTACGACGTTTACCGTAATACCACGGGAAGCCACTTCTTTTGCCAAGGCTTTACTAAAACCAATGAGACCTGCCTTTGCCGCACAATAATTTGTCTGACCGGCATTGCCCATAGAGCCCACGACAGAACCAATGTTGATGATACGCCCGAAACGTTTTTTCATCATGGTGCGAAGCATCGCTTTGGAAAGATGGTAAACAGAACTTAAGTTGGTTTGCAAAATATCGAACCATTCTTCATCTTTCATGCGCATTAACAAATTATCACGGGTAATACCGGCGTTATTCACCAAAATATCAATGTCGCCAAATTCTTGTTTTATCTGTTCCAATACCGCGTCAATGGAAGCTTGATCGGCAACATTTAATACTAATCCTTTGCCTTTCTCACCTAAATAGGCAGAAATACTTTCAGCGCCTTTTTCAGACGTTGCCGTACCGATAACAAAAGCGCCTTTTGATACTAATTCTTCGGCGACTGCACGACCAATACCACGGGTTGCACCTGTCACTAATGCAATTTTACCTTGCATAACTTTCTCTCCTTTTCACTACTATGCTAATACTTCTTCGACGGAATCGAGGGATTTCACATCATTTACAGAAACCGCTTGTAAGGAATCCACGATTCGTTTCGTTAACCCGTTTAACACTTTACCCGGTCCCACTTCCACTAACACTTCGACGCCGTTTTGTGCCATTTTCTCTACGGTTTCTGTCCAACGTACCGGGCTATAAAGTTGGCGAACCAAGGCATTTCTAATCGCATCGGCTTCAATTTCACTTTTGACATCTACGTTATTTAGAACAGAAACACCAGCCTCTTTCAACGTAATACTTTCTAAGGAAACAGACAATTGATCAGCAGCCGGTTTCATTAAAGCACAGTGTGAAGGCACACTCACCGCTAACGGCAATGCACGTTTAGCCCCGGCTTCTTTACATAATGCAGCCGCGCGCTCCACTGCGGCTTTCGCACCGGCAATCACCACTTGTCCCGGTGAATTGAAGTTCACGGCGGAAACCACTTCGCCCTGTTCTGCTTGTTTGCAGGCGTTAATAATGGCGTCATTGTCTAAACCGATAATCGCGTACATCGCCCCCGTACCTTCCGGCACGGCTTGTTGCATAAGTTTACCGCGCAATTCCACTAATTTAACCGCATCTTGGAAATCTAACACACCGGCACACACCAACGCAGAATATTCGCCCAAGCTATGACCAGCCATCACTTCCGGTTTTAATGCCGGGTATTTTTGTTGCCATACACGATAAACAGCCACAGATGCGGTTAATAACGCTGGCTGCGTTTGCCATGTTTTGTTTAATTCTTCCGCAGGGCCTTCCTGCACTAATTGCCACAAATCATATCCCAATACTTCTGAAGCTTGTTTAAAAGTTTCTTGTACAATTGGGTAGTCGCCGGCTAATTCTGCTAACATTCCCACCGTTTGTGAACCTTGTCCCGGGAAAACCATTGCAAATTTTTTCATGTGTCTTACCTATATTAAAAAATAAATCAATTTATTCCGATATGCGTTACAGTCGAAAAGTGCGGTCAAAAATAACCGCACTTTTTTCACGAATAATAACAGATTATCTAAAATCTCACTAAGGCCGAACCCCAAGTCCAACCACCGCCAAAGGCTTCAAGAAGGAGCAACTGCCCACGCTGAATACGTCCATCACGTACCGCTTCATCCAATGCGACAGGCACGGTTGCCGCACTATTATTGGCATAACGATCCAGCGTGACCACCACTTGCGACATATCCATATCTAATTTTTTCGCAGTCGCCGAAATAATACGTAAATTAGCTTGGTGAGGTACCAACCAATCAATGTCTTTTTTATCTAAATTATTGGCAGCAAGGGTTTCTTCCACCACATTAGAAAGTTCACGCACAGCCAATTTAAAGGTTTCATTGCCTTGCATTTCGATATAGCCGGATTTTGCCACACCACGCTCAGGGTGAGGAAGTAACAATGCGGCATTTTTATCTGCTGAAGCGTGTAAATGGGTAGAAATGATCCCTTCTTCTTCCGATGCCTCCAAAATAACCGCACCTGCACCATCACCAAATAACACGACCGTGCTGCGGTCTGTTTCATCTAACTTACGGGAATTTAAATCAGAACCGATCACAAGCGCTTTTTTCACTTTACCGGTACGAATAAATTGATCAGCGACACCTAACGCATACACAAAGCCGGTACAAGCTGCCGCTAAATCAAATGCAATAGCATCGTCAATCTCCAACATCCCTTGAATTTGGCAGGCTGCGCTTGGATAAGCGTGAGAGTTACTGGTTGTCGCCACTAAAATAAGATCGATTTCCTGTGGATTGATGTTTGCCGCTTCAATGGCTTTTTGGGCTGCTTCAAATCCCATGGTAGAGACGGTTTCATCCGGTGCTGCAATGCGACGTTCACGAATACCGGAACGGGTAACAATCCACTCATCTGAAGTATCTACCATTTTTTCTAAATCGGCATTAGTGCGAATATGTTGCGGTAAATAGCTACCTGTCGATAAAATTTTGCTAAACATAGTCATCTCGTTAAAATAATAGCGAGTGAACTCACTACTTCATTAATATTTCATTTTTATTTAAGCCCGCCAAAATTTTTTGTGGAATTTGACGTCGGGCTTGTAATGCCGCATCGGCAATCGCATAAGCAAATGCCTCTATATTTGCACTGCCGTGACTTTTCACCACAACGGAAGTCAAACCGATAAGCGATGCGCCATTATATTGATCGGGATTGATTTTCTTTAATCGTTGGTATTTATCTTTGAAAAGATATTTAATTAAATACCCAAAAACGTGACTTAATATACTCTTTTTCTTATCACTTTTCAGTAGAGAAATCACGTTCTTTGCCGCGCCTTCCAAGGTTTTCAGCGCAACATTGCCGGCAAAGCCATCTGTCACAATCACATCCGCCTTGCCATTGAGTAAAAAATTGCCTTCAAGGAATCCAATATAATTAAGTGCGGTGTCTTTTTTCAGTAAATCTGCCGCCTCCCGGATGGATTTGTATCCTTTCACCGCCTCAATACCAATATTCAATAACGCAATACGCGGATAAACCAAATTCAAGGTATTTTCTGCAAAAATAGCGCCCATCAAGGCAAATTGATACAAGTTTTCGGCATCGCACTCAACATTTGCCCCAAGATCCAACATAATCGAACGCTCACCTGTCACTGTTGGAATCGTGGAAATCAGTGCCGGACGATGAATACCTTCTAGAGGTTGCAACAAGATTTTCGATAAGCCCATCAAAGCAGCTGTATCACCGGCACTCACACAGGCCTGCGCATCCCCTTTTTGTACTGCTTCAATTGCCAAACGCATAGAGGTCTCTTTGCTATGACGCAAGGCGTAGGAAAGACCCTGACGACTATCAATCACACGAGTACAGTGAACAATGTCACAACGTTGACGAATACTGTTGGGAGCAGAAGATAAAAGCGGAAGAATTTGTTGGCGATCGCCAAACAATAAAAGAGAAAGCGTTGGGTCTCGTTCCAAGGCTAAAATGGATGCTGGGATAGTAATACGGGGACCAATGTCCCCGCCCATCGCATCTAACGCAAGGGTTAGACGACTCAAGTGATTACCTTATATGTAATTGAGATAATTACTTGTTAATCACTTTACGACCACGATAGTAACCGTCAGCGGTTACGTGGTGACGCAAATGAGTTTCACCACTTGCTTTATCAACGGATACTGCAGCAGTTGTTAACGCATCGTGAGAACGACGCATATCACGACGTGAACGGGATTTTTTATTTTGTTGAACAGCCATTGGCTATACTCCTAAATTATTTTTGCTTTAAATTAGCTAATACAGCGAACGGGTTCGGTTTTTTTGCCAATTCTTCCGGCAATTCGCCAAAAACCTGTTCAGCCACGGACACTTCACAGTGTTCAGATGAATGCATTGGCACAATCGGCAAACTCAAAATGAGTTCATCTTCAATTGTTCCAAGTAAATCTATTTCACCGAATTCATTGAATTCAATTGGCTCATAGATTTCCGGCAATACATCAATTTGATCCAAATTAGCCACCGGACTGTAACAAAACTCACAATCAACGGTTTGAACGAAAGGTTCACCACAACGCTGACAATTTAATTCAACATCAACCTTGGCATGACCTTTCATGACAACCAATTTTTGCGGATCAATAAAGAACGATAATGTAACCTGTGCATCGCTGAGCACTTTACCGACCGATTCGGCAAGGCGACTTAATTGATTGGCAGCGTAATAACCCTGATAATCTAATCTTCGTTGCGCATCTTTCACCGGATCGACAGTGAGGGGTAGTTTTACCTTTTGCATAGGGCGTGAATATTACCCTCAGAAAATAAAATAGTCAAAGAAAATATTGCATTTCGCGCACACCACTCACCTTACATTATCCATGATTTTACGCAATCACGTTCTTCGTAATTTTATCGGAAAAGTGCGGTGGATTTTTTAATTGTTTTTGATTCTCCAAAACATCATCAAAAACGACCGCACTTCAAACAAAAAGGCGAATCCTCCGATTCGCCTTTTGCGCTATGGGAACATTATTTCAGTTCCGGGAAGAGCATTTTCAGCACGTTTTGCGTTACCCGACGGGATTTCCCTGCATACGGGAAGATGTGCATCATCATCATCGGGTTGAAATTCGCTTCAATGACGCCCCAAGACTGCAAACTTGGCTCAGCCGGTTTGGTTAAATCGGGAATGATTAAATCCACGCCACACACGGCAGCGCCCATGGCTTTGGTGATACCGACCGCCAAAGCTTTGTAGCTTGAGTGCATTTGGTCCGTCATATCAATGGAATCGCCACCGGTGCTGATGTTGGAATTGGCACGTAACTGCACCAGCTGATCTTTTGCCGGCACGCTGTCCACGGTTAAGCCTTGCTCTTTTAACTGTAACTGTTCGATGTCGCCTAACGCAATTTTCTTCAATGGCGTACGACTGCCATCACCACGCAACGGATGATCATTTTTCTGCGCCACCAATTCCGCCACCGTATGCACGCCATCGCCAATCACATTTGCCGGCACGCGTAATAACACGGCAAGGGTTTCATCACCTAACACGAAGAAACGGTATTCCGTACCGGTGAGGTAATCTTCTACCATCACTTCTTTGTCTTCACGGAAAGCAATTTCGATGGCTTTGGCAAAATCCTCACGATCGTGCACGCCCTGTTGGAAAATACTGATGCCCAAACCGTAATTAGTGGATTTCGGTTTAATCACAACGGCACGCCCTGCAAATAAAGCATAATTAGCCACGGCTTGTTCTACGCTGGTAAATTCCACACTTTGCGGCACATTAAAACCGGCTTTCGCCAACACTTTTTTGGTCACCACTTTATTTTCCATGATGAGAGGCGAAATGTAGCTGTCATGGGAAGTCATGTTGCCGTTTTTGACATATTCCAAGTGGTCGCCAAATTGCAGACTTAAGAACTGGTCGCGCTCGTCTAAAATCTCCATTTTTAAGCCTTTTTGGATGGCATCAAACATCAGCGCTTGGGTGGAAAGCTCCATGTTGTCGAAAGCTGACAACGCATAAAAACGTTCAAAGGCTTGTTTTTTGTAACGAATCGCCAATTCCGCGCCCAGTTTTTGATAACCACCATGTGCTTCGATAGCATTAACCAAACGAGCACCGAGTGTTTGACTCGGATCGGCAAATTGCGCCAGTTTCTCTTTGACGATCTCGGCCATCTCTTCATCGGCGTGAATTTCCGACAACATCGCCAATAATTGCTGTAAAACACGCTCTCCTTCCGCTTGAAAAGCCGTTGCCGACAGCGGATTTTCCCATGCCACTTGGGCTAATTTTTCTTTGCCTAATTCCACCGCACTTGCTAAGGATTCTTCATCTAGCCACGCCATTAGCAAAATAAAATAATGCACAAATTTGGCATCATTTAATGCGATACCATAAGCCTCAAATGGGTTTAAGTCGAACAGACGGAATTCCAAATATTGAATGCCGTTTTGTAGCAATTCACGCGCCTGTTTCGCGCCCCGCAAACGCACGTTGGAATAAAATTCTTTTTCGGCAATAAGCTGTCCGCTACTCACCGCGTGTTCCAAGGTTGTCACATAATCGTTCAGGCTGTCATAAGACACTTTCACACTTGGGTCATTCACATAACCATATTGGCCAGAACGTAAACTACGGACATATTGCCCCGCTTTTAACGGCGTGCCGTGGATAAAATAATTGGCATCAACCGTTGGCGTGGCCGCTAATAAATAAACAAGAATCCATTGATAACGCAAGAAATTACGGGCAATTTTCAAATATAAATCATTCTGAAAATCCACCGCACTTTGGTAGTCATTTTGTCGTGCAAACAGCTGTTGAATGAATGCTGGCTCAAGCTGGAAGTTGTAGTGAATGCCACTCACCATTTGCTTGCTTTTACCGTACGATTTCACTAAATGCTCGCGGTACGCCACATCGACCGGATTGTCCAGTTGTGCCACTTTAATTTGATCCTCCGGTGGCAAGCCGGCCGGCATACTCAACGGAAAGACATATTCATCTTCCGGTAAAGAGCGTAATACCACTTCGTGAATGGCGGATAACCAACGCAATGTATCTTCAATTTTTTTATTAGGTGGGGTGATTAATTCAAGCTGACTTTCGGCAAAATCCGTTTGGATATAAGGATGATAAGAACGATTACCGAAGCATTTTGGGTGTTCCGTCACCACAACTGCTCCATCTGCGTGAACACGTTGGCTTTCTTTTTCAAGACCAAATGACCCTTGCTGGAACAACAGCTCCAAGCGATTTTCTTTTATAACCTGCTGAATATTCATAAAATTTCCTTTTAGCTAAACGAGGAATCATACTGTTTAGGCATGCCTACTTGCGTAAACTTCTTAAAAAATCGCCACATTATTAAAATTAATAGGCGCAAATGCAAATAAAAAAATTATCTTCCTCATAAGCGATAGTTATAACCCAATGTATTACAATGAAAACTTCATTTTTAAGCACAAAGGGACTAAAATTTAGCCCTAATAAACACATAATCGGTAAACCAGATGTCTCAAACCCCAAAATCCCACATTTTCTATCAGCCTTTTACTTTTGCTTTATTGTTATGCATTTTTGCCTTTCTTTCTCATGTTGCATTGGGTATTTTAGATCATTATCTCACGCATACATTCAGCATTTTGGCATTAGGATTATTGCTTTTCACTTTAAAAAAACACAGCAATACATTATTTCTTATTACGCTGACATTCATTTTTATTATTGCCTTAGGTTACACCCCATCCGGCCTATTATATGGCCCGGCATCCATTGGGATTATAGCCTCCGTCTATGAAACTAACTTTAGCGAAACATTAGGCTTCTTTCGCGCAATGCCGTTATCCATTTATTTTTTTACTTTCTTTTATCTTCTTTTATTTCTTATTTTATTATTTATCAACCGCCATATCACACCAAGTAAAAATAATAAATCGGCATATTATCTTATTTATTTTATTCTTCTTGCATTTACCTTATATCAACCTATTTCAAATGTGATTAAAAATACCGATAAAGAAAAAGAATTTAGCCTTGCAGACTTTTTTAAAGCCTCGGATTTTTACCCTGTTAGTTTTCTTGCAAATACACTTAAAGTAAACAACACCTATTTAACGCAACGGGCATTATTAAACGACGCCTTGACCAAAACACCTGAGTGGCACATTCTTTCCGTGGAGCCCAAATATCAAAACTATGTTTTGGTGATCGGCGAAAGCATGCGTCGGGATTACACCTCTTTATACGGCTACCCACAAAAAACCACGCCGTTTTTGGAACAAGTGAACGGCTTGATTTTCAATTTATATGTGGCTGCCGGTCCGAATACGCAACCGTCGTTGCAACGTACACTGTACCGTTCTATTAACAACAATGAAGAAACGGTTTACACCGATAACATTATTTCGCTTGCCAAACTTGCCCATTACAAAACTTATTGGCTGTCTAACCAAGGCAAAGTGGGCGAATGGGACACCATGGCATCGCGTATCGGCATTCAAGCAGATGAATCGTTCTTTACCAAAAAAGGCGGGTATGATTCGGACAATATCTCGGACACGGCATTATTGGATCCATTAAAACAAATTTTGGCGAAAGATAAAGATCAAACCAAATTAATCGTTTTACATTTAATTGGCTCGCACCCGACCTTTTGCGCCCATTTAAATGGCGAAGAACCGAAATTCCATTTAATTAGCCGAGAAATGTCGTGTTATTTAGACACCTTAAAACAAACGGACAGTTTATTGTCTGAGGTAAATCAAATTCTCAAAGATCAAGGCCAAAGCTATTCCGTCATTTATTTCTCGGATCACGGCTTGGCGCATTTAGGCGCAGGCAAAAATCTGTCTATGCTAAATAACAAAGAATATAAACAAAGTTATGCGGTACCTTTTGTTCGTTTTTCCAGTGACGACACCAAAAGAACCCTTGTTAAAAACCCGCAAAGCGCTTTTAATTTTATTCACGGCTTTGCCCAATGGTTAGGTATTAAAGAAAGTCATTTAAGCCAAGAAGATTTTTTCAACCCGAAACCGCAACCAATCAAAGTGTTTAACTGGCGGGCCTTGGTGGACTATCAGTCGTTAAAAGAGGATCCGGCAAAACAAGAACCGTAATAACAGGCTCTAACACCTAAAAGTGCGGTCATTTTTTCAAACGAATGATCGCATTTTTATTTTTGCCCGAATAGTCATTCAGCAAACCCAATTTTTCAGGTAAAATAGCCGCCGTTTTTTATGAAATAAATTTGTTCTTGCGGCGCTGTTGGCTCGTCCAATATCAAAAAACTCCGTTTTTTCTGACCGCACTTTTCACCCTATCCTGACTAAATTGAGGAACATATGAGTGTAATTCCTATGGTCGTTGACCAAACTTCCCGCGGCGAACGCGCCTATGACATTTATTCCCGCTTACTGAAAGATCGCGTGATTTTCCTAAGCGGTGAAGTGGAAGACAACATGGCCAATCTGATTGTGGCACAATTGCTTTTCCTAGAATCAGAAGATCCCGATAAAGACATCAATTTATACATCAACTCACCGGGCGGTTCTGTGACTGCCGGCATGGCAATTTACGACACCATGCAATTCATCAAACCGAATGTGCGTACCTTGTGCGTTGGACAAGCTTGTTCCATGGGTGCCTTTTTATTAGCCGGCGGCGCACCGGGCAAACGTGGTGCATTGCCACATGCTCGCGTGATGATCCACCAACCGTTAGGCGGTTTCCGTGGTCAAGCATCGGATATTCAAATTCATGCCCAAGAGATTTTAAAAATTAAGGGCACGTTAAACGAACGCCTAGCATTCCACACCGGACAACCCATTGAAACTATCGAAAAAGACACTGACCGCGACAACTTTATGTCGGCAGAAGAAGCCAAAAACTACGGCTTAATCGATGAAGTGTTTACCAAACGTTAAGAGATAAACATGGCAAAAGATAAAGAATTACATTGTTCTTTCTGTGGCAAAGAACAAGACGAAGTCAATAAACTTATCGCCGGCACCTCAGGTTACATTTGTAATGAATGTATCGAATTGTGTCACGATATGTTGCTCAATGAAGAGCATGGCGAAGAAGCTGAAAGCGAAGACGCAGAAGCGCAAAAAGAGAAAGAATTACCCACACCGCATAAAATCCGTGCCCATTTAGATGATTATGTTATCGGCCAAGATTACGCGAAAAAAGTGTTAGCGGTGGCGGTGTATAACCACTACAAACGCCTACGCACCAAACATCAAACCAACGATGTGGAATTGGGTAAAAGTAATATTTTACTTATCGGCCCGACCGGTAGCGGTAAAACCCTCTTAGCAGAAACCATGGCACGTATGTTAAACGTACCTTTCGCCATGGCAGATGCCACCACCTTGACGGAAGCCGGTTACGTGGGCGAAGACGTGGAAAACGTGTTGCAAAAATTACTGCAAAACTGTGATTACGACATCGAACGTGCGGAACAAGGCATTATTTATATCGACGAAATCGACAAAATCACCCGCAAATCGGAGAATCCGTCCATTACCCGTGATGTCTCCGGTGAAGGGGTACAACAAGCCTTGTTAAAACTCATTGAGGGCACGGTTGCATCTATTCCTCCACAAGGCGGACGCAAACACCCGCAACAGGAAATGTTGCGCATCGATACCTCCAAAATTCTGTTTATTTGCGGTGGTGCCTTTGCCGGCTTAGATAAAGTCATTGAAAAACGCACCAGCGTCGCCACTGCCATTGGTTTCGGTGCTGAAATTAAGAGCGAAAAAGACAAAGCTACATTAACGGATTTGTTCAAACAGGTAGAACCGGACGATTTAATGAAATACGGCTTAATCCCGGAATTTATCGGTCGTTTACCGGTGGTTGCGCCGTTAAGCGAATTAGATGAAGAAGCCCTTGTGCGTATTCTGACCGAACCAAAAAATGCCTTGTGTAAACAATATCAAGCGTTGTTTGAGTTGGAAGACGTGAAACTGGAATTCACTAAAGAAGCCTTAATCGCCATGGCGAAAAAAGCCCTCGCCCGTAAAACCGGCGCTCGCGGCTTACGCTCCATCATCGAAGGCGTCTTACTCGACACCATGTACGACTTGCCTTCTTTAGAAGGGTTGGAAAAAGTGGTGGTCAACGAGCAAACTATTAATGACGGCAAGGCACCTGAACTTATCTACGCCTAATTTCCTCTCTCAGAAAATCACGGACACTTTTGTTTCACCATCAGTGTCCGTTTTATATGACGGATTCGTGCATACCGTGACGCTTTTTTCTCATAGAGAACGGTTATCAAGCCAAACATTTTGTTCTAAGAACACCCTGTGGTTTAAGTTGAATTTTGCCGAATTATCGTGTTAAATCGCCATAAGTTTTATGGTTATTAAGAAATTAGGTCAAGTATGTGTCAACTATTAGGAATGAATTGCAACACACCTACTGATATTGTGTTTTCCTTTGAAGGTTTTCGCCATCGCGCCGGTTTAACCGACTGTCACTCGGACGGTTTCGGGATTGCTTTTTTTGAAGGCAAAGGCGTGCGCGTATTTCGTGATAATAAACCGGGACACAGCTCCCCCATTGCCGACTGTGTTAAACAATATAACATCAAGTCACTTAACGTTATCGCCCACATTCGAAAAGCGACGCAAGGCGATGTCAACATCGAAAATACCCACCCTTTTATGCGTGAAATTTGGGGGGAAAATTGGGTGTTCGCGCACAATGGCAATTTGGTGAATTTGCCTGTGACTGAAACGATTTTTTATCAACCGATTGGCACCACCGATTCTGAAACAGCGTTCTGTTATATGTTAGAGCAACTCAAAACACGCTTTAAACACAAACCTAGTGAAGAAGAAATTTTTGAGGCGATTCAACAGATCAGCAATGATCTTGCACGCTACGGCACATTAAACTTTATGTTATCGAACGGCGAATGGATGATCGTGCGTTGCTCAACAAACTTACATTACATCACCCGTCAAGCGCCTTTCGGTAAAGCACAACGGGTGGATGATGGCGGTGTCATCGACTTCAACGACTACACCAAAGAGGGAGATAAAGTTACCATCATTACAACCGTTCCACTGACAAAAGATGAAGTTTGGACCAAAATGGACAACGGTGGATTTGTGTTTTTCAAAAATGGCGATAAAGTATGGGAAGTTCTCGGCACGCCAAACACCGCCCCAATTGATGACGGTACCTTAGGCAAAGCCGGTATAGGTTAATCCCTTGCCATCCCCAAAGTACGGTCAATATTCACCGCACTTTATTCCGCCATACGTTCTTTATAATGCCGTCGGCACACCGATAAATAGCTGTCGTTACCACCGATTTGAATTTGGTCTCCTTGTTTGACAACGTCGCCCTGTTCATTGAGACGCAAAACGAAATTGGCTTTACGTCCGCAATAGCAAATAGTCTTAAGTTCTTCCAACTGATCCGCCCACGCCAGCAAATAGCGGCTGCCTTCAAAAAGCTCCGCTTGGAAGTCCGTGCGCAAGCCATAACACAACACCGGAATATTCAGTTTATCCACCACATCGCTCAGTTGATACACTTGCGCTTTCGTTAAAAACTGCGCTTCATCCACTAAAATGCAATGCAATGGTACTTTCGCTAAATGTTGCTGAATTTCTGTGAATAAATCCGTGTCTCGTGCGAACGTGTTCGCCTGTTCACTGATCCCGATGCGGGAAGTCACGCGACCTATGCCGAAACGATCATCAATCGCCGCCGTATAAACCAGAGTGTTCATGTTGCGTTCACGGTAGTTATAGGAAGATTGCAGCAAAGTTGTCGATTTTCCTGCATTCATGGTGGAATAATAAAAATACAGCTTAGCCATGATTATTTAAGCACCCATTTCCAAAAATAATAGCAAATAAAACCGGTGAACGGCGGTAACGAGGCAAGCATGAAAACGCCGATCGTGGTTCGTCCGCCAGCCATTTGCCCAACCTCCGTTAAGAAATCAATAAGCTCATTTGTCGGTGTGGTGAACACGAAAAAGCCGATAATCGCTAACATAACGAAACAACCGATGCCAGCGGCACGCATTGCTCTAAATTTAATCTCGTCCATAGTCTTCCCTTATAGATAAAAGAAATAAACACTCATTTTTTAATGCTTCACGCAAATTTACTCAGGCTATTTTGCCAAATTGTCTCGGCAATCATCTCCGGCGTTTCGCGTCTTAATTCACACAACACCTTAAAAACCTGTTGTACTCTTTCCGGGCGATTCGGTTGACCTTGAAAACCGAATACCGGCATGTCGGGCGAATCCGTTTCTAACAGCAAGGCATCAAGCGGCAATTTTGCGATGGTTTGACGGGTTTTATTGGCTCGTTCATAGGTAATCGTGCCGCCGACACCAATAGAATAGCCCAAATCCACAAAGCGTTTTGCCTGATCGTAACTGCCTGCAAAACCATGTACGACGCCACGTTTCGGCACCTCAATGCGTTTGAGAAAAGAGAACAGCTGATCGTGCGATTTGCGGGAATGCATGTTCACCGGCAAATCGTGCTTTTTCGCCAAATACAGTTGCGCTTCAAAAAAATCGCATTGCTTGCGCCATAGCTCATCAGTTAATAATTCCGGCACGGCACGTTCCAAACCGATTTCCGCCACGGCAGTGCAATTTGGCGAACGCGTTGCTAACGCCTGTTCCAATAAATCCAAATCCTGCGCTTGGTGTTCTTTGATATACAGCGGATGTAGCCCCAAGCCGTAATACAACTGTTGCGGATAAAGTGCGGTCATTTTTTCAATCGTTTTGAAATCCCGCTGTAATACGGCAACAATCAAGATCTTTTGCACGCCAGCCGCCTGCGCATTTTGCATGAGCTGCGCTAACGGCTCACCGGTGGCTTGCTGCAAATAATCGAGATGGGTATGGGTGTCAAAAAAGGAATACATATTAATCTAAAAAAATCAGGCAACTCAATGAGTTGCCCATAGTCTTATTCGTCAACGGTAACAGAGGTAATCACCACATCTTCATTCGGCACGTCTTGGTGGAAACCTTTGTTGCCGGTTTTCACACCTTTGATTTTGTCCACAACATCCATGCCTTCAACCACTTCTCCGAATACCGCGTAGCCCCACTCTTGTACCACTTCTTTGCCAAACATTTCTTTTGAACGGTAATCCAAGAAGGTGTTATCCGCCACGTTAATGAAAAATTGTGCTGTCGCTGAATGCGGATCAGAAGTACGCGCCATAGCGATGGTGCCGCGCTTGTTGCTTAAACGGTTGTTGGCTTCGTTTTTAATCGGTGCGTTAGTCGCTTTCTCACGCACACCGCTTTCCATGCCGCCGCCTTGAATCATAAAACCGTCAATCACGCGGTGAAAAATTGTGTTATCATAAAACCCATTTTTACAATAAGTTAAGAAGTTTTCTGCCGTTACCGGTGCTTTCTCATGATTTAAGGCAATTTTAATGTCGCCGAAATTAGTGTGTAGTGTAATCATTGTGCTTTTCCTATACGAATTAAAGAGCGTCATTATTTCATAATCCGCCCCAAATCGCCATAAAGTGCGGTACGTTTTCAAAAAGATTTGGATCCCAATATGTTAAAACTTTTCAATACTCTTACTCGCGAAAAAGAAGTTTTTAAACCGATTCATGCAGGCAAAATCGGCATGTATGTGTGCGGCGTGACCGTTTACGATCTCTGCCATATCGGGCACGGACGAACCTTTGTCTGTTTCGATGTGATTGCGCGTTACTTACGCTATTTAGGCTACGAGTTGACCTATGTGCGAAACATCACTGACGTAGATGACAAAATCATTAAACGCGCGTTGGAAAACAAAGAAACCTGCGATCAACTAGTGGATCGCATGGTTGTGGAAATGTATAAAGATTTTGATGCCTTGAACATTTTGCGTCCGGACTTTGAACCGCGCGCAACCCACCATATTCCTGAAATTATTGCCCTTGTTGAAAAACTGATTCAGCGCGGACATGCTTATGTGGCAGACAACGGCGATGTGATGTTTGATGTGGAAAGCTTCAAAGAATACGGCAAATTATCCCGCCAAGATTTAGAACAATTACAAGCGGGCGCGCGTATCGAAATCAATGAAATCAAGAAAAATCCCATGGATTTCGTGTTGTGGAAAATGTCCAAACCAAACGAACCAAGTTGGGATTCGCCTTGGGGTAAAGGCCGCCCGGGTTGGCACATTGAATGTTCTGCCATGAACAGCAAACAACTTGGCGAGCATTTTGACATTCATGGTGGCGGCTCCGACCTGATGTTCCCACACCACGAAAACGAAATCGCCCAATCCTGCTGTGCTCACGGTAACCAGTATGTGAACTATTGGTTACATTCCGGCATGATCATGGTAGATAAAGAGAAAATGTCGAAATCCCTCGGCAACTTCTTCACGATTCGCGATGTATTAAATCACTACGATGCGGAAAGCGTGCGCTACTTCCTGCTCACCGCCCATTACCGCAGCCAATTAAATTACAGCGAAGAAAATCTCAATCTGGCTCATGGCGCATTGGAACGCCTCTACACCGCATTGCGCGGCACCGATAAAAGTGTGGAGGCTTTTGGCGGTGAAAATTTTGTGGACGCCTTCCGTGAGGCAATGGACGATGATTTCAATACGCCAAATGCTCTTTCCGTACTATTTGAAATGGCGCGCGAATTGAACAAACTGAAAACCGAAGACATGGCCAAAGCCAACGGACTTGCCGCACGCTTACGCGAACTTGCCGGCATTCTCGGTTTGCTTCAGCTTGATCCGGAACAATTCCTACAAGCCGGCTCTGATGATGACGAAGTCGCCAAAATCGAAGAACTCATTAAACAACGCAACGAAGCCCGTGCCGCCAAAGACTGGCCGGCTGCAGATGCGGCACGCAACGCCTTAACCCAAATGGGCATTGTGTTAGAAGACGGCCCGAACGGCACCACTTGGCGGAAACAATAAGCCGATAAGTTAAAAAAGGAAAGTGAATCGCTCACTTTCCTTTTTTGTTTATTCCTATTTTAAACGTACTCCGCTCTCACAACTTGAAGATTCAACTCATCTGTTGGCAATGAGATGTAACATTCTGCTTTGAGGATGAACAAACTAATGAATTGCTGATTGATCTCCACCATCAATTTAAACGTGCCAACGGTTACAGCGAATTAGAAGTGAGCCAAAAACGCACCGCACTTGAAAATGTGATGCGCACAGACAGCATTGAAACCCATAAAGCGCGATTAAAAAATGTCGGCTTTTCTCATGTGGAGCTTTGGTTCCAATGCTTTAACTTCGGTTCCATGATTGCGATGAAATAAGCGCAAAGCTCAAAATAAAAAAGTGCGGTGGACGTAAAACGTTTTAAAAATCCACCGCACTTTTTTCTTATCTATCAACGATCTTATTCTTGCTTTTATAAAGGTTTTAAATCCTGATCCAATAAACGGGCAAGTAATAAAATGCCGTCTTTAAAACGATATTCGGCGTACTCTGCCTGCGCATAATATTGCCCTTTTCCTTCCGCAAAGAAATATTCTTGGCTTGGCAATGCCGGCGACCAGCCTGTGTTATTAATCGGTAAATACAGGTTTGGTTCACAATCCGTGAAATCCGTTGGCTTACTTTTTTCCACGCGACACAAGGTGGCAACGCCCTGCTCATTTTGATGAATTAAGGCATAAACTCGTTTAGGTTGTGGTTTGCTCGTTGTCTGCCAAGTGTCCTCTTCGCTGGTTTGCTCATCATTTAGCTGGTCAGGCTCATCATTAAGTTGCGCTGCAATATCCTGCAAAATGACATAATTCAACGACATATAATCCCCTTGCATTAACGAACGTGGATCCACCGGCGCAATTTTTAGCACGATCGGTTTGCCGGTCGCCAACATATTCTCAAATTGCCATACCTTATAATTTAATGGTGATAACATCAGTAACGCGATAAGCAGTGCTATCAACGGTTTTCTTTTAGAAACACCGGAAAAATCGACCGCACTTTGTGTCGTCACTTTAGATTTCCGATGCAAGAAAAATAGGACAAAGGAAAATAATGCACCAAAGCATAAGAGTAAAAACGACTTATAAAGCAATGGGATAAAGAGCATGTAATAATAAAGCGCTAAATTTGTAATGAGCGCCAATAAGGCGATAAAAAATAAAGATCGGCTTGCTGAAACATAGGCAATTAACCACAGGGCAACAAAAAACAAAATAGACGGTTGAGCCACAAAACCAATCGTAAAGAGCATGAAAACAATGGCAATAAACCACTTTTCCGCCAGCGCAGATTTAAAAAAGAAGCTGATAACCCAATAAACACAGAAAGGTGTAAGACAAACAAA
Source organism: uncultured Aggregatibacter sp. (assembly GCF_901873365.1). Taxonomy (GTDB): domain Bacteria; phylum Pseudomonadota; class Gammaproteobacteria; order Enterobacterales; family Pasteurellaceae; genus Aggregatibacter. The sequence goes on from NZ_CABFLM010000047.1 coordinate 33,511, forward strand.
AAACGGTACCCACCATGAAAATGTCAATGTCGCTCGTGAAAAAATGCCATAGGTAATGACGCTGAAAAAGTCCGAGAACGTATCAATGGACGGTAACTCGTCGGCGACCTCGCTGAAATGATGAATCCAAGGAAAGAAGGTTTGGGACGCGGAATACATCCAAGAGCCAATACTAAAAAATAAAAGCCCCCAAGCAAGCGGTGTCACTGCCTCGCTCTGCTGGTGTTTTATCATCCACAAGAACTGCCCTACAAAAACACAAATACAGCACAACATAGAAAGATAAGGTAAAGGCAAGGCACCGGATGAAATCTCCTCCACGTAACTGAGGTGCCACATGCTTAAGATACTCACTACCGTTAAAGTTTGTAGCCAAACTTCTTTGCGAACGAAATAAAAAGCACCGACCACACAAGAAAACAACAACGGCACAAAAGCCTGCGTTGTTTCGCTAGACTCACTCTCCAAATGATCAAACCATAAATAACCACCAAGTAAGCCATATCCCATCAAAAAACAAATACCGACCACCAGCGACATTTCATTACTCGCTTGCGGATAAGCTCGATGTAATCCCAGTGCGGTAAGCAACATTGCGATCGCCAAAGCAAGTACAGCGAACAACGGGTCAGATATATCAAGAATAAACGCCGCCCAAATAATGGCGGTGACCATACCGATGAGAATGGCAAAAATAAACAGAACGGACAATGCCCAAGGCATTTTCGTCTGTTGCGGATAACGGGCTTGATAAAGCTTGTACAGATATTTCATTGCCAAGATCGTCAGCACAAAAATCAACAAACCTCTCGAAAAAACGGCATCCGCAGAATTGATATGAGAAAAGAGCAACATGCTAAAGGCAACAATTATCCCCAATGCACTTGCAACTAAATTGGTGAAATCAAAACGATATTGCTTATAAAAATAAAATAATGCGGCAGAAGGCACACTCACGATCAAGAAATTTAGCACTGAAAACCAACCCAAAGCGCTATAAAACATCGCGTCATCGACCATAAAACGAATGCCGAAGAGATGTATGATCACAAAACCAAGCAAGATTTTGGGTAAGATTCGCCAACGTTCATCATGCAATCGTCGTGTAAAAACCTCACTGAATACCAAGCCAACACCATTGAGAAATACGCCATAAACAGCAACATAGTCATAATTATCGATCTGAAGTAAATACACAGCTAAATTTGCTGTGACAATCAGCAATAAGGCGGAAGCAACATTAGGCAACAAAAGCAACCATGGAATTTGGCACACCGACCAAATAGCAAACAATTCCCATGCATTCGCGCCCGTTTGATATGTTTGCCCAACGAGTGCCAAGGTAGCGCCAATCAGGACGGCTGTGCAAAAGAAGAACGCAACCGAAACGAGTTTTAATTTCTCCGCTGATAACTGACGACTTTCGCGCATAAAAAAATAGCCGCCTATAATCACAGAAAAAACGAACAACGTTTGCAACCCGTAAATCTTCGCTAAATCAGAAAGATAATCCCAGTTAGCGGCAATAAATGTGACGACGCCGCTACTAAGAAAACCAACCGTTAACAAGAGAAACAATAAATTAAGATAACGTTCCCAAGATAAGTTGAATAACCCTGTTCGATTCATATTTTCGTTTCCTTGCAATCAGCGGTGAAAAGTTAAGGAATTTTAGTCAATTTTTAGGAGAAAAAGCAAACGTGCGGTGAGATTTTGCGGGATTTTCCTTCTCACGTTCATTCTTTCCTCATATCAATAGAGCTTCCGGTTTCCGTCTCTTTTAACAAAAACCACATACATTTTTATCCATAAAACGCCATTAGAAACAATTTAATATTAATAATTATCATTTGCATAAATTGAGCAAATACGTTAAATTGCCACGCTGTAAATTTCACCTTTCATCAACCTTTATAGGAGCATTTATGCGCAAACATTTTTCATTGCTTCCCCTTGCAATGTTAGTTACCACCGCGGTTTATGCAGACAACTTAGACGTGATTAACGTGGTATCTGAAAATACCGGTGCCAAAAGTAAAACCAATGTGATTACGACTGAATCCATTAATCGCAGCACGGAAACCGAATTAAAAGGTTTATTGAAAGACGAACCGGCGATTAACTTCGGTGGCGGTCGCGGCACATCACAGTGGTTTACCATTCGTGGGATGGGGCAAGATCAAGTGGATGTGAAAGTAGATGATGCTTATACCGACGCCCAACTTTTCCACCACCAAGGCCGTTTCATGTTTGATCCGGCACTCTTCAAGAAAGTGAGCGTGCAAAAAGGGACTGGGTCAGCCAGTGCCGGCATTGGTGCAACCAGCGGTGCAATCGTTGCGGAAACCGTGAGCGCAAAAGATCTCCTGAAAGACGGTCAAGACATTGGTTTTAAAGTAAATGCAGGTGTGAGCTCAAACAAAGGTTGGAGCAAAGGTGCAACCGTTTATTCACGCGCCGGTATGATGGATGCGTTAATTTCCGGTAACTGGGTCAAAGAAAGCGAGTATAAAGCAGGCAACGGCTACAAAATCAAAAATAGTGCATTAGGTCAACGAGGCTTATTAGCAAAAGTTGGCGCAGATTTAAATGAAGATCACCGAATTGAATTAAGTCATCGTCAAGAACGCCATTATGGCGTTCGTGCACTTCGTGAAGAATTTGACTTTTCACAGGATTGGCTAACGGCAAATGGGCGAAATGGCACTCCACCGGCACTCACAAAAGAACAGCGTGCAAACGGCTATACGTTAAACCAAGAAGGGAATATTTGGTATGTTTTAGATCGCAATGGCAACAAAATTCCGAATACGGAAAATAACGCCCCTCGCTATCGCATCACCACGAACGATACCAGCAAAATTGAATGGACCGGCAAAAACATGGGCTTGATTAGCAATGCTAAGGCTAATGTATGGCGCAGTGTAATTAGCCGTGAAGAGCCAAGTGAACGTTCCAGAATCCGATTAATTGCCAATGGTGCCAACGTAAACTTGGACTCACCTATCGGTGAATCTCACTTAATCAAATACGGTGTCAATTACCGCGACCAAGAAGGTAAACCAAATTCTCTTACCGTACAAAACGGCGTCCAAATGAAGACTCAAAAGAAACGTGAGGTCGGTGTTTACACGGAAGGTATCTGGGGCTTAGGCGCGTTCACCTTAACCACCGGTTTGCGTTACGACCACTTCAATTTCCGTGCCATGGACGGTTCAAAATCGAAGAAAGGCAGTGTGAATCCAAGCGTTGGTTTGATTTATGAAGTCACCAATGATCTTAGTTTAAATACCAGCTTAAACTATGCTACCCGTAGCCCGCGTTTCCACGAAATCATGCTTTCTTCAGGCGCTAGCCGGGGAGGCACGGCCGTGTATTCCATCGCCAACAACATCAAACCGGAAAAATCGCGCAATGCGGAAGTGGGTTTCAACTATAAATTTGCCGATAGCCTTTCCTTAAACGGTAGCTATTTCTGGCAAACCGTTCAGGACACGCACGCCTTTACGCAAATCAGACAGGGTTATTATGAAATCCAAAATGCCGGAAAATTAAGAAATCACGGCTATGAATTAGGTGCAGCCTATAAATATGAAGGCTTAACCTTGCGTACCGGCGTGGCTTACAGCAAGCCGGAATTGGACGGCAGAACCGTGGATAGCACCGTCACGGCGATTCCAATCGGTCGTACTTGGACCACCGGCGCGTCTTACCGCTTCGAACAACCTGACGTGGAAATCGGTTGGAAAGGCCGTTTTGTACAACATACCAGCTACGATTCCACCACCAACAACCGTGGCGGCGGTGCAACCACCACCAAACGTCCGGGCTATGGCGTAAACGATTTCTACGTGACTTGGAAACCGACTAAAAACGTAAACCTTAACTTAGCGTTAAACAATGCGTTCAACAAATACTATCGCAGCCACAGCCAACGCGCGGGCGTATCCACCTTGCCTGAGCCGGGTCGCGATGTTCGTTTAAGTGTAAACTACACGTTCTAAACCTGAAAAGTGCGGTGAGATTTTACCGTGTTTTTCCATTCATAATGAAGGATTAAGTTCAGTTGGGCTTAATCCTTTCCATTATAGCCAACCAAGGTCTGGCTATAAAAACCATACTTGAAGCGTAATTCACGCTTTCGTACGTAGCGTGCTACGAATGATTTTCCTCACGAGTGTTTTTATTCGTGCAACAAGTTGCACGCTACGGAGAGTGTGATTCATATTGTAGCGTGCATCTTGATGCACGAACCGAATCATACATAGAACGTTATTTAACCCTTTCGGACATTCATGATTTCGTGCGTAGCGTGCCACGAATAATTTTCCTCACGAGCGTTTTTATTCGTGCAACAAGTTGCACGCTACGGGGAGCGTGATTTCATATTGTAG
>NZ_CABFLM010000048.1 GCF_901873365.1 uncultured Aggregatibacter sp.
GTTATTAGATCATGTCACCAGTGGTGCAAAATGTACCGTGGGTTGTATTGAAGTGCCACGCTCCGAGGCCCATGAATTTGGCGTGATGGCGGTCAACGAAAATCTGAAAGTGAAAGCATTTGTAGAAAAACCGAAAGATCCGCCTGCCATGGTGGGCAAACCGGAGACTTCATTGGCATCCATGGGGATCTATGTGTTTAATGCCGATTATCTTTATGAAATGCTAAATAAAGAAGTGAACACGCCTTGCACCTCTCATGACTTTGGTAAAGACGTATTGCCGAAATGTTTGGAAGAAGGCACGTTATACGCCCATCCGTTTAGTCGTTCCTGCATGGGACGTAACACGGAAGGCGATATTTATTGGCGCGATGTGGGGACATTAGACAGCTTCTGGCAATCGAATATCGACTTGGTGTCTGAACATCCGCAATTAGATATTTATGACCAAACTTGGCCGATTCGTGGTAACCCGGTGCAAGCCTATCCGTCTAAATTCTTTTATAAAAATGCCAATGTTAAGCCGGTGGATAACTCCCTTATCGGCGGTGGTTGTGTCATTACCGATGCATCAATCAGCTATTCTGTGTTATTTGATCGGATTAAAATTAACGAAGGTTCTGTGATTGATCATTCTGTGATCTTGCCTGAAGTGACAATTGGCAAAAATTGCATATTGAAACATTGTATCGTGGATCGTCATTGTGTCATTCCGGACGGTATGCAAATTGGCGTGGACCGTGAATTGGACAGTAAACGTTTCCGTATCAGTTCAACCGGCAAAGTGATTTTAGTCACACCGTCTATGTTGAAAAAATTAGAAGGACAAGATGTGTTCTCGGAAGAACATTTAGACTAACGTGAAAGTGCGGTCTGTTTTCAACACGTTTTGATTTTTACTCGCTCCTTCGGAGCCGTTGGCAAAGCCAACGTTCAAAATCCTTTGGATTTTGTGGCCGCACTTTAAGAAGGCAAATGCAGGCGCAAGCGTCTTCGCTTGTGCCTGTAACAGAATTGTTTATAACGGCACGCGTTAGAAAACGCGCGTCATCTTCGGTGCCATTTTGGTACCATATTAGGTAAATAAAATGAAAGTATTGCACGTTTGCTCGGAGTTATATCCTTTACTGAAAACCGGCGGATTAGCCGATGTGATGGGGGCATTGCCCTTTGCTCAAAAAGAAATCGGCATTGATGCGCGTATTTTGTTGCCGGCGTATCCGGCGATTGTGACGGGCATTCCAAATACGTCAGTTGTTGCGGAATGGGATAATTTTGCCGGTCATATCGTTTTGCGCTATGGCGAATATAACGGTGTCGGCGTTTATCTTATTGATGCACCGCACTTATATGCCCGTGAAGGCAATCCGTATCATGATGGCTATTACAATGATTATGGCGATAATTATAAACGTTTTGCATTATTAGGCTGGGTGGGGGCGGAGTTGTCCACCGGATTAGATTACTGGTGGCGCGCTGACGTGGTTCATGCCCATGACTGGCATGCCGGTTTAACGGCAGCCTATTTATTTAATAAAGGTCGTCCGGCAAAATCGGTTTTCACCATTCATAATTTGGCGTATCAAGGTCAATTTGATTATCGCCATTTATTTGAAATCGGCTTGCCACACAGTATGTTCCATGTGGATGGATTAGAGTTGTTTGGGCAAATTTCTTACTTAAAAGCCGGGCTCTATTATTCAGATGCCGTGACAGCCGTTAGTCCGACTTATGCGAAAGAAATTACCACACCGGAATTTGCTTATGGCTTACAAGGCTTACTTTCCACCCTTGATCATGAAGGGCGCTTGGTGGGCATTCTAAATGGCGTTGACGAAAAAATTTGGCATCCGATGAACGATCAGTACATTCAACATAGTTACAAGTTGAAATACATGGGTGGCAAAACGAAAAACAAAGCGGATCTACAAGCTTATTTCAATCTTCCACAACAATCTGATGCGCTATTGTTTGTTATGGTGACTCGTTTAACGGAACAAAAAGGCGTTGATTTATTGCTAGAAAGCGCCGATGAAATCGTTAAACAAGGCGGACAGTTAGCAATTCTTGGCTCAGGCGCACCGCACTTAGAAGCCGGTATTCGTCAATTAGCGGAAACTTATCCGCAAAATATTGCCGTTAAAATTGGCTACGATGAAGCGTTATCACATCTCATGGTTGCCGGTGGCGATGTCATTTTAGTGCCAAGCCGTTTTGAACCTTGCGGTTTAACACAGCTTTACGGCTTAAAATACGGTACGTTACCTTTAGTTCGTGCAACGGGTGGTTTGGCGGATACGGTGGTCAATAGCACAGCGGAAAATATTCAAGCTCGAACAGCAACCGGATTTGTCTTTAGTCATGCGACGGCGGATGATTTGCGCCAAGCGTTACAAACGGCATTTGCTTTATGGAAAAAACAACGTTTATGGACAACGGTCCGTGTAACTGCAATGGAACAAGATTTCAGTTGGCAAATCTCTGCAACCCACTACCAACATTTATATCAACGAATTTTATCTCATTAATAAAATACTTATCTTCTGCGTAGCGTTAAAACACACTTTACGCAGAAGATTGTTGTTGTTTTTTTATCTTGAATGATTAAAATTCATCCGCTTTTCATTTACTGAGGATGTTTTCTTATGATAATGGATAATTTTGATTCTCCATTCCTGTACAATCGACCTGAAGTCAATGTTGATTCATTGAAAAAAACGATTGTTTATAAACTGATTTTTTTAATTGGTCGTTCTCCTAAAGAGGCGAGCCAACGAGATTGGCTCAATGCCACGTTATACGCGGTGCGGGATTTCGTTACTGAAGGTTGGATCACTACCGCGCGTGAAGCCAGAGCTGAAGACGCACGCCGTGTTTATTATTTATCAATGGAATTTCTGATTGGTCGTACGTTATCCAATGCCATGATTGCAGAAGGATTGTACGACATCGCTAAAGAAGCCCTTTCCGAATTAAACGTTGATTTAGAAGAAATTATTGAAAAAGAAGTGGATCCGGGCTTAGGTAACGGTGGGTTAGGTCGTTTAGCCGCCTGTTTCATGGATTCTATTGCCACCTTAGGCTTACCGGGCATGGGCTACGGTATTCGTTATGAATACGGTATGTTCCGTCAAAAAATTGAAGACGGACAACAAGTTGAACGCCCGGATGCCTGGTTAGAAAAAGGCGCGCCTTGGGAATTTATTCGTCCGTCTAAACGTTTCACCGTTTCTTTCGGTGGTAACATTCATTTTGAAGGCAAAAAATGTATCTGGAATAAAGGCGAAGAAGTGACCGCACTTGCTTATGACCAAGTGATTCCGGGCTATCAAAATGACTCTGCCGCCACATTACGTTTGTGGGCAGCTCATGCCGGCGAACTGTTTAACTTAGAAGATTTTAACCGCGGTCAACACATTGCGGCGGTGGAAAGCCGTGCTTCCATTAAGAATCTTTCCCGTGTGCTTTATCCGGATGATTCCACTTGGAACGGTCGCGAATTACGTTTGCGTCAAGAATATTTCTTGGTTTCTGCGTCATTGCAAGACATTATCCGCCGTCATAAACGCACGCATAGCAGCTTGGAAAATTTAGCGGATAAAGTGGCAATTCATTTAAATGATACTCACCCGGCATTAGCCATTCCTGAGTTAATGCGCATTTTAATTGATGAAGAAGGCTTTTCATGGCAGAAAGCCTGGGATATGACCCGTCGTATTTTCTCTTATACATGTCACACCTTGATGTCTGAAGCCTTGGAAACCTGGCCGGTGGAAATGATGGCGAAAATCTTACCGCGTCATTTACAGATGATTTTTGAAATTAACGATCATTTCTTGGAATACGTCAAAACCTACATCACTACCGACCTGGATTTCATTCGTCGCGTTTCTTTAATCGAAGAAGGGTATCAGCGCAAGGTGCGCATGGGGTGGTTATCCGTGGTGGGTTCGCACAAAGTCAATGGTGTGGCGGCAATTCATTCTGATTTAATGGTGACGTCGACTTTTGCAGATTTCGCGCGTATTTATCCGGAACGTTTCACTAACGTGACTAATGGTATTACCCCGCGTCGTTGGCTTGCTGTGGCAAACCCACAATTAGCGTCGTTGTTTGATAAATATATCGGTTCTGATTGGCGTTGTGATTTAAGCCAAATCGAAAAATTAAAACAATACGCGCATGAAGCGGATTTCAAACACGCTATTGCGGATATTAAATTTGCAAATAAAGTGAAATTGGCAAATTACGTGAAGAAAACATTAGACATTGATCTGGATCCCCATGCGTTATTTGACGTTCAAGTCAAACGTATTCACGAATATAAACGTCAAATTTTGAACGTGTTGCATATTATTGCCCGTTACAACGCCATGTTAGAGCATCCGGAAAAAGATTGGCAACCTCGCGTGTTTATCTTAGCCGGTAAAGCAGCATCGGCGTATTACGCAGCGAAACAAACCATCCATTTAATTAATGATGTTGCCAATGTCATCAATAACGATGCCCGTTTGGGTGGCCGCTTAAAAGTGGTCTTTATCCCGAACTACAGCGTCAGTTTAGCTCAATTGATCATTCCGGCGGCAGATATTTCTGAACAAATTTCTTTGGCGGGCACGGAAGCCTCCGGTACTAGTAACATGAAATTTGCGTTAAATGGTGCCTTAACCTTGGGGACATTAGATGGGGCAAACGTAGAAATTTTGGAACATGTCGGCAAAGACCACATCTTTATTTTCGGTAATACCGTAGAACAAGTCGAGAAGTTACGTCGCGATGGCTACTGTCCATTTAATTTCTATCAAGAAGATGCCGAACTAAGAAATGTTGTTGATCAAATCATTAACGGTCGTTTCTCCGAAAACGATCCGAACCGTTATCAACAACTATTACAGGGTTTACAATATCACGATTTCTACCAAGCCTTTGCTGATTTCCGCAGCTATGTAGAGACCCAAAAATGGGTGGATGAAAAATATAAAAATCGTGATGCGTGGATTGACAGCACGATTCAAAATATCGTCAACATGGGTTATTTCTCTTCCGACCGTACCATTAAGGAATACGCGGAAAATATTTGGCACATTGAGCCATTAAATCTCGAGAAATAATTTCCGATAAAAAGAAACCCCATTCGAATCTGAATGGGGTTTTGTTTTACATTCGCAAAACACGCCTAAAACACACCGCACTTATTTGGTGCAAATGGCTGATGTGCTGTAAATCTTGCTTTTTTTGGCATTCGTTCTTGAATCCTTTGGCGATTTATTTCAAGTGCTGCATCGGTCGGCTGATAATCAAGCCAAAGTTCAGGTGAGGAGGGCAGTGCTTCAGGCCAAATATATTGAACCTTAAAACCACGCGCTTTACATTCCGTATGTAATTCATCATATCGCCTTTTCAAAAACGCCATTTTATTAAAGAAAAATCTCACATGGCCTTCACCTAATTTATATTCCTCCGGTTGCCCTTTTAAGTGAAATTTACCTTTGGCGACAGCATTCGGAATGCGTGTCAGTTCGCGGTGTTCCGCCAATAAATGCTGATCGCATAGCTCTGTAGGTGGAATCAGATTAATTCGAGTCATAATGATACTTCCAAGTATAAAAGTTAAAAATCATTGTATTAAGACGATAAATTCTCAATCGACGTGCCTTTCAGTAATTTACGCATCCAACTGCGATTGGCAGATAGGTGGTGAATAAGGTCTTCGCTGAGCGGAAGTGGTTCGTTGTAGATTAACGAAGCGAGTGTTTCGCCCAATATCGGGGCAGAGGTTAAGCCGCGTGAACCCAGTGCGCCGATGAGATATAAATTCGGATATACGGCAGCCGGTGGAATGGGTTGTTTGCGACGGCGTAAGTTGAACAAATTTTTATAATCCACGCATTGCTGTTCAAAATTCGGCACATTGCCTACCATTGGAATACGATCCCGCACGGCGCAACGCACGCCAATTCGCGCCAGATTGGTAGACGTATCCATCTCTTTTACCCAAGGCATACCCTCTAGGTTCTTTTGGATTTTTTCCTGATTTTCCCGTTGTTCCTGTTCGCTAAAGGTGCGGTCAGCGCAATCCCGCACATGGCTGGCGCCAATGCAATGGGTGGTTTTCGCCTGATCGGCAGGGGTGAGGTAGCCGTCATAACAGAGCACAGATTTCAGTTTTAGCAGATGTTCTGACGTGGAAATTTGGCTGACTTGCCCGCGCACGGCATAAAGCGGTAGTGACTGTGTTTGAGGAAATTCATGTAGTTGATGCCCGTTGGCGAGGACGACGATTTGATGATGGAACCTGTCGTTTTCAGCATTTGTCACCAGCCAGCCGTTTTTTTGTGGGGAAAGTGCGGTCACTTTTTGCGACGTTTTTATACTGAGTCCGCGCCGCTGCAAATAAGCGAATAGATTCTGCACAAATTGTTGTGGCGCAAGCCATCCGCCCTGTGGAATGAATCCGCCACCACAAGGCAACGGGAGACCGACTTTATCGCTTAATTCTGCTTGGTTTAGGTTGTTATAAATACCTTCAGGTAGCTGAAGTTGCGAAACTTTCTGTAATTTGACCGCACTTTTTTCGTTATAGCCACACAGTGCCACACCACAAAATTCATGTTCAAATTCAATGAGGTTTTTGGTGTTGCGTAATTGTTGTAAGCCATAGGCAAAAGCCTGTATGTAAAAGCGAATGTTGCGTTCATCATCATCGCTCAGTTGCGGATAAAACGCCCCTTGCTTATTGCCGGATGCGTTCATCGCCGGCTGTGGATCTTTGCAATAAAGGGTGACGTTCGCGCCACGTTGCATTAAGGCGAGTGCGGTAAATAAGGAGGCGATGCCGCCACCCACAATGGCAACATCCGCCACACCTTCAAACTTGGCAGGTTGTGGCAGATACCACGGAGTGAAAAGTGCGGTGGGTTTTTCAAGTGTTTTTTCACCCACCAAGCATTCACGTTTTTTACCGTAACCTTTGCGCTTTTGCACGCTGAAACCGGCATTTTCCAAGCCTTTGCGTACCGCACTTGCCGCCGTAAAGGTAGCGAATGTGCCTTGCGGTTTGGTATAACGGTACATTTGCGTATAAAGCGCGTCATTCCACATATCGGGGTTTTTACTTGGGGCAAATCCGTCTAAAAACCACACATCAATTTTGTCACGCATATAATCGCCAAGCTGTGGCAAATTGTCGTGAATATCACCAAACCAAAGATCGAGTGTGGTTTCCTCAAAATGAAAACGATAGCAACCTTCAATCGGGTCTAGCCAATGTGCCTGTAATTGTGCCGTGAGGGCGCTAAATTGCGGGTAATGTTGATGGGCAAGCGTTAATACTTCCCGTGTTAATGGATACTTTTCGAAGGAAATAAAAAATAGTCGTTGTAATGTTGCCTGTGGAAATTGTTGGCGAAATTCCCGAAAAAGCGTGGTGACCGCCAAAAAATTGAGCCCTGTACCAAAGCCGGTTTCAGCAATAATAAAATACGCTTGTTCATGTTTTAGCCAACGTTGCCATAGCTGATTGCCTTGTTGGAAAACGTAGCGGCTTTCTTCCAAACCGTCTTGGTTAGAAAAATAAACATCGTCAAATTGGTCGGAAATGGGCGTATTTTCTTGATTAAAATGAATCTCGGCATGAGTCACTAAGCGCATTGGGCGTGATTTCCTTTCGTTGCTTTTGAGGTGTCTAATATAATACGCCTAATTGCCCTAACTGGTCGAACGTTATAATTAATGCTTGCAATATTTTGATTTCATAGTAAATTGCGTTCAGCTAACAAATGTAAGTCGAAAATCAATTTCCCAACTCATTAAGGAATAACGAATGAAAAGAGCAGTAATCACCGGATTTGGTATTATTTCCAGTATTGGTAACAACAAAGAAGAAGTATTGGCTTCATTGAAAGCTGGTAAATCCGGTATTGAAATCGTCCCTGAATTTATTGACATGAAAATGCGCAGCCATGTTGCCGGTACCATTAAATTAAATCCGAGCGAGTTAATCGATCGTAAAGTGTATCGTTTCATGGGCGATGCGGCAGCCTATGCTTATCTTTCTATGAAAGAAGCGATTGAAGATGCAGGGTTAACGGAAGAGCAAGTGTCTAACGAACGTACCGGCTTGGTGATCGGCGCCGGCACAGGTTCTGCCCATAATCAGTTAGTGGCTTGTGATGCTGTGCGTGGTCCGCGCGGTGTGAAAGCCATTGGCCCTTATGCCGTCACGAAAACTATGGCATCCAGCGTATCTGCGTGTTTGGCAACACCGTACAAAATTAAAGGCGTAAGCTACAGTATCAGTTCCGCTTGTGCCACTTCAGCACACTGTATTGGCAACGCATTAGAACTCATCCAATTAGGTAAACAAGACATCGTGTTTGCTGGTGGCGCAGAAGAGTTGTCTTGGGAATGTGCGACCGAATTTGATGCGATGGGCGCAGTGTCCACCAAATACAATGAAACCCCAACCAAAGCGTCCCGTGCGTATGATGCAAACCGTGACGGCTTCGTGATTGCCGGCGGTGGTGCCGTGGTGGTTGTGGAAGAATTGGAACACGCGCTTGCACGCGGTGCGAAAATTTACGCGGAAATCGTCGGTTATGGTGCGACTTCCGATGGTTATGACATGGTGGCGCCAAGCGGTGAAGGCGCAGAACGTTGCATGAAACAAGCCATGGCAACTGTTGACACACCAATCGACTACATTAACGTGCACGGTACATCAACGCCAGTCGGTGATGTGAAAGAATTGGGTGCGATTAAAAACGTATTTGGCAATAAAATGCCGGCGATTTCTTCCACCAAGTCCATGACAGGTCACTCTTTAGGGGCCGCCGGTGCGCACGAAGCCATTTACACCTTGTTAATGTTAGATAATGATTTTATCGCACCAAGCATTAACATTGAAACCTTAGATGAACAAGCCGTGGGTTGCAACATTGTGACTGAAACAAAAGAAAATGCCGGTTTACAAACCGTGATGTCTAACAGTTTCGGTTTTGGTGGCACGAATGCCACACTCGTGTTTAAACGTTATAACGGTTAAATTTGACTGAGAACAACTCCCCTGAATGTAAAATTTAGGGGAGTCTGTTTTTATGGCATCATCGTTCATAGCGAACGCTTAGTGATTTTCTTCAATGTGTTGTGGCCGTATTGCGTTATTTGGAGGCAATGATGTCCTTATTTTCAAAATTCAAAAGTGCGGTGAATCAATTTCATCGAAAATCCATCAATCGCCAACTAAGAGAACGTTTGCAAAATCACGGAATGTCCGTGTTATCCAGTAACTGCGTGGGCGCATTTATTTTGCATGATTTGAATGAGCCTTTTAATTCGCCTTTTGTCAATTTATATGTAAAGCCACGAGATTTTATCCGTTATTTACAAAATATGGCTTTTTATCACCAGCAAACATTGGAATTCAAACCGAGCGACAAGCCTTACCCTGTCGGTTGGTTGGGAGATGTTCCTATCCATTTTATGCATTACCGCAATGCGCAAGAGGCGAAAGAGAAGTGGGAAACACGTTTAAAACGGATTAACCTTGATAATCTTTTTATTATCATGACAGATAAAGATAGCCCTCAAGGGGTGAGTTATGAAGAGCTCGAAGCCTTTGATCGGTTGCCATTTAAAAACAAAGTGGTATTTACGCATAAACCTTATCCGCAGTTGGCATCTGCCGTGTATATTCCGGGTTTTGAGCAAAGCGATCAAGTCGGGGATTTATTCGCCTTTTCGGGCTGGAACGGTAAAAAATATTATGACCAATTTGATTATGTAACATGGTTTAATCAAGGGTAAATATAAAAAATCTGCGTCTTAATACATGACATAAGACGCAGATTTTTCATATTCCGCAGTAATAAAGTGCGGTCTTTTTCTGTTCTAAATCGGCAAACTATTTCTTTCTTGCCAACATAGTCACAAATTTCATTTTATAACGATTGCCGTTTTCATCGGTTTTGTGCAGTTCACCCATGTTTTCGTTGTATTCCAAGAATTCCCAATCTTTGTAGTATTCTTTCAATTCATTTTCACCAAAAGTAAATGAAAATGGCAGTGGGCAAGGCACTTCCGGAGTGGACATGGCAGCTACGATTAAATTGTAGCCCCCCGGATTGGTATGGTTTTGCATGTTTTCAAGAATTGCCGGTACGCGAGCACGATCGAGGAACATAAAGACCACCGTCGACACAATAAAATCATAGTTTTCTTGAATGTTTGCTTCGTTGATATTGTAAAGTGCGGTCTGAATTTTTAGATTTTCTTTCTCTTTGACTTCGTTTAGAAATTGAAGACTGTTTTCATTGTGATCCCAAGCGGTGACATCATAGCCGAGTAAACTCAAATAGAGAGAGTTACGACCTTGTCCACAACCTAAATCCAACACTTTACAAGGTTTAATGATTTTAGCTGCATCGACTACATCACCGTGCGTGGCGGTCATATTGTATTTCTTGCTGAAGTAGTCTTCCTTGGTGCAATAAAATTCCAGAAAACATTCTAAATCATCGGAAAGGGCTTCAACACGATGCCATTGTTGCGGTTCAACAAAAGGTGTTTCATCTTGTGAGGTGAAAATGTGTTCGCTCACAATATTGCCATTTTCTGTGAGGACATAAAATTTAAGTTTACCTTTTAATACGGTGAGTTTTCCCCAAGTGCCGACTTTTGTGTTGTGTTTTTCTTGAAACATTTTTGGCAAGCTGTCTTTGGTCCAAACCGGCATTTTTTTATAGCAAATAAGTTCGTTTTGCATTTTTTTCTCCAAATTTTAGGGTGTTAATAGTTGAGTTTAATGGTAGGTTAATTACGTGAAATACGCAATATTTAATTCTTTTTCAAACGAAGAGATGATAAAAATCAAGCATTTTAGAAAGTGCGGTTGTTTTTTAAGGATTTTATGGGACATTACAATTTTTGATATATTAATTTATATAGCGTTAGTTTGAAACTATGCAAATATGGGGTATTTTCAAGTGAAGAGAGAAAAATTACTATCATTTTTTCAAAAAATCTAATAACATTTACATTATTTGTTAAAAATTTGTAATGTCAGTTTTTGGCAAATTAGGCTTTTTTTTAGTGATCAATTTCGTTGTTTAATTTCTATTAAAAATTAGGGTTAAACGTACTTCTAACTTAACAAAATAAGGAAAAAACTATGTCAGAATTGTTAAAAAATGACGTAGATCCGATCGAAACTAACGATTGGTTGGCATCAATTGATTCGTTAATTCGTGAGGAAGGCATTGAGCGCGCTCAGTTCATTATCGATCAAGTTATGCAACAAGCTCGCGCCGGTGGCGTTTCTTTACCAAGCGGGATTACAACCGATTATGTGAATACCATTCCTGTGTCAGAACAACCAGCGTATCCGGGCAATTTAGACATTGAACGTCGCATTCGTTCTTATGTTCGTTGGAATGCGGTGATGATGGTGTTACGTGGTCAGAAAAAAGATCTGGATTTAGGCGGTCACTTATCGACTTATCAATCTGCTGCGACGATGTATGAAGTTGGTTTTAACCATTTCTTCAAAGCGGCAACAGAGAAAAATGGCGGTGACTTAGTCTTCTTCCAAGGCCACGCGGCGCCGGGGATGTATGCTCGTGCTTTCTTAGAAGGACGTTTAACGGAAGAACAATTAGACAACTTCCGTCAAGAAGTGCATGGCAAAGGCTTGTCTTCTTACCCTCATCCGAAATTAATGCCGGATTTCTGGCAATTCTCAACGGTTTCTATGGGGTTAGGCCCGGTGAACGCCATTTATCAAGCCCGTTTCTTAAAATACTTACAAAATCGTGGTTTGAAAGACACTGCTGATCAAAAAGTGTATGCCTTCTTAGGCGATGGCGAGATGGATGAAATTGAATCTAAAGGTGCATTAACTTTCGCCGCACGCGAACATTTAGATAACCTCATTTTCGTCATTTCCTGTAACTTACAACGCTTAGACGGCCCGGTAAACGGTAACGGTAAAATCGTTCAAGAATTAGAAGGTTTATTTGTGGGCGCCGGTTGGGAAGTGATCAAAGTCATGTGGGGTAGCCGTTGGGATAAATTATTTGCCAAAGATACCACAGGTAAACTCACCCAATTAATGATGGAAGTGGTTGATGGTGACTACTTAACCTTCAAATCTAAAGACGGTGCCTATGTACGTGAACACTTCTTCGGTCGTTATCCGGAAACCGCTGCATTAGTGGCTGATATGACTGATGATGAAATTTGGGCGTTACAACGTGGCGGTCATGATCCGCTTAAAGTGTTTGCTGCATTCAAGAAAGCACAAAATGCCGGTAAACCGGTTGTTATCTTAGTGCAATCTGTGAAAGGCTATAAAATTGCTGAGGCAGAAAGTAAAAATACTGCGCACCAATCCAAAAAAATGTCTGCTGAGAGTATCAAAGCTTACCGCGATTACTTCCACATCCCAGTGAAAGATGAAGATTTGGAAAAACTGCCATATGTGACTTTCCCTGAAGGTTCTGAAGAATATAAATACTTGCACGAACGTCGCAAAGCTTTACAAGGTTATTTGCCGGCACGTCATCCGAAATTTACTGTGAACTTCAAAGCACCTGAGCTTTCTGAATTCTCTGCGTTGTTAGAAGCACAACCGCGTCCGATTTCAACCACAATGGCATTTGTTCGTTTCTTAAATACGTTGTTAAAAGACAAAGAAGTGGGCAAACATATTGTTCCAATCGTGGCAGACGAAGCGCGTACTTTCGGTATGGAAGGGTTATTCCGTCAAATCGGTATTTACAACCCGCATGGTCAAAATTATGTCCCATCCGACCGTGATTTAGTGGCTTACTATCGCGAAGCGAAAGACGGTCAAGTCTTACAAGAAGGGATCAATGAATTAGGGGCAACCTCTTCTTGGTTAGCGGCAGCAACGTCTTATTCTGTGAGCAATATGCCGATGATCCCATTCTTCATTTACTACTCCATGTTCGGTTTCCAACGTGTGGGTGACTTAATGTGGGCAGCAGGTGACCAATTGGCACGCGGTTTCATGATTGGTGGTACGTCAGGCCGTACAACATTGAACGGTGAAGGTTTACAACACGAAGATGGTCACAGCCACATTCAATCTTTAACGATTCCGAACTGTGTCTCTTATGACCCGGCATTCGCTTATGAAGTGGCGGTTATCATGCAAGACGGTATTAACCGTATGTACGGTGAAAAACAAGAAGATGTGTTCTATTACATCACCACGTTAAACGAAATTTACGATCAACCGGCAATGCCTGCAGGCTCAGAAGAAGGTATTCGTAAAGGTCTTTATAAATTTGAACACGTACAAGGAAAAGGTAAAGGCGAAGTGCAATTACTTGGTTCCGGTGCGATCTTGCGTCATGTACGTGAAGCCGCTCAAATCTTGGCGAATGACTACGGCATCAGCTCTGATGTTTATAGTGCGCCATCCTTCACTGAAGCGGCTCGCGAAGGGGCGGATGCGGTTCGTTGGAATATGTTACATCCAACCGAAACACCACGTGTGCCATACGTCGCTCAAGTGATGAATGACAAGCCTGCCGTTGCAGCAACCGACTACATGAAGCTTTTTGCTGAGCAAATCCGCGCTTATGTACCGGCTAAACATTATCATGTGTTGGGTACGGATGGTTTCGGTCGTTCCGATAGCCGTGCGAACTTGCGTGACCACTTTGAAGTAGATGCACACCACGTTGTGGTTGCCGCATTACATGTGTTGGCACAAGAAGGCACGGTTGACAAGAAAGTGGTTGCCGAAGCAATCGCAAAATACGGTATCGATCCTGAAAGATTGAACCCGTTATACGCATAAAAATAACGAAAAAAACGACCGCACTTGATAAAAGTGCGGTTGGTTTTCCAAACGTTTAAAAGGTAAAAAGAAATGGCTAAACAAATTCAAATTCCGGATATCGGTAGTGATGAAGTGACCGTTACCGAAGTGATGGTAAAAGTTGGAGATACGATTACTGCGGATCAATCCATCATCAATGTTGAAGGTGATAAAGCATCGATGGAAGTGCCGGCACCTGAAGCAGGCGTGGTTAAAGAAGTGTTAGTGAAAGTGGGAGATAAAGTGACCACCGGCACGCCTATGTTGGTATTAGAGAGTGCTGACGCAGCACCTGCACAAGCCGCTCAACCGGCCGCGACTCCTGCCACTGCACCAGCGACTGCACAAGTGGTTGATGTGAATGTACCGGATATCGGTTCTGATGAAGTCAACGTTACTGATGTTATGGTAAAAGTGGGTGATCGTGTTGAAGTGGATCAATCCATTATTAACGTTGAAGGCGATAAAGCGTCTATGGAAGTGCCAGCACCTGTTGCCGGTATCGTGAAAGAAATCATCATTAAAGCGGGCGATAAAGTCTCCACCGGCACATTGATTATGCGTTTTGAAGTTGCCGGCAGTGCGTCTGCTTCAGCACCAGCGGCCTCTGCGCCAGCTGCTGCACCTGCCGCACCGGTTGCCGGTGGTGTGAAGGATGTAAACGTTCCGGATATTGGTGGTGACGAAGTTAACGTGACTGAAATTATGGTCAAAGTAGGCGATAGCATCACAGAAGAGCAATCGTTAATTACCGTTGAAGGTGACAAAGCTTCTATGGAAGTGCCTGCACCATTTGCCGGTGTCGTTAAAGAAATTTTAGTGAAAGCGGGTGACAAAGTCTCTACCGGTTCATTAATTATGAAATTTGAAGTGGCAGGTGCCGCACCGGTTGCCGCAGCTGCACCACAAGCCGCAGCGCCTCAAGCCGTATCCGCAGCCGCGCCGGCAGCACAATCAGGCAATGTATCCGGTTTGAGCCAAGATCAAGTTGTTGCAAGCGCAGGCTATGCACACGCCACACCGGTGATTCGTCGTCTTGCACGTGAATTCGGTGTAAATCTTGATAAAGTAAAAGGTACCGGTCGTAAAGGTCGTATCGTTAAAGAAGATATTCAAGCCTATGTGAAAACTGCTGTAAAAGCATTTGAAACCGGTACGGTTTCTGCTGCAGCCGCAGGTAATGGCGTAGCGAATGGTGCAGGTTTAGGCTTGTTACCATGGCCGAAAGTGGACTTCAGCAAATTTGGTGAAGTAGAAGAAGTTGAGTTAAGCCGTATTAACAAAATTTCCGGCGCGAATTTACACCGTAACTGGGTCATGATTCCACATGTGACGCACTTTGATCGCACCGACATCACCGACTTAGAAGCTTTCCGTAAAGAGCAGAACAAGATTGTTGAAAAACAAAAATTAGACGTGAAAATCACACCAGTGGTGTTCATTATGAAAGCGGTTGCCAAAGCATTAGAAGCGTTCCCGCGTTTCAATAGTTCTATTTCTGAAGATGGCCAAAAATTAACGCTGAAAAAATACATCAACATTGGCGTGGCAGTAGATACACCAAACGGCTTAGTCGTGCCTGTCTTTAAAAATGTGAACAAAAAAGGCATTATCGAGCTTTCTCGCGAATTAATGGAAGTCTCTAAAAAAGCCCGTGACGGTAAACTTTCCGGTTCCGATATGCAAGGCGGTTGTTTCACCATTTCAAGTTTAGGCGGTATTGGTACAACGCACTTTACGCCTATCGTGAATGCGCCTGAAGTAGCCATTTTGGGTGTATCCAAGTCTGAAATGCAACCGGTTTGGAACGGTAAAGAGTTCGAGCCTCGCTTAATGCTTCCGTTATCATTATCCTTCGACCACCGCGTGATCGATGGTGCAGATGGTGCGCGTTTCTTAAGCTATATCAATGGGGTATTAGCGGATTTACGTCGCTTAGTGATGTAATCTGTAGGGTGGGTTTCAGCCCACCGATTAATGAGATCTCTTGGTGGGCTGAAAGCCCGCCCTACAAAGATCGCAAAGTGCGGTCAAAAATTTGAACGTTTTTACGAGGTAAAAATGAGTAAAGAAATTAAAACCCAAGTCGTGGTGCTTGGTGCCGGCCCTGCTGGTTATTCAGCGGCGTTCCGTTGTGCGGATTTAGGCTTAGAAACCGTATTAGTTGAGCGTTATTCAACCCTTGGTGGGGTATGTTTAAACGTGGGTTGCATTCCTTCTAAAGCATTATTGCACGTTGCAAAAGTGATTGAAGAAGCAAAACACGCAACAAAAAATGGTATTTACTTCGGTGAACCACGTATTGATTTAGATGAAGTACGTGCTGGTAAAGAAGCGGTTGTAGCAAAATTAACCGGTGGTTTAGCCGGGATGGCTAAAGCACGTAAAGTCACTGTAGTTGAAGGTTTGGCGGCATTTACTGATCCGCATACGTTAGTGGCACGCGATCGTGATGGTCACCCAACAACAATCAAATTTGATAACGCAATTATTGCAGCCGGTTCTCGCCCAATTCAATTACCTTTCATTCCACATGAAGATCCACGTATTTGGGATTCAACAGATGCGCTTAAATTAAAAGAAGTGCCGAAAAAACTTCTTATTATGGGCGGTGGTATTATCGGTTTGGAAATGGGGACAGTTTATCACGCATTAGGATCGGAAATTGAAGTGGTAGAAATGTTCGACCAAGTTATCCCTGCTGCGGATAAAGATGTTGTGGCAATTTATACCAAACAAATCGAGAAAAAATTCAAGTTAATGCTTGAAACCAAAGTTACCGCGGTTGAAGCAAAAGATGATGGCATCTATGTTTCAATGGAAGGTAAAGCCTGTAACGATACTAAACGTTATGATGCAGTGTTAGTGGCGATTGGCCGTACACCAAACGGCAAACTAATCGATGCCGGCAAAGCAGGCGTTGAAGTGGATGAGCGTGGTTTTATTCATGTGGATAAACAAATGCGTACCAATGTGCCTCATATTTTCGCAATTGGTGATATTGTTGGTCAACCGATGTTGGCGCATAAAGGTGTTCATGAAGGTCACGTTGCAGCGGAAGTCATTGCCGGACAAAAACACTACTTCGATCCGAAAGTGATTCCATCTATCGCTTATACTGAACCAGAAGTGGCTTGGGTGGGTAAAACTGAGAAAGAATGTAAACAAGAAGGCTTAAACTACGAAGTGGCTAAATTCCCTTGGGCGGCATCCGGTCGTGCGATTGCCTCTGAATGTTCAGAAGGGATGACCAAATTAATCTTTGATAAAGATACTCATCGCATACTTGGTGGCGCCATTGTGGGTGTGAACGGTGGTGAATTATTAGGTGAAATTGGTCTTGCGATTGAAATGGGTTGTGATGCAGAAGATATTGCATTAACGATTCATGCCCACCCAACACTTCATGAATCTGTTGGTCTTGCGGCTGAAGTGTTTGAAGGTTCAATTACTGACCTTCCAAATGCTAAAGCGAAGAAAAAATAATAAAGTGGATTAAAATCATTAAATCATCATAAAAAAGAAGAGTTTCCCGCTTAGAAAAAATATCGCTAAAAAGGAAACTCTTATTTTATGCTTATTATACTGACATTCTTATTGGCAGAGAATAAAAAAGCATTTCCACTTGCGTTAGCGGAAATGCTCATTAAGTTGTGATAATGCTACTAGTGATGATGTTCGTGCGGGGTATATTGCGCGCGTTTTTCACCCACCGGCAAGACCAATGTCGCATAACTGGCTGAATGTTGGCACACTTTAGGGTCGCTAAAGGCTGTTTTATGTACCACTTTGACTTTCCATAATCCTTCAATTAATGGTAAGAAATTCACTTTGCCGTCTTTATCCGTTTTGCTGGAAAAACCCTGAATTTCACGGTGATCTTCAGCAGATTCAATATCTTTAACAACCACGGTGTCTGCTGTTGCAATTACGGTTTCACCAGCCAATGGTTTACCTTTATAGAAAATCTGTAATGGGAAAACTTCACCTTCTTTGAGTTCAGCAGGATTTTTGAGTGGCACAATTTCTAATTCTTGACCTAATTTTTCTTTAAATACCGTTGAATCAGCTTTATCACCGACGGTCACTAAGCTTTTACCAAACATTTGCGTTTGTTCACAATACGTGGCATCCGTCATTTGTTGCATATTTTCTTGCTTCCAGCCCTTTGCATTTTGCGACCAAAATGTTGGTTTATAGGTCGCGCTTACCCAATACGAACCTTCTGCCAATGGCTTTTCTGTAGTGTATTGATAATTTTCCCCTTGTTGTTTGAGCTCGCTGGTCATGCCATTTTTATCGGTTAATTCAAGTGGTGCAAAAAAATGCAAGCGATCTGCTGCAATTTTCTCAGCATACGGAAAATGATGACCGTAGGCTAATTCTGCATTAAGTGCTTCTTTTGTGTTAATATGTGCCGGCGCGACAACCCAAACTTCATGTGCTTGTACTAAACCGGCTAATCCTAATAATGTGATCAGTAATGATTTTCTCATTCTTTGTTTCCTTTTTGATGGGTGATTAATTAAAAATCAAAATAAAAAGTAATTTCGTAGTGTGAAAAAAGTAATGTAAAAAAAAGGAGTAGTCAATAAAAATATGCACTACTCCCAAAATTTATCTTAATTGTCCTTTTTTGATGGCTTTATGGCTAATAAATTGCAGTTTAATTTACTAATTACGTGTTCTGCCGTGTTACCTAAGAAAGCCGCGGATAGGCCTGTTCGTCCAATCGTTCCAAGAATAACCAATTCCGCTTCTAGTTTTTCTGCTACTTGAGGAATAACGTCTTCCGGGAAACCTTCTAGAACATGCGTATGATCATCGCTTATCCCATATTTCTGGCGTAATGCTTTCATATTTAACAAATACTGTCCGCGTAATCCGCTATTGCAGTCGCCAGTGCTAAATTCCGGTAAGTCAATTGCCATATTAATCGGGGTTGGCGGATAGGCAGTAACCAGATGAATATTGCCTCGGTCTAAGGAATCGGCTAGGTCCATACTGAGTGAAACCAATTCATCATTAAATGAGCTATGTGCCTCGTTTTCATCATCAGAAACGTTTACCGCGACTAAAATACGACGTTGATGTTTCCAGTCACCGTCTTTTACCACCAAAATTGGCGTAGGACATTTACGCAAAATTTGCCAATCTACCGGGGTAACAATTAAAGATTTCAAGCTTTCTTCTGCTTTCGTGTATTTCACCACTAAATCATAATTATGGGTTTCCACTTCGCGAGTAATGGCTTCTGCTTCATTGCTGTGCCAAACCACAGTAGAGGAGAATTGGATGCCGTCAGAGGCGTATTTTTCAATATACGGTTGAATCGCTAACTTGCGCTGTTCAATGACGTTATGGCGCATTTCTGTCCGTTCTTCAGAAGAAAGGAGCGCCGACATTTCGTAAGATAAGTCATAAATGGCAAGGAATAGGGTAATATTGACGGGATTTTGGCTTTTTTGCTCTTGTGCTAAGCGAACGGCTCTCGCAAGGGCGTATTGTTTGTCATTTTCCGGGTTTAAGACCACCAGTATATTATTGAATTTCATACACAACCTCCATTATTGCGATGGCAAATAGGGTAGAACATATTTGCTGAAATAACAAGGTACGGTCTTTAAAAAGGTGATCTAGTGCAACATTTTTGCTGCACTAGTAATAAGGCTGGCTTAGATAACCATTTTGATTTTTGTTTTATTGGTACCGGATAATTCGATTAATTCAGCCATATTATTAATCGTAATGTATTTACCTTGAACCGATAGAATACCCAATTTCTGGAAGCGGCCTAACAACCGACTGATGGTTTCAACCGTTAAACCAAGATAGTTACCAATATCACCACGCGTCATGGTTAAACGGAATTCGCGGGCAGAAAAACCGCGAGCGGAATAACGCTGGGAAAGGTTATAAATAAAGGCGGCCAAGCGTTCCTCTGCGTTCATTTTCGACAATAATAAAATCATTTCTTGATCGCTTTTGATTTCGTTACTCATCAAACGCATAATTTGTTGGCGTAATTTCGGCATTTTGCCGGATAAATCATCTAAAATATCAAAGGGAATTTCACACACCATCGCTGTTTCTAACGCTTGCGCAAAACTAGGATGCTGCATATTCATAATGGCATCAAAGCCAACCAAATCACCGGGTAAGTGAAATGAGGTAATCTGCTCTTCACCGGTTTCGCTAATGGTATAAGATTTAATCGTGCCGGAACGAATTGCGTAGATTGACGTCAGTTCATCACCGGCTTTGAAAAGGACTTGGGATTTCTGAATAGGCTTCTTGCGCTCAATAATATTGTCTAACTGGTTCAACTCGTGCTCATTGAGTGTAAAAGGAATACACAACTGACTAATACTGCAGTTTTGACAATGGATAGCACATCCTCCTGATTGAACTCGACGTCCTAATTTTGTCTCTGTCGTTAGAATTTTCATCTGTTCCCCAAATTCAAAGAAAACGTATTAAAAATGGTGTAAAATTGATCTGCCTCAATAATACCACTAAATGGTCAATTTAAGAAGTATAAAACACCGAGCGAGGATTTATGGCTGCCGAAAAACTCACGAAAAAACGCTTAATTCAGATTCTTATCATGTTGATAATATTACTGATTGCATTCTTTTATCGCACTTTTTCTTATCAACCTGAAATACCGCCTCAAGAAACATCGCAAAAAGTCACCGCACTTTAGTTGTCTGAACTTTAGTTATGTCTGATATGTTGAATGGCAAACCCAGAAAAATTATCCATATTGATATGGATTGTTTTTATGCTTCCGTTGAAATACGCGAAAATCCCGCATTAGCCGATAAGCCGGTTGCGGTGGGAGGGCGTGCCGAACAACGAGGGGTGTTGAGCACCTGTAATTATATTGCTCGTCAATTTGGGTTACATAGTGCAATGCCTACTGCCCAAGCCTTAAAACGCTGCCCGAGTTTGGTGTTGTTACCGGTGAATATGCCGTTGTATCGCACAGTTTCTCAACAAATTCATCAAATCTTTCAACGTTATACGTCTATTATTGAGCCGCTTTCGCTGGATGAGGCTTATTTAGACGTGACCGATTGTGATAAATGCGCCGGTTCCGCCACATGGATTGCGCAGGAAATTCGTCAGGCGATTTTCAATGAACTTCATCTTACTGCGTCTGCCGGCATTGCGCCGTTAAAATTCCTCGCCAAAATCGCCTCTGATCAAAATAAACCTAACGGACAATTTGTGATTGAGCCGAAAGAGGTGAGTGATTTTGTCGCCAATTTGCCTTTAAAGAAAATTCCCGGTGTGGGCAAAGTCACCGCGGAAAAATTACGGCAAATGGGATTGGTGTGCTGTGCCGATGTACAGAAAACGGAGCGTCACCTGTTGTTAAATTTATTTGGCAAAATGGGGCAACGCATTTGGCAGTATAGCCACGGTATTGATGAGCGGGAAATTCAGCCGCACCGTGAGCGCAAGTCTGTGGGCGTGGAAACCACCTTATTAAGTAATATCCATCAGTTGGAAGAAGGCGTTAACGTGTTGGCAACCCTGTATCCGCAGTTAGTGAAGCGCGTGCAACGTGCTTGCCCGGAAATGCCTTTGACACAATTAAGAAAAATTGGCGTGAAACTCAAATTTGAAGATTTCCAAGTAACAACATTGGAGAAAAGTGCGGTGGAATTTTCACATGAAAATTTTCAACAATTGCTGGGGCAAATTTGGGCGCGCCGGCAGGGGAGAAGCATTCGCTTAATCGGCTTACACGTCACCCTGCCGGAAGAAAAAACCTCGGAACAAATGAGCCTCTGGTAATTTAGGCAACATTAGGCTATAGAATAATTTTGCTTTCTGCCTTAAAAAAATTCATCACAAACTGACTTTTGTAACCTTTCACATGGGCGCCACCGATTAACACTTGATGAATAAAACGGTGGTAGCTTGTCATATCTTCTGTATGCACCAACAGCAAATAATCATAATCGCCGGAAATTTCATAACAGGCGATCACATCCTTCTCCCCGCGCATTTTGCGTTCAAATTCAGCTTGATAATGAGATTGTTGATTATCTAACTCCACCAACACAAATACGCTAATGGATTTCCCAACGGCGGAAGGGGAGACAATGGCCACTTGTTTGGTGATAACGTGATGTTGTTTAAGTAACTGAATACGGCGTTGGCAGGTGGCAATCGTGCTGTTAACCCGATCAGCCAGTTCTTTTAGCGGAAGGGTGGCATCCGTTTGCAATTCATTAAGAATCGCCCGATCGAGTTTATCTAAGTGGTACATAATTTCATCATTTGAGAATTTTTACCAAAATTAACGTAAATTTTGAGAAATTATCTCATTATTCCCGATTAATTGAAATGGGTTATTTAGCGCTTTAAGTATAATTTCCCCAAAATCAACTAAGGGTGGAGGAGAGCAATGCAAACGGTATCCAAAGGCGTGTGGCTGTGTATTTTTTCGCAAAGTTTGTTTGGCATTATGTATTTATTCAGCGCATGGATGTTGCCGTTAAATGGTACGGATGTTTTTGTTTTGCGTATGATCGGATCATTATTTGCCATATTGGCGATCTTATTACCCATAATGGGCTTATCCGGTTTGAAAACCTTTATTCGCAATGAATTAGGGGCAAGTTGGAAACGCTGGTTAACCTTTTTAATGGGTAGCGCCTTGGCAGGTAGTCAGTTTTGGTTATTTATGTGGGCACCGGTGAATGGCGAAGGCGTGAATGTGGCGGTGGGCTACTTTTTATTTCCCTTAGTGATGGCATTCGGCGGTTATTTATGGTTTAAAGAACGCTTAACCTTATTACAAAAAATGGCGTTATTTTTAGCCGCACTGGGTGTTGCTCATGAGTTGTGGACGACACAAACCTTCTCTTGGACCAGCCTATGGGTCTGCTTGGGTTATCCACCGTATTATTTAAGCCGTCGAGCTATGAAAACACCGGCGTTGCAAGGCTTAACGTTAGATATTATTTTTATTTCGATTCCCTGCTTTATTTACTTGGCATTTCAACCGAATATAACAGATTTACTGGTCAGTGATTCGCGCTATTGGTTGTTCGTGCCATTATTGGGATTAATTAGCGCCGTTTCCGTGACTGCCAATCTAAAATCCGGTCTATTGTTGCCTGTGAGTTTATTTTCCATGATGAGCTATCTTGAACCAAGCCTGCTTTTTTTATTCGCCATTTGGTTCTTACACACACCGGTGAATGAATCCGCCTATTTAACCTATTTTTTCATTTGGAGCGGATTGCTGTTGTTAATGTTAAACAGCCTCTACCATTGGCATTTTTCCTCCCGCAAGACGTTACATACAAAAACCGTCTAAAGCAATTAATCATCTCTTCTGTAGCGTGCAACGTGTTGCACGAAATTGTGAATGCCTGAAAGGGTTAAATAACGTTCCGTGCGTGGGTTGATCGTGCATCAAGATGCACGCTACACACGAAATCGTGAATTACGTATTGAGGTTAATCATCCGTGCAACAAGTTGCATGCGACGAGAGGGCAAATATACGCATAGCGTATGGTTTTATAGCTAGGCTTTGGCTGGCGATAATCAAAATTTTACATTGAATAAATGTTAAATTTCTCCATTTTTACGTTGGAAAAAGTATTTATTATATAGATTTTTCGTTAGAAAAAATGTTTAAAGCTCGCTATAATCTATTCAATTCATCACGTTGAGAAACATTATGCAGCGAAAAATCATCCAATCCTTAGAAAAATGGAAGCACAAAACCAACCGTAAACCATTGATTATTCAAGGGGCAAGGCAGGTTGGTAAAACTTGGGCGATGAAATACTTTGGCGAGACATCCTTTGAGAAAGTGGCGTATATCAACTTTGATAATAACCCTCGCATGAAAACGTTATTTTCTGGCGACTACGATATTGAGCGCTTAATACTGGGTTTGAAAATTGAAAGCGGTGTCGATATTCAACCGGAAAATACCCTGATTATTTTTGATGAAGTGCAAGAAGTCCCGAAAGCACTATCATCACTGAAATACTTTTATGAAAATGCACCGCAGTTTTATATCATCGCAGCAGGCTCATTACTGGGCGTATCGTTACATCATCAAGCGTCATTTCCTGTCGGCAAGGTGGACTTTCTACCGCTTTATCCCATGGATTTTCACGAATTTCTAACCGCACTTGGCAAACAAGATTTGGTGAAATTGCTTGAACTGAAGGACTGGTCGCTGATTTCCGCCATGAAAACGACCTATATTGATTTGCTCCGCTTATATTATTTTGTCGGCGGTATGCCGGAAGCGGTAAAGGTATTTGTTGACACGCAAAATGTTAATGAGGTTCGCCAAGTGCAGCGTAACTTATTGATGGCGTATGAGCAAGATTTTTCCAAACACATTTCAGATGGCAACACGGTGCAAAAAGTGCGGTCAATTTGGGCTTCAATTCCTGAACAGATTGCCAAAGAAAATAAAAAGTTCATCTATTCGCAACTTCAAAAAGGGGCGAGAAGCAAAGATTATGAAATTGCTCTGCAATGTCTAAAAGACAGCGGTTTGGTGCATCCTGTACCTCGCGTGAAAAAGCCACATTTGCCTCTTTCCGCTTATCAAGATAATGCCTTTAAATTATATGGCTTAGATGTGGGACTGCTTGCCGCACAAAGTCATTTGGATGCGAGTGTACTGTTAGAGGGTACCCGTATCTTCAGCGAATTTAAAGGCGCATTGACTGAACAATACGTCCTGCAACAGCTGATTGCCACGCAAGACAATCCGGTGTTTTATTGGGCAACTGAAAAAGGCACGGCAGAGGTCGATTTTATTGTGCAACGTAAGCAAGCTGTGATTCCGATTGAAGTTAAAGCGGAAGAAAATTTGAAAGCGAAAAGTTTAAAAGTGTATGTAGAACTATTTCAGCCCGAACAGGCTATTCGCTTTTCCATGGCAGATTATCGGGAACAGGATTGGATGGTGAATGTGCCGTTGTATAATATTGAATCTATCTTAGACGAAAATTAAGGGAGCTATTATGATTGATAATACATTTATTGCAGTCGGCATACCATCTTATTATCCTAGTAAGGATTTTCCTAATAAAATGGTTAATGACATATGTTTTGAGCCTCTTGATTAAACAAATAGACTTATAAAAAATCCCCTAAATACTCCTGTGAGAAATTTAGGGGATTGTTATTTTAAATAAGGCGTGCTTATTTCATGCCTTTCTTAACCAAATCCTCATAACCGCCATGGTTGGTAACGTTGGTGTAACCTGCTTTTTTCAGTGCGTTTAACGCCACTTCTGCACGGCGACCGCTGCGGCAGTAGAGGTTGATAGGTGCATCTTTATCCGGGCTAACAGCTTGGATGCGGTCAAGGATTTGCTCGTGCGGAATGTTAATCGCATCTTGTAAATGGCCTGCATTAAATTCTTCGGCGGAGCGAACATCGATCCAAATGCCTTTTGTATTTGCTTGCTGCGCCATTGCTTTTTCTGTTTCTGGCATAGAAGCTGCAGAGGCAGCTAAGGGCGCTGTCATCGCAGCAGCGAAAACGACCGCAGTCATTAATTTTTTCATGATTTAATCTCCTTTTATATGGATGGTTATGTGTTTTGAATCGCCCATTATGTTACTCACAAACACGGCAGTAATAAATGGAAAAGTAGGTTAAAAATAAAACATTTTACGAATTGGTTTGATAGGGAGCTAAGGGGATTTAAGGGAATTTAGCCAAAGCTCAAGCGATCAGATGTTGAGTGTTGAAAAACATCTAAAAATCTGACCGCACTTTGAACTATTTCACACTCAATCTCACCGCCACGGTTTCGTCCGCCTCAAGGTAGCGATGGATTCGCGCGGTTTCTACGCATACCATGGTTTGATAGCCGTTTTCTGACATGTTGCTTGTGGCTTTGTGCCATGGGTTCCATAACACCACATCGCTGGCATTTTGATGTGTTACGAATAGGGTACGATGGTTGGTTTGGTCGTGAATTTCTGTTGGCTGTTGTGGCGCGGTATAAATGCAATCCACGTTTTCGTTGATGGCGCGTGGTGAAGGTACGGTTTCCTGTGATTTAGTGAGAGAGTTAAAACAGGTTGTTGGCAGGTTGGCGATACTCGTGTTGGCGATGTTGCCAATATTGAAATAACTGTGTAGCGCCAGTTGCACGTTTTCCATGCCGGTTTCGCCGTAGTGAGTAAAGCGTAGGTCGCAATGTTCGGTGAATAGCATTTCGATTTTAGCCAAGATGATGTTGTGTTTGGAAAATAACGAAAAAACCAACCGCACTTTGTCGCTGCTAATCTCGTAGTCGCTTAATTGCCACAGGCTGGTGCGAGCGAAGCCATGCGCCGGCGTGCCGGCATTATTAAACCATGGATAGCAAATCGGGATGCCGCCACGAATTGCCGTGCCGGCTTTAAACGGTTCGATGTCACTTAACCACAATACGTCTTGCTTGCTGTGCGCCGGTTGCCAGCTGAATAAATGCGCCCCTTGTAAGGCGATTTTTGCGGTGCCGACGGCGTGGTGTAAATGTAAAACAGGAATATCGTTATACGCATATAAACTCAATTCCGGCGTGATCTGTTGTTGCAATTGAATGTTCATCATCTTGTCCTTGTTGATTCAGAAAGAGGGGAAATCTGCTATACTGTGCCGACTTTTTAACAGGTGAAAAATAATGGCGTATTCAAAACAAATTAGCAAGGCATTTTCCCCAGACGGTGCATTGAGCGCCCATATCAAGGGCTTTCGTCCCCGCGCAGAACAGGTCGACATGGCGACGGCGGTGGGCAATGCCATTGAACAGCAAGGGGCGTTAGTGGTGGAAGCCGGCACGGGCACGGGTAAAACCTTTGCGTATTTGGCGCCGGCGTTATTGGCGAAAAAGAAAACCATCATTTCCACCGGTTCCAAAAACTTGCAAGATCAGCTGTTTAATCGCGACTTGCCCGCCATTCAAAAAGCCCTCGGGTACAGCGGCAAAATTGCGTTGCTCAAAGGGCGTGCCAATTATTTATGTTTAGAGCGTTTGGAACAGGTGATTGCGCAAGGCGTGCTGGGTGATCGTAGTGTGCTGCACGATTTATCCAAAGTGCGCAAATGGCGCAACGCCACGAAGACCGGCGATTTGTCCGAATGCATTGAAATTGCCGAAGACAGCCCGATTTTGCCTCAACTCACCAGCACGGCAGAAAGTTGTTTGGGGAGTGATTGCCCCAATTATGCGGATTGTTTTGTGGCATTGGCGCGTAAAAAAGCGTTGAATGCGGATTTGGTGGTGGTTAATCATCACTTATTTTTTGCCGACATGGCAGTGAAAGAAAATGGCTTCGGTGAATTGATTCCAAATGCAGAGGTGATCGTGTTTGATGAAGCGCATCAACTGCCTGATATCGCCAGCCAATATTTCGGTCAATCGGTGACGTCCCGCCAACTTTTTGATTTATGTAAAGACATTCAAATTACCTATCGCACCGAAGTGAAAGACATGAAACAGCTTGGTGTGGCGGCGGATCAGCTGTTAAAAATCGTGCAGGATTTCCGTTTAATGTTGGGTGAAGGCAATTTGCGCGGCAACTGGCGGCAAATGCTACAACAAAGTGCGGTCAAAAAAGCCTTTGATTTTTTACTGGAAAAACTGAATTTTACTGCCGAAGTGGTGAAATTGTGCTTAGGGCGTTCACAAATGCTAGATAGCATTTTTGAGCGCATTGCGCAGTTACAAAATTTACTTAAACGCTTGACGGAAACAGAAATCACGGGCTATTGCTATTGGTTTGAGTGTATCGGTCGCCAGTTTGGGCTGCATATTACCCCGCTCACCGTGGCGGATAAGTTTGGTGAGCAAATGGCGAAACAAAAATGCGCGTGGATTTTCACTTCTGCCACCTTGGAAGTGGGCGGCACTTTTGCCCATTTTTGCCAGCGTTTAGGTATTCAAGATGCGGAGCAGAAAATTCTGCCGAGCCCTTTTAATTATGCAGAGCAATCCTTGCTTTGCGTGCCACGTTATCTGCCGGCAACCAATCACAGTGGCACGTTCACTCAATTAGGCAAAATGTTACTGCCGATTATCGAAGCCAACCAAGGCCGTTGTTTTGTGCTTTGCACGTCTTACGCCATGATGCGCAGTCTGGCAGACTATTTTCGTGAAAACAGTGAATTGACGATTTTATTGCAAGGCGAAACAGCAAAAACGACGTTATTGGAACAATTTATTTCGCAATCGCACAGCGTGCTGGTGGCAACTTCCAGTTTTTGGGAGGGCGTGGACGTGCGGGGCGATGCCTTGTCGCTGGTGATTATTGATAAACTGCCGTTTACTGCACCTGATGAGCCATTATTGAAAGCACGCATTGAAGATTGCCGTTTGCAGGGCGGCGATCCGTTTAACGATATTCAGATTCCCGAAGCGGTGATTACCTTGAAGCAGGGCGTTGGGCGATTAATTCGTGATGTGACCGATCGCGGTGCTGTGATTATTTGCGATAACCGTTTGGTGATGCGCCCTTATGGAGAAACCTTTTTGCGCAGTTTGCCGAATTTTAAACGTACGCGGGATTTGCACAAAGTGGTACAATTCTTAACAACGTTAAAGACAGACGATAACAACGAATCAATATAAATATGAAAAATGTCACATTATTAGCTTTAGATACTGCAACAGAAGCTTGTTCTGTTGCTTTGTTACGTGGTGGTGAAAAAACACATTTAGCGCAATTTGCACAGCGCGAACACACCAAACATATTTTGCCGATGGTAGATGAAATTTTGGCACAAGCAGACATGACGCTACATCAAGTGGATGCCTTGGTTTTCGGCCGTGGTCCGGGTAGCTTTACCGGTGTGCGCATTGGTGCAGGCATTGCACAAGGCCTAGCTTTCGGGGCTGATTTGCCGGTGATTCCGGTGTCCAATTTGGCCGCCATGGCACAAGCTGCCTATGCGAAATATCAGGCAGAAAATGTGCTGACAGCCATTGATGCCCGTATGAATGAAGTGTATTTCGCCCAATGGCAGGCGCAAAAAGTGCGGTCATATTTCGGCGAGTTTTTAGATTGGCAACCAGTTATTGCCGAGCAGGTGTGTAGCCCGTCAAAAGTCATTGAGCAAGTGGCTCAACAACATCATGAAAATGCCGTTTTAGCAGGAACCGGCTGGGCGGCTTATCCTGAGTTAAAAGAAGCGAATCTTGGTAAAGCGACAGAGATCACCTTGCCTTCCGCTTTATATATATTGGATTTGGCATTGCCAAAATGGTTTGCCGGCGAGACCATCAGCCCGTTGGAGATTGAACCGATTTACTTACGTAATGAAGTGACGTGGAAGAAATTGCCGGGGCGAGAATAGATTTTAATCACCTTTTGAGAGGAGCATTAAAATGAGCAAAAAAATAGGGTTAATATTGACCGCACTTTCTCTTGTTTTAACCGGTTGTGTGTCGGCGCCGCAAGGGTTAGAGCCAAAACAATTTGATGCATTAAATTTAAATAACATCCAACCGCAAGATTATGATTGCCGTTGTGTGAAAGTGCGTTTGGGCGGCAAAGTGATTTCCGCTACCGCATTAAAAAATCAGACAAAAGTGGAAGTGTTAAATCAAACTGTCGCGTATTTCTCTGCAAAACCGATGATTGATAGCCACAGCAATGGGCGATTTATTGCCTACTTAAACGGCTTTGTGGACCCAGAAAACTTAAAAGATCAATATATTACTGTTGCTGGTGTATTAAGCGGCAAAGAGCCGGGCAAAATTGATCAAGCAGATTACAGCTATCCGGTGGTGCAAGCCCATCAATATCGTCTTTGGAAGTTAGTACAAGAATATTATTACGATCCGGATGACATGTATGATTACGGGCCGTTTTATCCATACGGTTGGTGGGCGCCGAGATTTATGTGGGCCGAACCACGCCTTCGCTATAATTTGTATTAAGTTTTGGCGGAATATTAGAATTCCGCCTCATTTTATAAAAATAAAGAAAAAAGATTAGGAATCACCATGACTAAACCTTGGTTTCAAAATTATCCGGAAGGTTCTGAGCGTGAATTGGATACGTCAGAATATGATTCGATTTTAGATATGTTTGATAAAGCGATTCGCGAACATCCCGACCGTGCCGCTTATATTAATATGGGGCAAGTGTTAACGTTTCGTAAATTGGAAGAACGCAGCCGTGCTTTTGCAGCCTATTTGCAAAATGAATTGAAGTTAGAGCGTGGCGACCGTGTGGCGTTAATGATGCCGAATTTGTTGCAATATCCAATCGCCTTGTTTGGTATTTTACGCGCGGGTCTTGTGGTGGTGAATGTGAATCCGCTTTACACACCACGCGAGTTAGAACACCAACTTCAAGACAGTGGTGCTAAAGCCATTGTGGTGGTGTCTAACTTTGCTTCTACGTTAGAAAAAATTGTTTTCAACACCTCTGTGAAACACGTCATTTTGACCCGTATGGGCGATCAGTTATCTTTTGGTAAACGCACATTAGTGAACTTCGTAGTGAAATACGTGAAGAAACTCGTGCCAAAATATAAGTTGCCAAATGCGGTCACGTTCCGTGAAGTGTTGAGTGTCGGTAAATATCGTCAATATGTGCGTCCGCAAATAGAACGCAATGATTTGGCCTTTTTGCAATACACCGGTGGTACCACGGGCGTCGCGAAAGGCGCGATGTTGTCGCATGGCAATATTATTGTGAATGTGTTCCAAGCCAAGTGGATTGCCTATCCTTTTGTGGGCGATCGGAGTCGTGAACGATTAGCCATTTTGGCCTTGCCGTTGTATCACGTTTTTGCCCTCACCGTGAACTGCTTGCTGTTTATTGAATTGGGGGTGACTGCCGTATTAATTACGAACCCGCGTGATATTCCGGGTTTTGTAAAAGAACTGAAAAAATATCCGTTTGTGGCGATTACCGGCGTGAATACCTTGTTTAACGCCCTGTTAAACAATGACGAGTTGAAGAACGTAAATTTCTCTGCCTTAAAACTTTCCGTGGGCGGCGGCATGGCGATTCACCAATCCGTTGCCACTCGTTGGCATGAATTGACCGGTTGTAACATTATTGAAGGTTACGGCATGACGGAATGCTCTCCGCTAATTGCAGCATGCCCGGTGAATGTAGTGAAGCATAACGGCAGTATTGGTGTGCCGGTGCCGAATACAGACATTCGCATTGTGAAAGAAGACGGCTCTGAAGCCGCTCTCGGTGAAGCCGGGGAGTTGTGGGTGAAAGGCGAACAGGTGATGCAAGGTTATTGGCAACGCCCGGAAGCCACCGCAGAA
Source organism: uncultured Aggregatibacter sp. (assembly GCF_901873365.1). Classification (GTDB taxonomy): domain Bacteria; phylum Pseudomonadota; class Gammaproteobacteria; order Enterobacterales; family Pasteurellaceae; genus Aggregatibacter. Next base: position 31,136 of record NZ_CABFLM010000048.1, read on the forward strand.
GTGATCAAAGACGGTTGGATGGCAACCGGTGATATTGTGATCATGGATGAAAGTTACAGCTTACGCATTGTGGATCGCAAAAAAGACATGATTTTGGTGTCCGGTTTTAACGTGTATCCGAATGAAATCGAGGATGTGGCAATGTTAAACAATAAAGTGGCTGAAGTGGCGGCAATCGGCGTGCCAAATGACGTGTCAGGGGAAACCATCAAACTCTTCGTTGTGAAGAAAGAGGACAGTTTAACCCGTGATGAGTTGCGACAACATTGCCGCAAATATTTAACCGGCTATAAAATTCCAAAAGACATTGAGTTCCGTGAGGAATTGCCGAAAACCAACGTGGGCAAAATTTTACGTCGTGTTTTACGTGATGAAGAAATTGCGAAACGTGCGACAACTGCCTAAGTTATTTTATTAATCAATGCGAGAGAGAATGTCGCTTTACAGCACATTCTCTCCTTTATTTCTATGACATATCAAATAAAAGAATGTAACAGTTCGTAGCGTGCATCTTGATGCACGACCAAATTACGCACGAAACGATATTTAACCCTTTCGGGCATTCACGATTTCGTGCAACAAGTTGCACGCTACGATTCTAAAAAAGTGCGGTGAATTTTTACGACGTTTAAAAACGTGTTGAAAATCCACCGCACTTTTTATTGATGGCGATTATTGCAATTTCTTACCTTCAAACTCACCATTAAGACTTTCTAAGAAAGACGTAATGTCATCAATGTCTTGTTGTTGCGGTTTCGCCACATTGCTTTGATATTTCAGCATGATACGAACAGCTTCTTTCAAGTCTTTTGCAGAAGCATCGTGCATATAAGGCGCAGTTAATGCGATATTACGCAATGACGGTACTTTAAAGCGATGCATATCATATGGATCCTTGGTTTGTGAGAAACGACCTTGATCGGCTTCCGTGATTGGTGTGCCGCGATCTTTGAAGTAATCGCCGTAAATACCCATGTATTCATAAGATTGGCCGCCCATATTCACACCGGTATGGCAGGTGTCGCATTTATGTTTCTTAAACAATTCGTAGCCTTTTAATTGCTGCTCATTTAATGCGGTTTTATCGCCTTTTAAGTAGCGGTCAAAATCGCTATTTGGGGTGATCAAGGTTTTTTCATATTCACCGATAGCGTGAGTTAATGTCGCTTGGCTCACTTCAGGATACACTTTCAAGAATTCTTTTTGGAATTCTTCATCCTGTTTAAATTTCGCTACAATGTCATCCCATGAATGGCTGCCCATTTCGACCGGATTAATTGGTGGTCCTCCCGCTTGTGCGGCAAGATCGATTGCGCGACCATCCCAGAATTGAACAAAGTTAAATGCGGCATTAAATACGGTTGGCGCATTGATACCCCCTTTTTTACCGTCAATACCGGTGGAGACATCTAAGCGGTCAACCCCACCTTTGTCAAGCTGGTGACAGCTGTGGCATTGAACGGTGCTATCTGCAGAGAGGCGGTCATCCATAAAGAGTTTGCGACCAAGTTCTACTTTGGCAGGATCGGTCATAATAGCATCGGGAATTGGTTGGATCAGATTGTGGGGATTGGCGCCTTGCGTATTTGCCGGCAAAAAGGCCTTGCGTTGCTCACGAATCCAATTTAATAACGTGGTTTTCTCACTGTCATCAGGGCGACTTCCCCAGTGAATATGGCGGAATTTAGCTACCGGCATTTCGTTATTTTCAATCACACGTTCAAGTTTTGCTAAATCCACTTCAGATAATTTACTCGGATCTTTTAAGCCATCCAGTAATTTATTTAATAAAAAGACGCGTTTACCTGATTCAATATCATGGCTTAAGATAGCATCTGTGAAGGGAAGGTTAGCGTAGAAAGGCAAATCAGCATTCGAGGTATGACAATACTGGCAACCATTATCAAACAAAATTTTGGCAACTTTCTGTTGTTCGGCAGAGTAATTACCCTCAGCAAGTAATTTTTCTGACTGTCCTTTATCATATTGATGGATATATCCAACAACGCCTAAATAACCGGCAATCGCAATGACGGCGACTTTAAGTGCAAATTTTTTCATCCTTTGTGCTCCAATGTTAGAAAAGTAAAAATAGCAGCGCGATTTTGACGAAAAACGAAATCTAAATATATGATTTAAATCAATAAAAATGATTTGAAAAAACGATGGATGAAATTGATTACATTAATCAAAAAGAGGTATTTTATGAAATGACTTGTCATTGAAGCATGGTAAACCCAAACACCAAAAGGAAAATCCCGTTTTTTTGTATATTTTTTTTGCATTCAGTCAACAAATACGATAAAAAGCTTGTGTTAATACAAAAAGCTAGATATTATCGCACGCAATTTGCGACCGTAGCTCAGTTGGTTAGAGCACCACCTTGACATGGTGGGGGTCACTGGTTCGAGTCCAGCCGGTCGCACCATCTTTTCCTTTCATAAAGTATCATAAAGTTCCATTCATCATATAAAATCAAATATTTATAGCCTTTTTGTTTGTTTTATTGTCTCGTAGAGTTTCATAGAGTATCATTCAATTTTATGATTTTAGTATTACATTTAAGATGCACGCTACGCATGAGATCTTGAATTACGCATAGCCTATGATTTTTATAGTCTGGCTTTGGCTGGCTATAAATAAAAAACAACCGCACTTTTTCAAGTACGGTTGTTTCGTTATTTTAAATAAGCGAGTAATGACAACACGTTAATGCGCCAACGCATCATTAATAACGCGATGGTAGTCAGCAAAATCATCGGTGAAAGCAGGCTCAGATTTTTGTAATCCACTTTGGTCAAACTCCCCATTTGCCAATACACGATATCGGCAAGTTGAGTTTCCGGATCAGCAAGATATTTAATTAAGCCAAGGCAAGCCATCATAAAGCCGGAAATGATAATCCCGAAAAGCACCAGAATAATCGTGGAATCGCGTCGTACCAGTTTCGGCAAGCTCATGGTCATTAGCACAGCTATCAATCCGCCTACAAACGCCAAACCTTGAATAGCAAATAACCCCAAACCTAATAAAATGGCAACAGCCGCACCAACACAAGCACCACCGGAAACGCCCAGTAAATCTGGTGATACCAACGGATTGCGGAAAATCCCTTGGAATGTTGCCCCAGCCACCGCAAGCGCAGAACCGACTAAAATGGGGCAAGAATGCGCGGTAATCGTAGGTTGAAAATGATGTTGTTTTTTACATCACTGGTGTTATTGCCCATTAAGCTTTGTACTACGTTGTCAATCGGAATGGCAAAGCGCCCCAAGAGAGGGAAAATAACGCCAGTACGACAAGTAATAGGGTTAATAAGATTTTTATTCATTGAGAAAGTGCGGTTGGTTTTAAATGCATTCATTATATATGAGATTATATTACATCTTTGCAATTCATTTTATATAATGAAATTAAGGGATACGTTAGATAGGGTATTGCAGCAAACCAACAAGGAAAGATAGCTAAACTCACACGTTACCGTTACACCAACTGAAAGTTGGGTGTATGATTATGACCCACTGGGTAGACGGATTGCGAAATCCAAGCTGAACAAGCAAGGCGAAAAACAATGCCACACGCAATTTATCTGGGACGGTTCACACTTGGTGCAGGAAATCCACAAGGGGAAAAATGGTGCAGAAACCGATCGCACTTTTACCTACATTTACACTTATCCTGACAGCTATGAGCCGCTGGTCCAGTGTTACAAAGAAGGCAATAATGCCGAACATACCGTGAACTACTTCCACTGCGACCAAATTGGCGAGCCAAGAAAGATCAATATCTAAGTAAAGATATTGCTAGAAAAATAGCTTTAAAGATGGCTGGGATTCCAATTATATCAGTGCCAATTGCTCAAAATAGAGTTCTAGGTTGGGAACAATATATGAATAAATTAAAAGAGAAATTATTCGGTATTCAACAGAAAAAAATTTTAGAATATTGGAGAGAGAATAAATTAAAGAGTTTATT
>NZ_CABFLM010000049.1 GCF_901873365.1 uncultured Aggregatibacter sp.
ATGTTGAGTTTCGGTTGCCAGCCTTGTTCATTATATAGCGAGGATTTTTTTCTGTTCATCGCTTAAGCTATTTGGCGCCATACGCATAGCCTATGGCTTTTACAGCCAGACTTTGGCTGGCTATAATAAAACGGCTGAAAAATCCACCGCACTTTTAAAATACACTTTTCGGCGTATCAAAAAGTGCGGTCAGTTTTGTTAAAATTCGTTCACCTACCTTGCTTATTTTTTTATTGTTCTTAAGCCCATAAATGGCGATAATACACCGCTTATACGAACGAATTGAACGCTATGACACATTACATTCTACTGATCATCGGCACGGCATTGATTAATAACTTCGTGTTGGTGAAATTCCTTGGACTCTGCCCTTTTATGGGCGTCTCAAAAAAAATTGAAACCGCTATCGGCATGGGCTTGGCAACAACCTTTGTGCTGACAGTGGCGGCGCTTTGCTCCTATTTAGTGGATAATTATATTCTCGCGCCATTAAACGCAACATTTTTACGTACACTCGTTTTTATTTTAGTCATCGCCGTAGTGGTGCAATTTACTGAAATGGCGATTCACAAAACCAGCCCAACTTTATATCGTTTACTGGGCATTTTCCTGCCGCTTATTACCACCAACTGTGCCGTGCTTGGCGTGGCGTTGTTAAACGTGAATCTTGCGCATAATTTAACGGAATCGGTGGCTTACGGCTTTGGTGCCTCTGCCGGTTTTGCCTTAGTTTTAGTCTTATTTGCCGCATTGCGTGAACGCTTGGTTGCCGCTGATGTGCCGATGCCATTTCGTGGTGCCTCTATCGCCTTGATTACGGCAGGCTTAATGTCTCTCGCCTTCATGGGCTTTACCGGATTGGTGAAACTATAATGGCCACTTTCTATTATGTTCTCATTGCCATTGTTGTATTGGCGCTGATTTTCGGCGCCATTTTGGGCTTTGCATCCGTAAAACTGAAAGTCGAAGCAGATCCTATTGTCGAAAAAATCGATGCGATTTTACCGCAAAGCCAATGTGGCCAATGTGGCTATCCCGGTTGCAGACCTTATGCTGAAGCCATTGCCAACGGCGATGTGATTACCAAATGTATTCCGGGCGGCAGACCCACTGTCATTAAAATCGCCGAACTCCTTGGCGTTGAACCGCCGGAGACCGATAATTTAGCCGAAGATCCTGCGCCGAAAGTCGCCTTTATTGATGAAAATATGTGTATCGGCTGCACCAAATGCATTCAGGCGTGTCCGGTAGATGCCATTATCGGTAGCAATAAACTCATGCACACGATTATTCCTGATTTATGTACCGGCTGTGAGCTTTGTGTTGCGCCCTGCCCGACCAGCTGCATTTCCATGATTAAAGTCGAAAAAAATATTGATACTTGGGATTGGAAATTCGATCCTAATCTAGTGATTCCGATTGTTGATACCACATCGGCAGAGAAGAAAATCATTGTGGGGAAATAAATGGCGGATGTATTAACACGTTTTAACAGTGGCAAACTTTGGGAATTTGACGGTGGTATTCACCCGCCGGATATGAAGTCCCAATCCAACGGCACACCCATTCGCACGCTCCCCCTGCCCGATGATTTTTATGTACCGTTAAAACAACACGCCGGTCGTGCAGGAAACTTGTTAGTCAAACCCGGAGATCAGGTTCTCAAAGGGCAACCACTGACACAAGGCGATGGCTTGCAAAGTTTACCTGTTCATGCACCCACCTCCGGTACAGTGATTGATATCGCGCCTTATGTCGCGCCACATCCATCCGGGCTGACAGAAACCTGCGTACATATTCAAGCAGATGGCTTGGATCAATGGCGTCCACAAGTGCCAATCGAGGATTTTTTCACCCAAACGCGGGAACAGCTCATTGAAAAAATTTATCAGGCAGGCATCGCCGGCTTGGGTGGTGCAGTTTTCCCCACTGCGGCAAAAATTCATTCGGCTGAAAAACAGGTCAAACTGTTGATTATTAACGGGGCAGAATGTGAACCTTACATCACCTGCGACGATCGCTTAATGCGCGATCGTGCCGATGAAATCATCGAGGGCGTGCGTATTCTGCGTTATATTTTGCGCCCTGAAAAAGTCGTTATCGCCATAGAAGACAATAAACTTGAAGCCGTATCCGCCTTAGAACATGCATTACATGGCGCGAATGACATTGACATCCGTATCATTCCGACAAAATATCCGTCCGGTGCGGCAAAACAACTCATTCAAGTGCTAACAGGCATGGAAGTGCCAAGCGGACAACGCTCTTCCAGCATTGGCGTGCTCATGCAAAATGTAGGAACCGCCTTTGCCATTAAACGCGCGGTACTTGATGATGAACCTTTAATTGAGCGCGTCGTTACTCTCACCGGTGATAAAATTCCAAACAAAGGCAATTATTGGGCGCGCTTTGGCACCCCGATTTCTCATTTATTGCGTGAAACCGGCTACCAATATGACGACCGCTTTCCAGTCTTTATGGGCGGTCCAATGATGGGTGTCATTCTACCTGATTTAAATGCGCCGATGACCAAAGTGGCAAACTGCTTATTGGCACCGGATCATTTTGAATATGCGCCACCGGAACCGGAAAAAAGCTGTATTCGCTGCTCTGCCTGCTCCGATGCTTGCCCGGTAAAACTGATGCCGCAGCAACTCTATTGGTTTGCCCGCAGCGAAAATCACGAAAAATCGGAAGAATATTCTCTCAAAGACTGTATTGAATGCGGTGTGTGCGCCTATGTTTGCCCAAGCCACATTCCGCTTATTCAATATTTCCGCCAAGAAAAAGCCAAAATTTGGGAAATCAAACATAAAGCAAAATTAGCAGAAGAGGCGAAAATCCGTTTTGAACAACGCCAAGCCCGCCTAGAACGGGAAGAACAAGAACGCAAAGCGCGTTCTCAACGAGCCGCGGCAGCACGCCGTGAAGAATTAGCACAGCAAAAAGGCGTTGATCCGGTCGCCGCTGCCTTAGAACGTTTAAAAGCGAAAAAAGCGGAAGCGGCGGAAAATACACAAATTGAGCAAAAAACCCTTATTGATGAAAAAGGCCATATTCAGCCTGACAATCGCGACATCATGGCACAACGCAAGGCGCGCCGATTAGCCCGTCAAGCGGAAGCCGTAGCCTCTGCCGAACCGGCAATAGACCAAAGTGCGGTTCAAATTTCAGATGAAAATCCGGCAGAAACCGATCCGCGCAAAGCTGCGATTGCTGCCGCGCTCGCACGTGCTAAAGCGAAAAAAGCCGCGCAGCAAGGGGAAACCGTAACCTCTGCCGAACCCGCAACAGCACAAAGTGCGGTTCCAATTTCAGATGAAAAACCTGTGGAAACGGATCCGCGCAAAGCCGCTATTGCGGCGGCTATCGCACGTGCTAAAGCAAAAAAAGCCGCGCAGCAAGGGGAAACCGTAACCTCTGCCGAACCGGCAACAGACCAAAGTGCGGTTCAAGTTTCAGATAAAAAATCAGAAGAGACGGATCCGCGCAAAGCCGCTATTGCTGCTGCGATCGCGCGTGCTAAAGCGAAAAAAGCAGCGCAGCAAGGGGAAACCGTAGCCTCTACCAAACCTGAAACAACCCAAAGTGCGGTTCAAATTTCAGATGAAAATCCGGCAGACACGGATCCGCGCAAAGCTGCCATTGCGGCTGCGATCGCGCGTGCTAAAGCGAAAAAAGCAGCGCAGCAAGGGGAAAACGTAGCCTCTGCCGAATCGGCAACAACACAAAGTGCGGTTCAAATTTCAGATGAAAATACAGCGGAAACAGATCCGCGCAAAGCCGCCATTGCTGCCGCTATCGCCCGTGCTAAAGCCAAAAAAACAGCGCAGCAAGGGAATGCAGTCGCTTCAAGTACCTCTGAAACAGCCCAAAGTGCGGTCCAAATTTCAGATGAAAATCCAGCGGAAGCGGATCCGCGCAAAGCCGCCATTGCCGCGGCTATCGCACGTGCTAAAGCGAAAAAAGCCGCGCAGCAAGCCCAACAAAATGAACAGCATTAAGGAATAACCCATGTTTAAGATGATCAGTTCACCCCATACTCATTCGGGAAAACTCACCATGCGAATTATGCTTTGGGTGATGTTAGCCATGCTGCCGGCGATTGCATTACAAGTGCATTACTTCGGCGTTGGCGTGCTGATTCAAGCCGCCTTGGCAATCAGTTTTGCTTTGGTGCTGGAATTGTTGGTGACTTTTTTGCGCAAACAACCGACCTTGAGTTACCTTTCCGATTTGAGTGTAATTTTGACCGCACTGATTCTTGCGGTGGCGATTCCGCCTTATGCGCCTTATTGGATTATTCTTATTGGCACATTTTGTGCGGTGATTTTGGGCAAGCACGTTTATGGCGGATTAGGGCAAAATCCCTTTAACCCTGCTATGGTAGGGTATGTAGTGTTGTTGACCTCATTCCCATTGCAAATGACGACTTGGATGCCGGCGATTCAACTTCTGCCGGAACCGCCAACCTTTGCCGATGCCTTACAATTGATTTTTCATGGTTTAACCACCGATGGTTTTAGCTTACACCAATTAACCGCCTCCATTGACGGCATGACACAAGCCACGCCGCTGGATACCACGAAATTGTTTTACGCCACACAGGCTTCCGATCACAATATCAGTTCGGTTTATGCCGACTTAGTGAAATTACCGATATTTACCCAAAACGGTTGGGATTTTGCGCAAGGTTGGTGGCAAATCAATTTCGCCTTTTTACTGGGTGGAATTTTCTTAATCCTGAAAAAAGCCATTCACTGGCACATTCCCGTGGCAATGTTAAGTAGCTTTACCCTTTTGAGTCTGTTAACCGAACTCTTCTCAACGAGTGGTCACTTAAGCACGGCAAGCCAACTCTTCAGCGGTGCCATGATGTTCGGCGCATTCTTTATCGCCACTGATCCGGTTACGGCTTCGATTACGCCGAAAGGCAAATTGGTATTTGGTGCATTGGTGGGATTATTCGTTTATTTAATTCGGTTTTATGGCAACTACCCTGACGGCGTGGCATTTGCTGTCTTGCTCAGCAACATTTGCGTGCCATTAATCGATCATTACACCCGTCCACGGGTCGCCGGTCATCGCGGATAAGGAGACATCATGCAAGCAATCAAAATCACCTCCAAATACGGCGTGTTATTGGCTTTTGTGGCATTTTGTTGCACAGCAATTTCGAGCGGCGTTTATTTTCTCACGAAAGATAAAATCGATCAGGCAATGCAAGCGCAACAACGGGCGTTACTATTACAAGTGATTCCACAGGACTATTTTACGAATGATTTAACGCAAGATTGCTACACGCCGAAAAACCACGCGTTACAAAACGTGGATATTCAAAAAATCTGTACAGCCAAAAAAGACGGCAAAATCACCGCTTATGCTTTTGAAAGCGTGGCGCATGACGGTTACTCCGGTGATATTCGTATTTTAGTTGGCATGAAGCCGGATGGCGAAGTGCTTGGTGTGCGCATTACGGAACACCATGAAACGCCGGGCTTGGGCGATAAAATCGAAACGCGTATTTCCAATTGGATTTTGAGCTTTGATCATCAAGTCATCAGCCAAGAGAAAGCGCCAGAATGGGCAGTCAAAAAAGACGGCGGTAAATTCGATCAATTCGCCGGAGCGACAATCACGCCACGCGCTGTGGTCAATCAAGTAAAACGCGCTGCACTGGCGATGTTGGATAATTTACCGAAAGAGAAAGAATAATGGATAAACGAGATGAAATAACTGAAACGCCGGCAGAAAGCCAATCTGTCGAAAATAAAAGTGCGGTGACCATTTCAAATGAAAAAAGCATTTGGAAAACCATTTTCGTTCAAGGTATTTGGACGAATAACTCCACGGTGGTGCAATTGCTGGGATTGTGTCCGCTACTTGCTGTGTCCAATACGGCAACGAATGCCCTGGGTTTGGGGTTAGCCACCATGCTGGTACTCACCTGTACCAATACGGTCATATCGATTTTTCGTCAACATATTCCCAACGAAATTCGGATTCCGATTTACGTCATGATCATTGCCACGACGGTTACTGTGGTGCAGTTACTGATGAATGCTTATACTTACCCGCTTTACCAATCACTCGGTATTTTTATTCCGCTGATTGTGACCAACTGTATTGTGATCGGGCGGGCGGAAGCCTTTGCCTCAAAGAACAGCATCGCCCATTCTGCCTTTGATGGTTTTTCCATGGGGTTGGGGATGTTATGTGGCTTGGTCGCATTAGGTGGCCTACGTGAAGCTATCGGCAACGGCACCCTGTTCGACGGCATTGAAAATCTGCTAGGCGATTGGGCGGCATTTATGCGAATTGAATTTTTCCATAACGACAGTAACCTGCTGCTGGCAATTTTGCCCCCCGGTGCATTTATCGGTTTAGCGTTGCTATTAGCGTTAAAAAATATCATAGATACAAAAAAGTAGTTTAAAAATAAATAATGCTCAGATAATTCGTCCCCATCTAATTTGCCTGAGCGACTGAGAATTTTTAGGAAAATTTAGCTTGTCTGAACAACCTAGTTGCGAGTTCTAAATTTTCCGTAAAGAAAATTCTCACCAAGCTCAGACAAGCAAATTAGCTTGGGGTGTGTTTTTTGCTACTTTTTTGCACAAGCAAAAAAGTAGAAGGAAAAGTATGAATAAAGAAAAAAGAATTGAAATTCTAAAACGTCTGCGTGCTGCCAATCCGCACCCAACCACGGAACTGAATTTTAGCTCGCCCTTTGAATTATTGATCGCCGTGATTTTGTCAGCACAAGCCACTGACAAAGGAGTAAATAAAGCGACAGATAAACTCTTTCCTGTTGCCAATACACCGCAGGCAATTTTGGCATTGGGCGTGGATGGCTTGAAGGAATACATCAAAACGATTGGTCTATTTAATAGCAAAGCAGAAAATATCATCAAAACCTGCCGTGATTTAATTGAAAAACACCACGGTGAAGTGCCTGAAGATCGCGAAGCGTTAGAAGCCCTTACCGGCGTAGGAAGAAAAACGGCCAATGTGGTATTAAATACCGCATTTGGACACCCGACTATCGCCGTGGATACCCATATTTTTCGCGTCTGCAACCGTACCGGCTTTGCGCCTGGCAAAGATGTGGTGAAAGTCGAAGAAAAATTGATAAAAGTGGTTCCTGCCGAATTTAAGGTGGATGTACACCACTGGTTAATTTTGCATGGACGATATACTTGCGTAGCGCGCAAACCTCGCTGCGGTGCGTGCATCATTGAAGATTTATGCGAATATAAAAATAAAACAGAATATTAAAAATACAGGAAAACTTATGACAACACCAAAATTAGAACGACAAACCTGGTCCAATCGTTTAACTTATGTGCTTACCGTTGCCGGCGCAACCGTCGGTTTTGGCGCAACATGGCGCTTTCCCTATTTAGTGGGAGAAAACGGTGGCGGTGCCTATGTCTTGCTATTTTGCATTGCGATGATTGTCATTGGTATTCCAATGATTTTAGTAGAAAACGTGATTGGCCGTCGTTTACGGGTCAACTCCATTGATGCCTTTGGCGATAAAATTTTAGATAAAGGCAAAGGAATTTCTAAATATTGGAAACTGCTTGGTTATATGGGGCTTCTCGGTGCGTTCGGGATCATGGCGTATTACATGGTACTTGGCGGCTGGGTGATTACCTATATCATTAATCTCATCAGCGGTACGCTTGATATTTCTACGCCCATCACCAAAGATGTCGCAAAAGATTTCTACGATTTACACATCAGTAACAGCCCGGTTGAAATCATTATTTACACCGCACTTTTTGTACTCGTCAATTACATTATTTTGGCAAAAGGCATTATCGGTGGTATTGAACGCTCTGTGAAATACTTAATGCCATTGCTGTTTATTTTCTTGATTGGCATGGTTATTCGTAATATTACCTTGCCGGGGGCAATGGAAGGCATCACCTTTTACCTCAAACCGGATTTTTCTAAAATTACCCCCAAATTATTTGTGTTCGTGTTGGGACAAGTTTTCTTCGCTTTAAGTCTCGGTTTTGGCGTATTGATCACCCTTTCCAGCTACTTAAATAAAGAAGAAAACTTGATCCAGACAGCGGTAATCACCGGCTTCACTAACACCATTATTGCCGTGTTAGCCGGCTTTATGATTTTCCCGTCTTTGTTTACCTTTGGCATTGAACCGAATGCCGGCCCAACATTGGTATTCCAAAGTTTGCCAATCGTATTCTCCCATTTATGGGCAGGTAAATTCTTTGCAATTATCTTCTTTGGCTTATTGCTTATCGCTGCTTTAACAACATCTATCACCATTTACGAAGTGATCATCACGGCCTTGCAAGAAAAACTCAGAATGCGCCGTAGCAAAGCCATTATTCTAACGCTCAGCGGAATTTTTCTCTTGGGCAACGTGCCGTCTATTTTAGGGGATAATCTTTGGAAAGATGTCACCTTCTTCGGCAAAAGCATTTTCGATGCCTTTGATTTCGTCAGTGGCAATATTCTGTTTATGCTTACCGCACTTGGTTGCGCGCTTTTCGTGGGTTTCGTGTTAAAAGACGAAGCAAAAAAAGAACTGTCTCCAACGCCAGATTCTACTTTTACCAAACTTTGGTTTAACTATGTGAAATTTGTCGTACCATTTATTATTTTGGTCATTTTTATCAGCAATTTACTTTAAGTGAGATCAAAGTCTGCTCAACACCGAGCAGGCTTTGTTTTATGAGCATAAATGCAATAGATCCCCATGATGATCACGGTTTATTAAGCAAAAAAAAGTGCCTCACAGAGGCACTACTCGGAAAGCAAAATATGTTTGGCTATTTTTATAGCACTTGTTTTTATAGGGTTAAGCATACTCAACGCCACCTAACAACGCAAACGCTTATTTACAAATTTGTGAACTAACTCACGCTTTTAAATGATTTATTTTCACCAAACAGCGTCGCGTGATATTTAGCTTTCTCACGATAAGCCTCCCCCGTCCAAACGGAGAAATCCCATGCAGATTTTTAACAATGGCAAATACAAAAGTATCCTTGCGGCAGAATCCGGTGAACTTGCGGACATTGCGCAAACCGTGCAAAAAGACAAGGATTTTCGACCGCACTTTCATATTGCGCCACCCACCGGACTAATGAACGATCCTAACGGTCTCATCTTTGATGGCGAGAAATATCACCTTTTTTATCAATGGTTTCCTTTTGATGCCATACACGGCATGAAACATTGGAAACATTTAATCACCAAAGATTTCCAACATTATCAATCTGCTGACGATCTCATTCCTTGTGAGCTTTTTGAATCTCACGGCTGTTATTCCGGTGGCGCGTTAAAAGTCGATGATAAATTAGCCATGTTTTATACCGGTAACACCCGTCGCCCAAGCGATAATCAGCGTATGCCGTTCCAAAATTTAGCCATTTTCGATCTTGATGGAAAATTGATCAGCAAGCGTCCATTAATTGAAAATGCGCCTGAAGGCTATACGGAACACGTTCGCGATCCGAAACCTTATTTCACTGAAAACGGTAAAATCCGTTTTATCTGCGGTGCACAACGGGAAAATCTCACCGGCACGGCGATTATTTTTGAAATGGACGATCTTGAAGATACACCGCGTTTGCTAGGTGAGCTTTCCTTGCCGGCGTTTGATAATACCAATGTATTTATGTGGGAATGCCCTGATTTGTTGAAACTGGGCGATAAAGATGTGTTTATTTGGTCGCCTCAAGGCAAAGATCGTGAAGCGCATCAATTCCAAAATAATTACCATGCGACTTATGCGGTGGGGAAATTAACGGAGTTAACCTTTGACGCAGAATATATCGGCGAGTTGGATCAAGGCTTTGATTTCTATGCCCCACAAACCTTCGGCGGTTTGAATAATAAAACCCATGCTGTGCTTTTCGGCTGGATTGGTTTGCCGGATTTAACCTATCCAACGGACAAATTCAAATGGCATTCTGCCTTAACCTTGCCGCGAGAATTACGCTTAGAAGGCGCTAAAATCTATCAACGCCCGATTGCAAAAATCTATGAAAACTTGACCGCACTTTCAACGTTTCATCTTAATAAAAACATTGAAATTGCTGATTTAGATCGTGCCTATGTCAAATTTGAGGCTAATCACCAAGCTTTTGATTTAACCTTCTTCCAAAATGACAAAGGACAATCCTTGCGTCTTTCTTATAAAAACGGCGTGATTTGCTTAGATCGCAGCCAAAGCGAGCAAACCGAACTCATGGAAACATTCGGCAGTAAGCGTTTTTGTGAAATCGCAAACCTACAAACCGTAGAAATATTCTTTGATCGTTCCATTGTGGAAATTTTCTTCAATCACGGTGAAAAAGCCATGACATCAAGATTTTTCATTGAAAACAGAAAAAATACTATGACCGGCAGTCGCCCATTGGATTTAATGGTCGGCTATTTACCGGTCATTCACTCTATCTAAATAAAATAGGCACCTTAAGCAAATGCCGCTTGATGTTCAAGCAATTGGGCTTTGGTTAAGGCGAATACACCCACGCCGCCATTGGCGAGTTCAAGCCAGTTAAACGGCACTTGTGGGAATTGTTCAATTAAATGTACCATGCTGTTGCCCACTTCGCAGACTAATACACCATCGTCCGCTAAGTAATTCGGCGCTAGGCGTAGGATTTCTTTAGTGATAGTTAACCCATCATTGCCGGAGCCGAGAGCCATTTCCGGTTCGTAGTGAAATTCTTCCGGCATATCGGAGAGATCTTCTAGATCCACATAAGGTGGATTAGTGACAATGAGATCATACTGTTCTTCCAATAAACGGGAGAATAAATCCGATTGAATCGGGAAGACGCGGTGAGTTAAATTGTGGCGTTCAATGTTGATTTCGGCAACATTTAACGCATCAAAAGAAAGATCAACGGCATCCACATCGGCTTCAGGGAAGCGCTCCGCACAGGCGATCGCAATACAGCCGCTGCCGGTACACATATCTAAAATGCGTTGCGGCTCATGCGTTAATAAGCCGGCGAACCCTTGTTCAATCAAGGCACTGATGGGAGAGCGAGGAACAATCACGCGTTCATCCACATAAAACTCTAAGCCGCAGAACCAAGCACGGTGAATTAAGTAAGCGACAGGAATGCGTTTTTCAATGCGGATGATGACCAAGCGGATGATTTCGAGCTTTTCTGCCGTCGTGAGTCGGGTGTCATACAATTCGCTTGGGAAATCTGGCGGTAGGTGCAAGGTAGCTAAGACCAGTTGTTGTGCTTCATCCCAAGCATTGTCGTAGCCGTGTCCGTAGTAAATGTCGGCACGATTGAAGGTGCTGTAGCACCAACGTAGAAAATCTTTGATCGTGTGCAGTTCTTCTTGCACGTTGGTGGAATAAATATCGTCAATAAGTTCCTGATTGAAGGTAATTTGGTTCATGATTTGCTCGTATCAATGTTAAAATTGCGCGTAGTTATACCATATTTGAGATAGGAAACGAAATGTTAGATGAGGAAGCAATTTCCCTGTTTCGCGCTGAAATGAAAGGCGTGAAACCGTTAAAACAGGATACTTTTGTGGCGGCACGCCCCCATAAAAAGAAAGCACTGGCAACAATAAAAGAACAGCGTGAACAACAGGACACGTTATTTTATTTTTCTGATGAATATGAGCCGTTGTTAAATGAGGAAAGTGCGGTCAAATATTTGCGTGAAAATGAAGATTCCCATTTGTTGAAACAATTACGGCGTGGCGATTTTTCACCGGAGATTTTTTTGGATTTGCATGGCTTAACGCGTGAACAGGCAAAATTAGAGCTGGCGGCATTAATTCAAACCTGCGAGAAAGAGCATCTTTATTGCGCCAGTATCATGACAGGTTACGGCACTTATACGTTAAAACGCCAGATTCCCCGTTGGCTAGTGCAACACCCGAAAGTGCGAGCATTGCACCAAGCCCCAAAGGAATGGGGCGGTGAGGCAGCCATTTTGATCCTGATTGATGTTTAACAACATTTATGAACGGCATGGTAAAGCGGCGGTAAAATTTGGTTGATCATGCTAAGTTGCTGCATTGGAATGTGTCCTTGCAGCTGTGCCACTTTATGATTTTTTTCTAAATGGCTTTGTGCCTGTTTTAAACTCACTTCAATGTTATTTTGTAATTTCTCGAAAACCATCGGTGTAAGCTGTTCAATATGCTCTAAAATGTAAATAATTTTCTTCGCTGCCGGATAAAACTCCGCCAAGAAAAAGGTGCTTTGTTGCATTTGTTTCATTTTACTGCGGTAAGCCCCTAGCGTAGAAATGTAACTCAGCAGAGAATAGTTAATTTTTAAAAGCTCAAATCCTGCCTGTAAATGCGCCTGATATTTTTTCGGCTCATGGTTCATATTGGAGATGGTAGCGCTTAATGCCGAAGCATATTCATGGGCATAGCGGCGGGCAATTCGGTATTTCAAGTTATCGCCTTTGCCAAACTGTAATTGACTGATGATATACAACAAATATTTCGCATCGCTTTTGATTGCCTGACGGCTAACTTTATCCAATTGCAAATACTTCCAATCCGGCCATAAGTAAGACACGGCAAACCAAGAAATGGTCGCCCCGATCAGGGTGTCAATGACGCGAGAATAAAGCGCTTGTTCCACATTAAATCCCATCACATCAAAGCTGAAAATAACCTGTAAGGTAATGAAGAAGGTGGAAAAGCTGTAATTATTGGTACGGAAAAAGAAAAAGAGCGTGCTGGTCAGCACGATTAAGCCTAATTGTAACTCCAGTGTCGGATTCGCATAAGGTAGAAGTGATGCCAGAATGACGCCAAGAATGGTGCCGACAATGCGTTGTTTTAAACGCAGTTTAGTGGCCGTGTAGTTGGGCTGACAAACAAAAACAGCGGTTAATAACACCCAATACGCCCGATCTAACGGCAAAAATTCGCCGATGGTGCAACAAATAAACACCACAATCGACAAACGTACCGCATGGCGAAAGAGTTGCGAATTGAAATTAAAGTGGCTACGCAGGGCAAGCAGGATATTTTTAAAGCCGGTAATTTGTTCCGTATAAATTTGAGCCGTATCGGTTTGTTCCAACTCGTTCACTTCTTGATCAATATGACGTAATTGATAGTCAACGCTTTTTAAATTATCCAGTAATGTTTGGAGATTGATAAGATTTTCGGTTTCTTCAATATGGCTATTACTATAAAGCTCGAACGATTGATTTAATCCGTTAATGGCTTTTTCTAAACGCAGGTCATAACGGTAGGTTTTATTTTGTTGCAAACTTAGGGCAATATCACGGCACGCTTGGGCTTGGAGTTCCAGTAAGCGTTGAATCCGAAAAATTAAATCGGTATTTTTCAGGTGCTCCGCAAGGGTTTGGTAATCAAAATGATTGGAACTAATGCGCTCATGAATATCTTGCGCAGAGAAATAATAGCGAATCATTTTGGTCGTACGGCTGTGGCGGTGTTGTCCTCGGATACGATAAAACAGCGCCGTTCTCGTCTCATTAAATGCACTTATCAGTTCACTATTTTTCATTGCCATGGCGATATGCTTATTTTCAATTTGCTCAATATCGTCAGGATCAAAAAAAGTGGCTTTCGCATCAAGGTAATTGGCTAGTGCAATAAACGATTTTGCAACGCTTTCCTGTACGGGACGGTTAGGAAAAAATAAATGCACACAAAGGGTGGTTACGCTATAAAGCAATGTTCCGCACAAAATCATTAATGGATTCATATACCACACGGTTTCCGGCAAATACGTCAGTGTGGTGTATAGCGCGACGACTAACGTACCGAACGCGATGGTGCTATAACGTTGTCCGATTGCCCCAATCATGGTGAAAACAAAGGTCATCGCCGTCATCAACACCATAAATTGGAAATTATGGTTGATACTCAGCTGCACACTGATGGTAGAAACTGAAAATGCGAGCAGCGTATAAAATACATTTTTGATTCGACCGGTTAATCGGTTATCTAAATCCACCAAACCGCCGGCAATAATGCCCAAGACCAAGGGCATACTTTGCTCGGAAATATCAAAATACCAAATGGCAATCACCGCCAAATTGACGGCAATAAAAATCGGAATGGAGGCAATCACTTTTGCATTAAACCAGTGATTCATGCGAAATCCTTAAGACTACTTATAAAAACGATCATATTGCATTGCGTGTTGTTGACGAATCAAATCCACCATCGCTTTAGGAACAACCCGTTGCCCCACAGGAAATAACGCAATTCTGGCGATATGGAAATTTGCCAAGCCGGTTGGGATACCGATGATGGTTAGACATTGAGAAATGCCACAAAAAACATGAGCAAGAAACAGCCACCAACCGAAAAGAATGAACCAGACAACATTGAGTAACGATCCGAGAGAATTTCCCACCGCACTTTTGGGTTCTAAATACTTCACATGAATCAAATCGTTGCCAAAGGGAACCAATGACATTTTACAAATTTCCCAACAACTACGCGTATAAGGCAATGTAACGATCAAGACGGCACTCATGAGGGTAGCGAATAGCCAACCTAAGGTTGTCGCGAATCCCCCAAGGACAAAATTGAGAATATTTAAAATCAGGCTCAAATTCATAACAATATCTATTTTAAGCGTTCGTTTAAATAACCTTGATAGTCCGGAATACGAATATCGCAGGTGTCGTTAAAGAGTGGTGAAGAAACCAGAAAATCGGCACTTGCCATATTCATTGCAACAGGAATATTCCAAACGGTGGCAATACGCATTAAAGCTTTAACATCGGGATCATGCGGTACGGCATTCATCGGGTCCCAGAAGAAAATCATTAAGTCAATTTTGTTTTCAGCGATTAAGCCACCGAGTTGTTGATCCCCGCCCATTGGACCGCTGAGCAAACTATTGACGGTCAAACCGGTTTCACGATGAATAAGATTCCCTGTGGTACCGGTGCCATAGAGCGTGTGGTTTGCCAAAAAAGTGCGGTGCGTTTTACACCAGTTTATCAAATCCGCTTTACAGTGGTCATGCGCCACTAAGGCAATGTGTTTATTCGCCGACAATGTGCGATAGGTCGTTTGCATAAGTGCTCCTAAAATAAAAAGTGAGCGAACAAGCTCACTTTTCGGACATCAATGAATGAGAAGAAATCACCGATTATTTTTGTTTTTTCGCCCAATCAATAAAACGTGCTTGGGTTTCTTTATCGGCTTGTTGATACCAATATTGCAACATTTGTTCTGCCACATTTTCACCTTGTAATGTTACCTTGCCTTTGTTGACTTTACCGGCTGCGGCAGTGCCACCAACAGCCACTGCGGCTGGTGCTGTACCGGCAAAGGCTGCCACCGCAGCAGGCGCGCCAGAGGCGTTATATTCACTTAAGTCTTTAATTAAGCTCACTGAAGGGAAGAAACCTTCTTGTTTTAAATATTCTTGCTGATTCGCAACGTCTCTTCCGGATGGCGTTTTTACGCTGATGATCGGTGCCTGTTTAAATGCATTTACATCACGTTCATTTTGTAAACGAGGCGCAGAAATAACGATATCATCAGGGGTTCCCTGAAATGCCACAACGATCGGATCAGACTCAAACAAAACACGATCAGAACCGCTTTGAATAATTTCGGATACTCGCACGACCACTTGGTGTTTTTGTGTATCATTCACATTAAATGCATGATTCTCTTTTAACATGGATTTAGCCGGTTTTTGACCATCAATGGCTAAAAAATCAATATTCGATGAACCGGTGACTACGCCGGCAAAGCTCGCCGTACTGGCTAAAAATGTTGCAGCTAATGCAGCGAAACGAAATTTCATATTTACTCCTGTTTTGAAGGGCATTCATTAAAATTAGATGACACTCTATAAAATAAAGCGTAGTTTGTATGCTATGCCAAATTAGCGAAAAATGAAAATAAAAAATACGTGTTAGGCGTGAGTTTTTGTATTTTTTCGCACATTTTAAGGAGAAAGCTGATGATCAAAAAACGCTTTCGTATTTACGGCTATGTACAAGGTGTTGGGTTTCGTTATTTTACGTGGAAGCAAGCGCTGAAAATTGGCGTAACGGGCTTTGTGCGTAATCTTGCCGACGGCTCTGTTGAGGTGGTCGCCGTCGGTTCGGAAAGTCAAATTGAAGCGTTAGATGCTTGGTTACAAGAGGGGCCTCGCACTGCCATCGTGGACGATGTATTTGTAGAAGATTATCTTGGCGAAAAAGAATTTACGGCGTTTCAAGTGCTACACTGAAACGCAGTTTGATTTTGCTATAAATAAGTGCGGTTAAAAATACCGCTGCTTGTAACAAAATAATGCAAGGGCCTGTCGCACCGTCAATGTGATAGCTGATAATCGTCCCGAAGATACTGGTGCTGATAGAGGTTGCCAAGGCAATGGCAATCATATGATCAAAGCGCTTGGTTAAAATAAATGCGGTAATACCTGGTGAAATAAGCATCGCAACGACTAAGATCACGCCCACCACTTGCATGGCGCTGACAATAGTTAAGGCAAGGAGAATCAGCAAGCTGTAATGCAAAAGTCGAGGCGATAAGCCAACGATTTTCGCTTGCGTAGCATCAAAACAATAAAGTAAAAAATCTTTTCGACGTAAAAAAACAACCCAAAAAACGACCGCACTGATGACGAGCGTTTGCAACATTTCCGCATCGCTTACGCCAAGCAAGTTACCAAATAAAATATGGGTTAAATGTTGATCCGTTTCAATTTTGCTAAACAAGACAATCCCGAGCGCAAACATGCCTGAAAAGACAATTCCCATGGCGGTATCTTCTTTAATACGACTGTTTTCTTTTAAATAACCTACGCAAACAGAACAGGTTAAACCCGCAACAAAGGCACCGATAGCTAAGGGCAATCCTAACCAAAACGCCACCACAATACCCGGCAGAACGGCATGAGAAATGGCATCGCCCATTAACGACCAACCTTTTAATACTAAATAGCAGGAGAGCATGGCGCAAATAATGGAGACTAATAACGCTGTAATTAATGCGTTTTGCATAAAGGGATAGGCGAAAGGCTCGGTGAACCATTGATAAATAGCGTTCATTGTTGCACCTCTTCTTTCGTGATTGGTTTACGTTGACGGATTAAGCCGTATTTTGGCGAGAAAATAAAAGCCAATAGGAAAAGTGCAGTCTGAATACACACAATAACCCCGCCTGTTGCGCCATCCAAGAAATAACTGAGATAAACGCCAATCGCACTGGAAAGAATGCCTAGAATAACGGCAATCATGGCAAGGGTTGTAAAGCGATCAGTAAGCAAATAAGCGGTAGCACCCGGTGTGATCACCATGGCGATAACTAAAATCGCCCCAACGGTTTGTAACGCGGCGACCACACAAGCACTGAGTAACGTAAAAAATAGCACTTTGTAATAAATTGGGCTGAGCCCTACGGAAGTGGCATGGACTTCATCAAAGAAAATTAATAACAGATCTTTCCAAAAAATGAGCAATAAAATTAGACTGATGCCAATGATAATTGCCACTTGAAGAATATCTTCGTCTGCAATACCTAGGATATTGCCTAACACAATATCTTGCACATTGACGGAGGTCGGGTTAAGGGAAATGATCAACAAACCAAGCGCAAAAAATGTCGTGAAAATGAAGCCGATAACCGCATCTTCCCGCAGTTTGGTAATGGATTTGACCCATAAAATAGACACGGCAGCTAAGATACCGGAAAAGAAAGCACCTAATGCATAAGGCAGGGAAAACGCATAAGCGATGGCAACACCGGGGACAACCGAGTGGGAAAGGGCATCACCGATGAGCGACCAGCCTTTTAGCATTAAATAAGCAGACAAAAAAGCACAGACACCGCCCACGGCAGAACTGAGCAAAATGGCTTTCACCATATAATCATAGGAAAAAGGCTCCAGTAATAGATCTAACATTACGGTTTTTCCTCTGATTTACAGTGTTTTACAATCGGTGCCGGTGGATCGACTTTGGTTTTACCATAGAACACCGCCGCGCGCTCATCATCGGTAAGGACGGTAACGGCACGTGGATCTTCATCATCGTGCAAATCTGAACCAAGTAACTTAATGTGACGCAATACGCCACCAAAGACCAATTCTAAGTTATGTTGATTAAACGTGGTTTCTGTTGAACCGGCGGCGATGACCGTGCGATTAATCATCACCACCTGATCGCAAAAATCCGGTACGGAACCAAGGTTATGCGTGGAGACCAAAATAAGATGCCCTTCGTTGCGTAATTGCCCGAGTAAATCAACAATGGCATTTTCGGTTTGCACATCCACGCCGGTGAAAGGTTCATCCAGTAAAATAATCTTACTTTGTTGAGCAAGTGCGCGAGCTAAAAATACGCGCTTTTTCTGCCCGCCGGAAAGTTCGCCAATTTGACGATGGGCAAGGTGCTCAATATTCACCCGTTGCATGGCTTCTTGCACTTTTTGCTTATCGGTTTCACTTGGGCGGCGCAAGAAATTCATGTAGCCATAGCGTCCCATGAGTACCACATCATAAACAGACACCGGAAATTGCCAGTCCACTTCTTCCGATTGAGGCACATAAGAGACCAGATTTTGTTTTAATGCCTGTTTAATTGGTAAATGACACAACTTAATATTGCCTCGTTGTGGATGAATCAACCCCATTAAACTTTTAAACAGGGTTGATTTACCGCTTCCATTTACGCCCACGAGGGCACAGGTGGTGCCGCCTTCTAAACGAAAGGTGACATCGTGGATAGCGGTGTGGCCGTTGTTATAGCGAACCGTGACATCTTCAACACAGATCGAGGCAATATTCGATGACATTATTTTTCAAATCCTTTTGCGATAGTGGAAACGGTCGTGTTCAACAAATCGATATAGGTTGGTACCGGACCTTTTTTATTGGAAAGGGAATCCACATAAAGTACGCCACCGTATTTTGCGCCGGTTTCTTTCGCGACTTGTTTTGCCGGTTTAGGTGAAATCGTACTTTCACTGAAAACTACCGGAATGTTGTTGGCTTTAACGGTTTCAATCACTTTGCGAACCTGTTGTGGTGTACCTTGTTGTTCTGCGTTAATCGGCCATAAATAGGCTTCTTTAAAACCATAGTCACGAGTGAGATAGCTGAAAGCCCCTTCACTGGTGACCAACCAACGTTGAGCTTCCGGCACTTGTGCTAATTTTTCGCGAAGCGGTTTATCCAACTCTTTGATTTTTTGTGCATAAAGTGCGGCATTTTTTTCGTATGTTTCTTTATTTTGTGGATCGTATTTGACCAACGCATTTTTAATGTTCTCAATATAAATCAATGCATTGGAAGGGGACATCCAAGCATGCGGATTTGGGTTGCCGGTATAAGGACCTTCATTAATAGACATTGGCTCGATACCCTCAGTCACAACAACCGCCGGTTTATCTTTCACGTTTTGGAAGAATTTTTCAAACCAACGTTCAAGATTTAAACCGTTCCATAAGACTAAATCGGCAGATTGTGCTTTCACAATATCTTTTGGGGTCGGCTCATAATCGTGAATTTCAGCACCCGGTTTGGTGATCGATTCCACGGTAGCCGCATCACCGGCGATATTTTGCGCCATATCTTGAATGATGGTGAAGGTGGTAACGACTTTAAATTTTGCATAAGCTAAACTGCTGCCTAAACTTAATGCAAGCACACTGATTAATGTCGCGAATAAACGCATGTTTTTCTCCTTTGAAAAGTTTTAGTAAAAAATAACAACATAAGTTGCAGGGTGAATTATATTCTTTTATTTCTCAAATGCAAATGATTCTTAAATGAGTTATAGGCATTTTGCCGGTTTGGGTAACCCGGCTAATTTTGTTGCTTGTTTTGCCGGACCGTCAGGAAACAAACGTTGTAAATAACGGCTATTGCCTTTGTCTTCCCCCAGTTTTTGTGCTGTGGCTTTTACCAGCATACGAATGGCCGGTGAAGTTTTGTATTCCTGATAAAACGCCCGCACAAAATGAATGATTTCCCAGTGGGCGTCAGTTAATTCCAAATTCTCTAATTTCGCAATGGCTTGTGCTACTTCGATATTCCAATCATCAATATTGAGCAAATAACCCGAAGCATCGGTTTCAATGTGTTTATTATTAACTTCAAGCATGATAATAACCTTAGTATTTATGGGGGAGGATTATATAAAAACGCCCCAAAAAAGGGGCGTTGAATTTATCTATCAAATTAATAATTAATCTCTAGAAGAGAAGAAGGAAAGTAAGTTTAACAAACTGATAAACAGGTTGTAGATAGACACAAATAAGCTAACCGTTGCACGAATGTAGTTGGTTTCACCGCCATGAATGATGTTACTGGTTTCATACAAAATTCCCATGGTGGAGAAAATCACGAATAACGCGCTAATTCCCACGTAAAGTGCCGGGAATTGGAAGAAGAAACTCGCGACCATGCCAAGTAATAACACCACGAATAAGGCTAGAATCGTACCGGATAAGAAAGACATGTCTTTTTTCGTGGTTAAGACATAAGCGGAACAAGCGAAGAAAGTGGCTGCGGTACCGGCTAAGGCTAACACGATAGCATCACCCAAACCGGCGCTCACATAGGCATTTAAAATCGGCCCTACGGTGTAACCTAAGAAACCGGTGAAGGCAAAGGCAGATAAAATCCCTAATGCGCTATTTGCTAAGGCATTGGTTAAGAAAAGCAGCCCATAGAAACCTACAAGCATGATGATAAGCCCCGGTCTTGGTAAATTCATCGCCATAGATACATAAGCCACCACAGCGGAAAAGGCTAATGTTAACGCTAACAAGAAATAGGTGTTACGTAACACTTTGTGTGTGCTAAGCAACGATTCTTCTCTGCTGCCAACAATAATACGAGATTGCATAAAAGCTCCTTTTTTGTAAAGAAAATAATCGATTGAGATCGCTGTGTAAGGTAAGGGCTGAGACGCTAAATGTCAATTGATCCGTGAACATTTAACATTGAAAAAAATTGAACTCAATAACCACCGCACTTTCATTTAGATGATCGTCATTTATTCATCATGAAAAATAAAAAATTTCTATTATTCACAATGGTTAACAAATAATTTTTCAAACAAACCTAGGTTTTATTAAATTATTTAATAATAAAGGCATTATTTTAGATAAATTTTATCACTTGCTTTCATTTTTTTTTTTTTGATTTATAATTTTGCCGTTATTTTTATATAACATTTAATTCAAAATTTAGTAAAAATAAAGGAGCATGACAATATGTCAAAAATCACATTTTCTACTCTCATATTCAGTACTTTGATGATAAGCGCTTGTGGAGGTAGTGGTGGAAGTAGCCATTCCGATCCTCAACCAATTCCTTCTACGCCAAGCAATTCGCCTACGACAACCACTACGCAGTCAACACAGCAGGAACCGACACCGGCAGCAACACTTTCCAATTCCCATCCTCAGGCAGCTGAAAAAACAGCAACATCACAGCCTCACCAAATTACGCCGCCAACACAGCAGGAACCGAAACCGGCAGCAACACCTTCCAATTCCTATCCTCAGGCAGCTGAAAAAACAGCAGAATCACAGGCGCAACAAGAACGCCCACAAGCACAACGTCCTCCTGTCACGCCATCTGTTCCATCTACGCACCTAACTCGTTCTGATCTTACTATTTCCCAAGATGAATTTAAGAAGGGTATGCTGGAAAACATACCGGTTCGCTCAGGTAACACCAAAGTCGGTACTCTTTCCGGCTATAACCGCACTTATTCCTTTAACGGCGCATTCAAAAAGGAAGAAGGCAAGGATGTACAAACACTGCTTGTTGACAACATGACAATCAAGCTTATTGGAAACGCATCCCAAGCTTTCACCGGACTCTCCTCCCTCTCCTCCACTATCGCCTCACGTTGGCTTAGCGCTGCTTGGAATGCAACAAAAGATCCTACACGAGACATTTTCTACATGGGAAGCGAAACACCTGTTGAAAATATTCCACAACACGGTGTTGTTACCTACCAAGGCAATGCAAGCCGTTATGACAATATCAATAATCAAGTTAAAAACATTGGTGCTGCTAAATTAGTCGCAAACTTCGATGATAAAACAATCTACGGCGAGTTGGATATGGCTTATCTTCGAAGAGACATTGTGCTTCACAAAGCGCCAATTGTCGGAAATAGCTTCCAAGGCGAAGCGGTTGCGGAAGGAAATCTTCCTTTTTTCATAGATCGTAAAGGTCAATACGAAGGTAAATTCTTCGGTCCTCATGCGGAAGAAGTCGCCGGTAAAGCAACATTTAGCGGAGAAGCGATTATCGGTCAAGTAGAAAGTTTAAATACCAGTTTCAGTGCAGAACAAACTAAATAAAAGGACACTATAATGAAAAAAATGATTGTCAAAACAGCATTGCTAATTACTCTCAGTACGTTACTTAGCGGTTGCGAAATGCAGATGCAACACCGAGTTGAAGAATGGTATAAAGAAGGCGTCAGTAAAAAAGACACCGATACAAAACTCGCTAAATGCACCTATGATGTAGGCATGAATAAAGTTGATCCGCTCCAAGAGCAAACCTTAATTACAGCCTGTATGAAAGCAGACGGTTTCCGTTGGCGCGTCAGAATGGTGAATTAAATCAGCTAAAAGTGCGGTGGGAATTTCTTGTGTTTTTAATCATCTTACTAATAAACAAACAAAAGAATTCTGCCGCATTTTTATATAAATCATATTTCTAATAGGCATTACTCAAACAATCTCTTCTCTATTTTTTCCTTCCCCACTCAATTCTCCCCTTACCTTGTCATTTCTCATCATGACCAAAATCCGCTATAATGCCAGCCATTTTTCAAGTGCCGATATCAATATTCCCGTGGCACATTCATTTATAAGAGGTTTTTATGACAACTCCCGTAGTTGCCTTGGTGGGTCGTCCAAACGTGGGCAAATCCACTCTATTCAATCGCCTAACCCGTACTCGTGATGCCTTAGTCGCTGATTTTCCCGGTCTGACGCGCGACCGTAAATATGGCCAAGCGCATCTTGCCGGACACGATTTTATCGTCATTGACACCGGCGGTATCGACGGCACAGAAGAAGGCGTAGAAGAAAAAATGGCAGAGCAATCATTACTTGCCATTGAAGAAGCCGACATCGTTTTATTCTTAGTGGATGCCCGTGCCGGCTTAACATCAGCGGATATTGGCATTGCAAACTATTTGCGCCAACGTCAAAACAAAACCACCGTGGTGGTTGCCAATAAAGTGGACGGCATTGATGCCGACTCCCACTGTGCAGAGTTCTATCAATTAGGCTTAGGTGAAATTGCCCAGATTGCAGCCTCTCAAGGTCGTGGTATCGCGAGCTTAATGGAGCAAGTGCTTACCCCATTAGCAGAAAAAATGGCAGAAGACGCAGAAAAAACAGAAGAAAGTGCGGTCGAAACCACGGATGTTTCTTCTGAAACTACTGAATTTGACGAATGGGACGAAGATTTCGATTTTTCAAATGAAGAAGACACCGCACTTTTAGACGAAGAACTGGCGCAAGAACAAACGCCGGATAAACAAAACATTAAAATCGCCATTGTAGGTCGCCCGAACGTAGGCAAATCCACCTTGACTAACCGCATTTTAGGCGAGGATCGCGTGGTGGTTTATGATATGCCGGGCACCACCCGCGACAGTATTTACATTCCAATGGAACGTGATGGGCAAAATTACACGTTAATCGACACAGCTGGGGTACGCAAACGCGGTAAAGTGCATTTAGCGGTAGAAAAATTCTCCGTGATCAAAACGCTACAAGCTATTCAAGACGCCAACGTAGTGTTATTGGTTATTGACGCCCGTGAGAACATCTCCGACCAAGACTTGTCTCTCCTCGGCTTTATTTTAAACGCCGGTCGTTCCTTGGTTATCGTGGTGAATAAATGGGATGGATTGGACACCGATGTTAAAGATCGCGTGAAATCCGAACTCGATCGTCGTTTAGATTTTATTGATTTTGCCCGCGTACACTTTATTTCAGCCTTACACGGCAGTGGCGTTGGCAATTTATTTGATTCCGTCAAAGAAGCCTACGAATGCGCGACGCAGAAAATGACAACATCTATGCTGACCCGTATTCTGCAAATCGCTGTGGATGAACATCAACCACCGATGATTAGCGGTCGTCGTGTGAAACTGAAATATGCCCACCCGGGTGGCTACAATCCGCCAATCATTGTGATTCATGGTAACCAAGTGGATAAACTGCCGGATTCTTACAAACGTTATTTATCCAACCATTTCCGCCGTAGTCTGAAAATTATCGGCTCGCCGATTCGTCTGCAATTCCAAGAAGGGAACAACCCGTTTGCCGGCAAACGAAATAAACTCACGCCGAATCAATTACGTAAACGTAAACGTTTGATGAAGTTTATTAAGAAATCGAAAAAATAGCAGTATAAAAATTTTACTTTACTATTTATTGATAATAAAAAGCCGAACTGAAACAATCTTGTGTCCTCCGCCCTCACAAAAGGCGGGGGTTTTTTAATAGTTTCATTTTAAATGAAGATACAAATAAAACAGCAGATTAGATATAAATAGATTGTTTTCATTCCATTGGTATGCTCTAATTCACAACACGCTAGACAATCACTTCAGTAAGTTAGTTATTTCGCTTCTTCCTTATTCAAATTTTAAGTTTGCGCGTTGAAGATTCAATTTATCCATCTCTATTTAAGTCAAATCACTAGCGACTCGTGCTGACAATAAGCATACAATTTCATTATTTTCAATAAGGAAGACAATATGTCTAAACTAAACGGTAACGTAAAATGGTTCAATTCAACAAAAGGTTTCGGATTTATCGCCCCTGAAGACGGTTCTAAAGACGTTTTCGTGCACTTCTCCGGCATCGTGGGCAATAATTTCCGTACTTTAAACGAAGGGGATCGTGTTGCTTTTAACGTACAGGATTCCCAACGTGGTCTGACAGCTGTTGACGTTGAAGTGATTTAATTACTTTTCTATATAAAAAATTAGCCCTTTCACTAAAGGGCTAATTTTTACTTATTAATAAATCACAAAGTGCGGTATTTTTTAGAAACTTTTACTCACCTCAAAAAGTATTTGATTTTTATCGTATGAATAAATCGGCAAATTACTGTTTGTTTTTGCATAAACCCAAGTTAATCTAGGCGTAAACCCCGCATAATGTATCTTTTTGTGCCAAATAGATAACACCACATTATATTCATCATTTTTCTGTTTAACTCGAAAAAATGATGCTTCTCGATAAGTACGTTTAGCATACCCTACACTAGCATTTGTTGATATGCCCAATGGCCATTCTTTTCCCCAAGTTAAAAAATAAGAGCTAAAAGGATAAAGCAATATATTTAAAATATATATCCCATGATATGTATTAACTTCTATTAAAAGAATAAATTTTGTCGAAGTAACCTAAAGTGCGGTGCATTTTCACTGTATTTTTTGCTCGTCACATATCTTAACGCCATAAATTACAAGATTATTAAAATTTTTCATAAACTTTCAGAAAATTATTAATTTGCATAATAAACCTGATTCCGTCATTCTAGCCTCGTACAGACGTTTAGCCGTCTAAATCATTTAACATATCGAGGAATTAACATGACAACATATCATTTATCGGGTTTCCCACGCGTAGGTGCAAAACGTGAACTTAAATTTGCACAAGAACGTTACTGGCGTGGTGAAATCGCTGAAGCCGATTTATTAGACATTGCAAAAAAATTACGTGAAATTAACTGGCAACATCAAGCCAATGCGAATGCGGATTTCGTGGCGGTTGCGGACTTTACTTTCTACGATCACATTTTAGATTTGCAAGTGGCAACAGGTGCCATCCCTGCGCGTTTTGGTTTCGACAGCCAAAATTTAACCTTGAATCAATATTTCCAACTGGCGCGTGGCAACAAAACACAATTCGCCATTGAAATGACCAAATGGTTCGACACCAACTACCACTATCTTGTGCCTGAATTCCACAAAGACACCCAATTTAAAGCTAACCCGGCGCACTATGTGCAACAAATCCGTGAAGCTAAAGCCCTTGGTCACAAGGTAAAACCCACCATCGTTGGCCCATTAACCTTCCTTTGGTTAGGGAAAGAAAAAGGCGCAGCCTTCAACCGTTTCGATTTGTTAAACCAACTCGTGCCGGTTTATGTGGACATCTTAAACGCGTTAACCGCTGAAGGCGTGGAATACATTCAAATTGATGAACCTGCCTTAACCCTTGATTTACCGGCAGAATGGATTGCCGCTTATAAAGCGGTTTATGCCACTTTTGCTGCACAAGTCAACGCCAAACTCTTGCTTGCGACGTATTTCGGTTCCGTGGCAGAACACGCCGATTTATTAAAAGCCTTACCGGTAGCCGGTCTTCATATTGATTTGGTGCGCGCACCGGAACAAGTGTATGAATTCGTTGATTACGACAAAATCCTTTCCGTAGGCGTAATTGACGGACGTAACATTTGGCGCGCAAATTTAAACCAAATGTTAGATGTGGTTGAACCACTAAAAGCAAAATTAGGTGAGCGTTTATGGATTGCACCTAGCTGTTCCCTACTCCATACGCCTTATGATTTGGCGGTGGAAACTCAGCTGCAAGCTAATAAACCGGAACTTTATCAATGGTTGGCGTTCACCTTACAAAAAATTCAAGAATTACGCGTCATTAAAACCGCACTTGAGCAAGGCAGAGCAGCTGTGCAAGCTGATCTTGATGCTAGCCAAGCGGCAGCTGATGCGCGTAAAAACTCCCGTGAAATCCACCGCACTTGTGTGGCGGAACGTTTGGCAAATCTGCCGAAAAATGCCGATCAACGTAAATCGCCATTTGCAGAACGGATTAAGTTACAAAATGCGTGGTTAAATCTACCGTTGCTGCCAACCACCAATATTGGTTCCTTCCCGCAAACCACAGAAATTCGTCATGCCCGTGCCGCCTTCAAAAAAGGCGATCTCAGCTTGGCGGATTACGAAGCGGCAATGAAAAAAGAAATTGAATTCGTGGTGCGCGAGCAAGAAAAATTGGATTTAGACGTGTTAGTACATGGCGAAGCAGAACGTAACGACATGGTGGAATACTTCGGTGAATTGCTCGATGGTTTCGCGTTTACCAAATTCGGTTGGGTACAAAGTTACGGTTCCCGCTGCGTCAAACCACCGGTCATTTACGGCGATGTGACCCGTCCGGAACCAATGACCGTGCGTTGGTCGCAATATGCTCAAAGCCTCACCAACAAAGTGATGAAAGGGATGTTGACCGGCCCGGTAACGATTTTACAATGGTCTTTCGTACGTAATGACATTCCACGTTCCACGGTATGTAAACAAATTGCTGTAGCGCTTTCCGATGAAGTGTTGGACTTAGAAAAAGCGGGGATCAAAGTCATCCAAATTGACGAACCGGCCATTCGCGAAGGCTTACCGCTCAAACGTGCCGATTGGGACGCTTATTTACAATGGGCAGGTGAAGCTTTCCGTTTAAGTTCAATGGGTTGTAAAGATGATACGCAAATTCACACACACATGTGTTATTCCGAATTTAACGACATTTTACCGGCCATTGCCGCCCTAGATGCTGACGTGATCACCATCGAAACCTCCCGTTCCGACATGGAATTGCTTACCGCTTTCGGTGATTTCAAATACCCGAACGACATCGGCCCGGGCGTGTACGACATCCACAGCCCACGCGTACCGACCGCAGAGGAAATCGAACATCTTCTTCGCAAAGCGTTACAAGTGGTGCCAAAAGAACGCTTATGGGTAAATCCGGACTGTGGCCTAAAAACCCGCGGCTGGCCGGAAACCATCGCCGCATTAAAAGTGATGGTAGATGTTACGAAGAAATTACGTGCGGAATTAGCCTAATTCACATAGTTGTTCACAGATAAAAGAAAAGCTGAATCTCAAGAGAGGTTCAGCTTTTTATCTTTCTATTGCTTCTCCTGTTTTAGTCGCCACAGTTGATACAGATTTACGGCGACTAAAAAGATATTCAATAACGCAACCGGATAAGTCTGTTTAACGAGTCCATAAATGACGAATAAAATCGCACCGATACAATTAACGGTTCTGAGGGAAACTATCGATTTAAACAAAAATGAAGCCGCGACAAAAAAGGTCGCGGTGTAACCTAACAGTTCAATAAAATCTATACCCAACATAATCGTCTCAATTCTAGAAATAAAAGGGCGGCTATCATATTGTAAATTTCACAAAAAGCAAACCTGACTATCGACACCTGACTGAAAAGTGCGGTGATTTTTCAACACGTTTTAAACGCTTTGCCATTTCACGAAAATCCATTACGTCATTCCATGGTGTTCGCCTGCAACATAAAATGACGTGTATCTATTCGCTTTCTCATCACCTTTTTCTGTATAAAACCTTGCCTTGTGCTAGAATGGCGACCTAATTTTGATCATGATTTTATTTAGGAAACATTATGTCCCAACAAAAATCCGGACTCTCTTGTCTCTGGCTAAGCGCGGTCGCTTTTTTGCTTGATTTGCTGACAAAGTATATTGTGGTACAAAAATTTGATTTGTATGAAAGTATAAATGTTCTGCCGGTGTTTAATCTCACTTATGTACGAAATTATGGTGCGGCATTCAGCTTTTTGGCGGATCATGATGGTTGGCAAAAATATTTCTTTATTCTGTTGGCGATTGGTATTTCTCTGATGCTGGCGTATTTCATGAAGAAAAATCGTGCCGATCAAACATTACAAAATTCCGCCTACGCACTCATTATTGGTGGTGCACTTGCCAATATGGTGGACCGTGCATATAACGGTTTTGTAGTGGATTTCTTTGATTTTTATTGGGATATTTATCATTATCCAGTGTTTAATGTGGCGGACATTGCCATTTGTATCGGCGCCGGTTTACTGGCATTAGATGCCTTTAAAGGTGATAAGAACAAACAAAAGAGCGGTCAAAAATGAAGATAATTTTAGCCAACCCACGCGGTTTTTGTGCCGGCGTTGATCGTGCCATCAGTATTGTTGAACTGGCGTTGGAAATTCATGGCGCACCTATTTATGTCCGTCACGAAGTGGTGCATAACCGTTTTGTGGTGAACGGCTTGCGTGAGCGCGGTGCCATTTTTGTGGAAGAACTGAGCGAAGTACCGGACGGCGCGATAGTCATTTTCTCCGCCCACGGGGTGTCTCAGGCAGTACGTCAAGAAGCGAAAGACCGCAATCTCAAAGTATTTGACGCCACTTGCCCTTTGGTGACCAAAGTACATATGCAAGTGGCGCGTGCCAGTAAAAAAGGGACGAAAGCGATTCTCATCGGCCACAAAGGCCATCCGGAAGTGGAAGGCACCATGGGGCAATACGGCAATCAAGAGGGTGGTATTTATCTCATTGAAAGTATTGAGGATATTGCTAATCTCCCCGTAAGCCACAATGATGATTTAACCTTTATGACACAAACCACGCTGTCTTTAGATGACACGGCGGAAACCATCAGTGCATTAAAAGAAAAATACCCTGCGATTCAAGGCCCGCATAAAAACGACATTTGTTATGCCACAACCAATCGTCAACAAGCCGTGCGCGAACTGGCAAAACAATCGGATTTAGTGGTCGTGGTAGGCTCCAAAAACTCCTCTAACTCTAACCGTTTGGCAGAGCTGGCTTCTCGAATGGGCGTGGTATCTAAGTTAATTGATGATCCCAATGATATTCAGCCGGATTGGTTTAACGGCGTGCAAACCATTGGTGTCACTGCGGGTGCTTCCGCGCCGGAAGAATTAGTGCAATCGGTGATTGCGCGCATGAAAGAATTTGGCGTCACGGATGTAGAAGAATTGCAGGGACTCGAAGAAAATATGTTCTTTGAAGTGCCAAAAGAATTGCGCGTAAAAGAGGTTAATTAAGCGGTTATTACCCCACACCTTCTTTTCACCTTATTTATCTTTGTCGGAACCTCACGATGCGATATTTGAAACAAGCTTCCATTTCTCTGCTCATGTTGACCGCACTTTCGTTTTCAGCCTTAGGATCACATGCTCATAAGGCTGAACGTAAACCGAACCTATCCCATGAACAAGCCGAATGGTCGAAAGCCCAACATGCAGATGAACTCAAACACCTTGCTCAACGGGCGACATTTTTACAGTTAGAAAATCTGTTAAAAAGTGCGGTGAAAAATAACAACGTTTCCGATAACGCCGAGTTATATCTTAAACTTATTGATTCCCTAAAAGACTATCCTCTAAAAACAGACGCCATGTCAGCTTACCTCGAAGCGCGCATAAAAAGCGTCAATCAAGATACCCCAGCGGAAGATGTCAACACATTAAAACAAGAAATAGAACAACTTATCCAACAATATCCTGCGCATTTTTTACGTTCACGATGGGAACAAAGTCTTTTCACGCTATTAATAAATGCGAATGATACGGAAGGATTAGTCCATTATGCGCAACGCATTACGCCAAACACCTTGGAAATGCAAATTGCCGTTTTAAACGCCGAACTGCAACAGGAAAGCACAAACAACACAACAGATAAAAAACAAGCTTCCAACGCAAATACCAATATTATTTCTCGTTATGAACAGCTTTGGTTAGCTAACAGCAAACTGCCTAACGATGCTCAACTTTGGGCAGCGTGGTATGCTCGCGGCGGCAGAACGGCAGCGAAAGTTTATCAAAAAGCGGAAAATCTCTTTGCCAAAAATGATGAAAACGGCTTAGCACTCTTAGCCACGGAATTACATCGCATGACCGGTGAGAACGAAGACGAAAAGATTGCCGCCCAATTACAACTGTTGCAAACACTCATCAAAACACCGGCAAGTTTAGCCGAATTCACCGCAAGATTACCGCTGACGGAAAATAACACTCCTCTACTGAAATTTGCGGTGGTACAAAGTTTTCCGCGCTATTTGCGTACGTTGCCCGAAAACATGAAAGATCCCGGCTTTACGCCTTATGCACAATGGGCGAAAGACTGGCAACTGACTGATACGGAAATGCGTGAATGGGAAATCGCGTTTTTAAATCGTTTTTTTGATAACGAAAGCCCGTCATTTCAACAATGGCGGGATGCGGAAATTATTAAATTAAAAGCAGATAGCCTCACCGAACGCCGTTTACGCATGGCGATTTGGCAAAAAACCGATTTACTGCCATGGCTCAACGCCCTCTCTGATGAAGGCCGTCAAAAACAAGAATGGCGTTATTGGTTCGCCAAAACCATCGCGAAAAACGATAGCCAAAAAACAACAGAAATATGGACCGCACTTTCTCATGAACGAGGATTTTATCCGATGTTGGCGGCAGCCAAATTAGATCCCCAAACCCGTGGTAAGCGTTATCATTTCGAGCCACCTAAATTACCCATTACCCCGAGCATGACCGATGAAACTTGGGCCGATACATTTAACGAGGTACAACCGGTATTGGAAGAAATTGCCGAATTGCGCCAACTGGATCGACTTGGTGCCGCGAAACAACGTTGGCGTTTCCTGTTAGAGAATCTTCCTGCCGATCAGAAAAAAGAAAAACAAATTGCACTCAGCCAATATGCCAACC
This sequence comes from uncultured Aggregatibacter sp., assembly GCF_901873365.1. Classification (GTDB taxonomy): domain Bacteria; phylum Pseudomonadota; class Gammaproteobacteria; order Enterobacterales; family Pasteurellaceae; genus Aggregatibacter. The sequence continues at coordinate 31,548 of NZ_CABFLM010000049.1, forward strand.
AACAAAACTGGTTTGATTTAGGTGTGGATGGCACCATTATTGCGAAGGCATTAGATTACATTCAAGTGCGCCTGCCAATGGCTTATAGCCATTATTATGACATTGCATTAAAACCACGCCGTCTTACCTTAAGCAAAGGCAAACCGCAAGCATCGCGAAACACGCCTGTCAGTAAAACGTTTGCGATGGCAATTTCCCGACAAGAAAGCGCATGGAATCCACAAGCACAATCTTCCGCCAATGCGCGCGGATTAATGCAGCTTTTGCCAAGTACCGCCAAAGCGACTGCCAGTCATGCCAAATTGCCTTATACGGATGAAGCAGATTTATTTAAGCCGCTCAATAATATTTTGCTCGGCACTGCCTATTTGGCAGAGTTAAATGCCAAATATCCAAATAACCGGATTCTCATTGCTTCAGCTTATAATGCCGGCGCACATCGTGTGGAAAAATGGTTAGCACGCGCAAATGGTAAGTTAGAAATGGACGAATTCGTGGCATCCATTCCTTTTTATGAAACGCGCGGCTATGTGCAAAATGTCCTGACTTACGATTTTTACTATCAGCGATTGCAAAACAAAGAAGATCCACAAACTTTTAGCAATGAAGAATATGATCGGCTATACTAGACGCACTAGTTTAATAGTATAGGATGTAGGATCGTTGATATGTACATTAGTCGCAATTTAGAACAATGGAATGCCTTTCTTGATATGTTAAAAACCGCATTCGAACAGGGCAAAGCACAAGATGTCTTAACCTTATTGCTCACCGCTGACGAACGGGATGCCGTAGGGTTACGCTTACAAATTATCGCGCAATTATTGGATAAAAACCTACCACAACGAGAAATTCAACAAAATCTCAATACCAGCGCAGCAACCATTACACGGGGTTCCAATATGCTAAAAACCATGGATCCCGAATTTATCGACTGGATAAGAAACCAACTGAATGTGTCACAAAAAGCTGACTAATGTTATTTTGAAACGGTTAACGCCGTTTAACGTCAGATTGCGCCGATTTCACTTTTCCTACAAAAGTGCGGTGCGTTTTTTCATTCGTTTTTTTCTCGCCATCGTTGCCATCACATTTCTTTTTCGCTTTATTCCCATCCCCTGCTCAGCGTATATGTTGCAACAAAAAATCGCCCATTTATTCGCCGGCGATATGAAATACACGACACGCTACCAATGGATTAGTATTGACGATATTGCTTGGCCAATGCAATTAGCCGTGATTGCCGCCGAAGATCAAAATTTTCCGACACATTACGGGTTTGATTTCAATGCCATTGAAAGAGCCTTCAAGTATAATCAAAAAAGCCAACGCACGCGTGGCGCGTCAACGATTTCTCAACAAACTGCTAAAAATCTCTATTTATGGCATGGACAAAGTTGGCTTCGGAAGGGAATTGAGGTGCCTGCCACCCTGTTGTTAGAAACCCTCTGGTCTAAAAAACGCATTCTAGAAGTGTATTTAAACATTGCCGAATTCGGTGAAGGAATTTACGGCGTGGAAGCCGCCAGCCAATTTTATTTCAAAAAGTCAGCGAAAAATTTATCGCCAAATGAAGCCGCACTTTTAGCCGCCGTTTTGCCTAACCCGATCGTTTATCATGTTAATGCACCTGGCGCTTACACCAAACGCAGACAGTTATGGATTCAACATCAAATGAATCAGCTCGGCAAAGCCTATTTACAAAAATTAATGTAATGACATGCTGCTTGCCAAAATAAATGAAATCGCTTTAAAAATAAAAAATAGTGCGAATAACATTAATCAATCCCGACTTTTCTTGAAAATATCATTCATTTCCTGTAACTTTCTTAACTTTCATATTTATGCTTTGCCTTTCAGGCGTTATCTCAGGGAGTATTATTGTTTATGCAACATATCCAAAAATTTTTCCAATCTGAAGCCAGCGGTGGCGTATTGCTGCTGATTTTTGCCTTGATGGCCATTGTGCTCGCCAACACGGCACTGAGCGAAAACTATTTTCACTTTTTAGATACCCCCGTCAGCGTACAATTTGGCGCATTTAGTATTGCCAAGCCCCTACTCATGTGGGTAAACGATGGTTTTATGGCAGTATTTTTCGTTTTGGTTGGCATGGAAGTCAAACGTGAAATGCTAGAAGGCTCGCTCTCAAGTTATCAACAAGCGATCTTCCCTGCCATTGCGGCAATCGGGGGTATGGTAGTACCGGCTTTAATTTATTTTTTAATTGCGCAAGGTGCGCCGGAAATTCAGTCTGGCTGGGCAATTCCTATGGCAACAGACATTGCTTTTGCCGTCGGGATCGTTGCACTTTTAGGCAAGCGCGTCCCTTTGCCGCTCAAAGTGTTTTTATTGGCACTTGCCATTATTGATGACCTCGGCGCCATTGTTGTCATTGCGATTTTTTACTCACACGAACTCAGTACGCCGGCGCTGATTACCGCCGCAATCACCATCAGTATTTTGGTCACAATGAATCGCTTTAAAGTCAGTGCGCTTTGCGCCTATATGGTGGTCGGCTTAATTTTATGGGCTTCCGTACTCAAATCAGGCGTTCATGCCACCTTGGCAGGCGTGATCATCGGTTTTTGTATCCCAATGCAGGGACGCCAAGGTGAAAAACCCTTGCATCAATTCGAACACATTTTGGCGCCATGGTGTAGCTATTTGATTCTGCCGTTATTTGCGTTTTCTAATGCCGGTGTCTCCTTGGAAAACGTGGGATTCTCCAGCTTAAGCTCACCACTCACCTTGGGCATTATGCTCGGTTTAATCATCGGCAAACCGCTTGGCGTTTTCCTGTTCAGTTACTTATCGGTGAAATTACGCCTTGCAAAATTACCTGAAGGCATCCATTTCACGCAGATTTTTGCGATTGCCGTACTCTGCGGTATCGGCTTTACCATGTCAATGTTCCTTGCCGGCCTTGCCTTCGGAGAAACCGGGCATGATAACTTTGACACCCTCTCTCGTCTCGGTATTTTATTGGGCTCGTGTGTGTCAGCCTTGTTAGGTTATGCGTTGTTAAGAAAAACAACGTCAGCGCACTAAGAGAAAATAAAAATAAGCGAACATTTTAAGTAACGATAAAAGAATCGTAGCGTGCATATTGATGCACGCTACGCACGAAATTGTGAATTACACATCAAAGTTAATCATTCGTGCAACAAGTTGCACGCTACGTACGAAATCATGAATTACGCATCAAGGTTAATCATTCGTGCATCAAGATGCACGCTACGCACGAAATCATGAATTACGCATCAAGGTTAATCATTCGTGCAACAAGTTGCACGCTACGAAGGTACAGTTTTTTTAACTTTCCACTTTTTATCTGGCAATTTTCAGATGTTGATATAAATAATGACGATAATCATTCACCAGACTTTGATCTTCCGCATCTTCTAATTTTCCTTCGCTCAAGATCCGCATGGCAATATTCGCGCGCATAAAGTCATCTTCAACCGGCAATCCGGCAATCTCAAGCAATAATCCGCCAACAAAAGCCAAATCCAAAAACGTTTGGTGTTGCGTAAAACTTGACGGCATATTACTTCGAACCACCACTTGCGTCACATAATCCGGATTCGCATATTGTCCCAACTTCGGTGGTAAACAATTATCAAACGCCACTTGGTGATCCCCAAAATACGCGAACACATAAGGCGTATTGCGTTGTTTTAAAGAGTGGTGAAAGGCTTCTGTCGCTTGATTTAGCGCCACAATACGCTGCGTATAATCATTCAAACAAGCAATCGTTTTCTGACTCAAGCCGTCTTTAACCAAATTAAAACGATTCGGCGTATCCGTATGATACGGCCCGTGTTCCTTCATGGTTAATACATAAACAAACATCGGTTGTTGAACATGCTGTAATAACGGATGTTGTTTTTGCAAAATCATCTCGGCATACTTCAACATCTCATCGCTGCCAATATGCCACAGATTTTTGCCCAACGGCGCAGGATAGCCTAAATCCTGCGGCTGTAACATTAAATCAAAACCGAAATGATCATAGGCGGATTTGGCATTGTAATTCCCTTTCGTGAAAGGCGATAAGGCAACACAAAAATAGCCTTGCTCACGCAAATTTTTCACCAACCCGCAGGTTAAATGCGGAACAACGGAATAGAACACGCCGTTTGCCAATGCGCCAAAATCTGTGGATGGCACCCCGGCCAAGAAAGCAAACTCCGATTTCCACGTCGCCCCACCTAAGGTATGCACACGCAACGGGCTCATAAAAACGGTCTCTTCTTGTTTTTCAAACATAGAAAGCGGTGGAATCGTCTGCTGATCAAAATCAAATTGGTGCGGATTCAGCGTGGACTCTTGCAAACACACCACGATATCCGGCTTTGTTTCTCCTTGAAAATGCGCTTTATTAGTGAAAAGTGCGGTCATTTTTTCATGAAATTGTTGACCGTCACCGGAAAAATTCGGCACACTAAAAAAGACACCCCGACAAGACATCGGCAAATTTAAAAACACATCTCTGCCATCATCCGGTAAAGAGTCCAGCCAAACTTTCACCGCTTGAGGATGGTGAGAATAATGCCACATCAACCCCAAAGCAGCGACACTGACTAACCCTGCACAAATCCGCCAATACACCGGCAATATATCTGCATCCGCCCAACCGAAAATGGCATAAATCAACAAACCGATCAAACCGAAAATCGCCAAAATCGCGCCTTTATAATGCAAGAGCGTTTCCCAATTACGCCAATCGGCGACCAGTAAAAAATCTGAAATCAATAAAGGCTGTTTGTAATAATGAATTTTTAAACGATGAAATAACATCAAAACAACAAACAATATCGACGCAAAATTCAAACCTCTTTGCCACTGTCCGGAAAAGAAGGTCATTCCCCCGAAAAAAAAGAGAAATAACGCAATAGCAAAAAAATACGTCCAGCGATAGTGAGAATTAAAAATGAAAATAACGGCAGCCAAAAAAAACAAGGCTAAAAGAAGATAGGACATGGTGTAACTACCTAAAATATCAAACGTTAAATGCCATTAACGATGTTTGAAAAGTAATTGAAAATTAACGATTACCTGTAAAAAAGCCCTACCATAGGCAGGGCTTGCAAAATGAGATTATTTTGAACTTGGGATTTTGAAACGGCTGTTAAAGCGTTCAACACGACCGCCAGTATCAACAACACGTTGTTTACCTGTGTAGAATGGGTGGCATTTACCGCACACATCAAGGTTGATGTCTTTGCCTAAAGTAGAACGAGTTTTGATCACATTACCGCAAGAACAGGTTGCCGTAACTTCTTTATATTCAGGATGAATACCTTGTTTCATAGAAAACCTCAAAGTTGAAGCCATGCCGCTATCAAGCCAATCGCAGAAGCAATCCCTGACACCGCATGAGATTGATATTACGCCATTTAAAATGGCACGCTTGTGTGTAAGGTTGCGAATTTTACAGAAAAAGAAAATAACATTCAACCCATCCGCCCCTAAATAGACAACAATCCCCCAAAATGCTATATTCCGAGCCCATTTTATTTCACTGAATTTCCATTCATGCCATTTGCCCGAATCGCACTTCCGGTGCCGCTACATCGCTATTTTGACTATATCCTCCCTGCGTCAATGAAGGTTGTCGTTGGGGCGCGGGTGCTTGTGCCCTTTGGGGCGCAGAAACGGGTTGGCGTTGTCGTTGACGTGGTGGAACAGACGGACGTGCCTGAAGAACAGTTGAAACCTGTGCTAGCCTGTCTGGATGATACTTCACTGTTTTCTCCGAAAAGTTGGCAGTTCTTAAATTGGGCGGCAAATTATTATCACGCCCCGTTGGGCGAAGTGTTATCGCAAGCCTTGCCGGTGAAGCTGCGCCAAGGGGAAAGTGCGGTGGAAAAACAAAAAGTTTTTTGGACACCGACCGCACTTGGCGAGCAAGCATTGGCGCAAGGTTTGCTAAAACGCTCGAAAAAACAGCTTGAAGCATTGCAGGCGGCAAAGGAGGGGATGGAAAAAGGCAACAATCCCTTTGGCAGTGGTATTTGGTCGGCGTTGAAAGCCAAAGAATACATTACCGAAATCGCTCAAGATCCGGCAATTCAAACCTGGCAACAACAATTAGCCGGTGAACCAATTGTGAATAAGGCCGATCGATTAACGCTTAATAAACAACAAGCGTTGGTATTCAGCCAATTGAAATTTACCCAAGGGTTTGTCGCGTGGTTGTTGGACGGCGTGACAGGTTCCGGCAAAACGGAAATTTATCTGCAATTTATTGAAGAGATTTTAAATCAAGGTAAACAAGTGTTGGTCTTGGTGCCGGAAATTGGGCTAACGCCACAAACGGTAAGTCGTTTCCAAGCCCGTTTTAACGTGGTGATTGATGTGTTGCATTCCAATTTAAATGATACGCAACGCTTGCAGGTATGGCAACGTGCGCGTAGCGGACAAAGTGCGGTCATTATTGGCACGCGATCGGCGTTGTTTACGCAATTTGCCGATTTAGGCACAATTATTATCGATGAAGAGCATGACGCTTCTTTTAAGCAGCAAGACGGTTGGCGTTATCATGCTCGGGATTTGGCGGTGGTGTATGCAAAACAACTGAATATTCCCGTTTTAATGGGGTCGGCAACCCCTTGTTTGGAAAGTTTGAATAATGTGCAGCAGGGGAAATATCAGCGTTTATGTCTATCAGAAAAAGCCAATCAGTCCACCGCACTTCAACAACACGTCATTGATTTAAAACATCAGTCAATGCGCAATGGTTTATCGGAAATCCTGATAAAACGCATGCAGGCGCATTTAGAAAAAGGCAATCAAGTGTTGCTGTTTTTGAATCGACGCGGTTTTGCGCCGGTGTTGTTGTGCCATGAATGCGGCTGGATAGCGGAATGTCGCCATTGCGATAAACCTTATACCTATCATCAACAACATAATGTATTGCGTTGTCATCATTGCAGTGCACAAAAACCGATTCCGCGCCAATGCGGAAATTGTGGTTCAACCCAATTAATCACCACGGGCTTAGGTACAGAACAGCTAGAAGATACCTTAAAAGCCATTTTTCCCAATTACGGCATTGCTCGAATTGACCGTGACACGACGGCGCGCAAAGGCAAATTGGAAGGTTATTTAGCGGATATTCAACAGGGCAAAAGCCAAATTCTTATCGGCACCCAAATGTTGGCAAAAGGACATCATTTCCCGAATGTCACCTTAGTCGCGTTAGTCAATGTGGATAGTGCATTATTTTCATTAGATTTCCGTGCAGAAGAACGGTTGGCTCAACTTTATATGCAGGTGGCAGGCCGTGCTGGGCGTGGTGCGCAACAAGGCGAAGTGCTTTTACAAACCCATTATCCGGAACATCCTTTGTTACAAAGCCTGTTGCAACAAGGCTACAACCAATTTGCCCACAATGCTCTCGCCTTGCGTAAAGCCATGGGATTGCCGCCTTTTAGTTCACAAGCGTTGTTCAAAGCGCAAAGCCGCCATAGTGAAGACGCAGAGCATTTATTGGCGCAGTTTGCGGCATATTTACAGCAGGTGAAACGAGATATTGCACCGGAATTACAAATCCTCGGGCCGATGTCGGCGCCATTCAGCAAAAAAGCGGGGCAATATCGTTGGCAGTTATTGTTGCAAAATCCTTCTCGCGCCACCTTGCATCAGGTCTTGACGGCGTTTGAACGAGATCAAGCCGATCAAGCAACAAAAGTGCGGTGGATTTTAGATGTGGATCCATTGGATTTAAGCTAGTTTCGGCTTTGTGGTAGTCAATAAGGCAATTTTTCAGTAGAATTACGCGAATTTTTATTTCATCCCTTTAATGATTATCTTTTTAAATTGAACAGGTTTTATTGTGGCTCAACGTGATTACGCTGCGCGCAGCAGCATGAAGAAAAAGAAGAAACAAAATAAAAATAACAAATCCTTGCTATTAATGATTGCCGCCATGGTGGTCGTTGCTTTTGGACTTGGGCTTTATTTATTAAAAGAAAAAGCGCCGGAGCCTGTGGCAGAGTCTGCCACTACAGTGGAAAAAACACAACCGAAAAGTGTCTTGCCGAATCGTCCGGAAGAAGTGTGGAGCTATATTCAAGCACTAGAAACCCGCACTGTGCCAATTGATAATAATCCGAAATCGTTGGATAAAAATATGCGTTTAACGGAAGAACAACGTAAGATTTTAGCAGCGATGGAAGAAGAACAAAAACAAGCGGAACTGGCGCGCAGCAAAGCAGCTGAGGCTCAAGCCACAACTGCACCACAAACGGCGCAAGCACCGGTTCAAGCCCCGGCACAAACGACACAACCCCCAGTGCAACCGCAAGCCAAACCGCAAGTGGTAGAAGCGAAAGAGGCGAAAAAAGTAACGCCGCCAAAAGAAGAGAAAAAAGCGGAACCAGTCGTGAAAACCGAGCCACCGAAAAAAACTGAGCCGGTGCCACAACCGCAATCGCCGTCACAACCTCAGCCACAACAACAAACGGCAAAACCGGCATCACCACAAACAGCCAGCACGGGTGAGCGCCGCTACGGGTTACAATGTGGCGCATTTAAAAATAAAGCGCAGGCTGATGCATTACAGGTTAAATTAAACGCACTCGGATTAAATGCCAGAGTGAATGAAAGTGCGGATTGGAATCGTGTTGTTGTCGGCCCTGCCGGCGATCGAAATGCTGCCGTAAAAATGCAGGAAAAAGCACAAAGCGTGATTAGCTGCGTGGTGATTGGAATGTAATCAACGATAAAAATGCAATAAAAAAGTGCGGTTATTTTTTAACCGCATTTTTTCATGACACCGGATGAGAAATCAAATTATCCGTTAATCCATACTACCGATGCCATTCTTCCTGTGACATTCTCTCGGCGATAAGAAAAGAATTTGTCTGCTTCAAGATAAGTGCAGTATTCGCCACCGCTGATTTGGGTAATACCGAGAGCGTTGAGACGTTGCGTAGCGATTTGGTAAAGGTTGCCGAGGAATTTGTCTTTCGCTTTTGGATCTGCGATAAAGGCGGATATGGCTTGGGGATCTTGGGCAACAAATTGATCGATAACCTCTTGACCCACTTGGAAAGCCGTTGGGCCAATAGCCGGTCCAAACCATGCTAAAATGTCTTCATGTGGACAGTGAAATTTGGCGACAGTTTGTTCTAATACACCATCGCATAATCCGCGCCAACCGGCATGGGCAGCTGCCACTTCTGTGCCCTGTTTATTGGTAAATAACACGGGCAAACAATCGGCAGTCATCACTAAACACACTTGATTCGGTTGGCTGGTATAAACCGCATCGGCATTGAAATCTTCCCCGTCATAAGGCAGGGTTAATACGCGCGTGCTATGAGTTTGGTTTAAGAACAACGGCATTTGTGGCAAATGGCATTTTTCTACCAATAAAGTGCGGTTGATTTTCACGGCGTTTTTATCGTCGCCTACATGGTTACCCAAATTAAAACTGTCATAAGGCGCAAGGCTCACACCGCCATAGCGAAGCGTAGTGAATGCCTTCACGTTTTGCGGGGCGTTCCAGTTCGGTTTAATGGCTTGCATATTAATAATCCAATTCGTCTTTGTGGAGAACATAATCCGCTTTTAAAGCGGTCACTAATTCCACAAAATCGTCCGGCAAGGGAGCGTACCATTCCATCATTTCGCCGCTAATCGGGTGTTGTAAACGTAACATCACCGCATGTAATGCCTGACGCTTAAAATTGCGCAATACTTCCATCAATTCTTCGCTGGCATTTTTTGGAGGACGCGGACGACCACCATAGGTTTGATCGCCTAATAATGGATGGGCGATATGTGCCATGTGCACACGGATTTGGTGGGTTCTGCCGGTTTCTAAACGCAAACGTAGGCGGGTATAATCGCGGAAACGTTCCATTATGCGATAGTGGGTAACGGCAGGTTTGCCCATCGGATGCACTGCCATATGAGTACGTTTGGTTGGGTGGCGCGCCATGGGCTCATCCACGGTACCGCCTTTGGTCATGATGCCGCAGGCAACGGCTTCATATTCGCGGGTGATTTTGCGTTTTTGCAAATCACGCACCAACTGGGTTTGCGCGGGAATGGTTTTGGCGACGACCATCAAGCCCGTGGTGTCTTTATCTAAACGATGTACAATGCCCGCACGCGGCACTTCGGCAATTTGTGGGTAATGGTAAAGTAGCGCATTGAGAACAGTGCCTTTAGGATTGCCTGCACCGGGGTGAACGACAAGATCTTTGGGTTTGTTGATAACGAGAATGTCCTCGTCTTCATAAACGATATTTAACGGAATGTTTTCCGGCTCGAAACGGGTTTCATCTTCAATTTCTACGGTAATCTCAATCTGTTCATCACCGTAAACCTTGGTGCGCGGTACATTTTGCACAGCGCCATTGACCAACACCAAATCCTCCTCAATCCATGTTTTTAAACGGGAGCGGGAATAGTCGGGGAACAATTCCGCCAGGGTTTGGTCTAAGCGCTGTCCCATTTGTTGCGGTTGCACGGTTGCCGAGAGAGTAATTTGTGCCATAAATAAAAAATCCGTTAATCAAGTTTGCTTATTTAGCAATGTTCTATACAATATCGGGCAATTGTAACTCATTTCTCATTTTTCGTAAAAATAAGGATTCTATTTAATGCGTAAACTTAAATCCCTTGCACTTTTGGCTTTTGTTGCATTGGCGGTTACGGCGTGTTCCGGTTCTAAGCAAGATGTCGAGCAAGCACCGGAGCAAGAATTATACAGTACCGGTCAAACCTATTTGCAAAAAGGGGATTATAGTCAGGCAATCCGTTATTTAACGGCGGTGGATAATCGTTTTCCGGGCAGTTCATATAGTGAACAGGTGCAACTGAATTTGATTTATGCCTACTATAAATCACAGGATTACACCGAAATGTTAGTCACTGTTGATCGCTTTATTCAACGTTTTCCGCATAGCGATCATTTAGATTACGCCTTATATATGGCAGGGTTAGCCAATTCCGCTTTGGGGGATAACTTCTTCCAAGATTTCTTCGGCGTCGATCGCGCAACACGTGAGAATACCTCGATTAAAACGGCGTTTTCTAACTTCCAAAATTTGGTGCAACATTTCCCGAATAGCCCTTATGCACCGGATGCCTTAGCGCGTATGGCGTATATTAAAGCGAGCCTTGCACGTCATGAGTTAGCGATCGCGAAATTTTATTTTAAACGCGATGCCTATGTAGCAACGGCTAACCGTGTCGTGTCTATGTTGAAGTTGTATCCGGACACTCAAGCCACGTTAGAGGCGCTGCCATTAATGAAAGAATCTTATGAAAGAATGAATTTAAAACAATTAGCGGATCAAACGGCAAAAATCATTGCGGCGAATGAAGGTAAGAAATTTGCTGAACCGGAAAAGCCAAAAGCACCGGAATTGAAAGCACCTCAAAAATAAACAAAAAACCTCCGAGTTATCGGAGGTTTTTTTATCCCACAAAGATTCGTTCCAACGGCATATCCCAGCTTTCAACGGGCAAGGTATCCACTTGCTGACATTGGTGCGCTAAACCAATCGGAATGAAATGTTTCTGTTGCCAATGTTGCAACGTGCGATCGTAAAATCCCCCGCCCATGCCAAGGCGATTGCCCTGCTTATCAAACGCGACTAACGGCGTAAAAATCACGTCTAACTGCTCAAGCGGAATCACATTTTGTACGTTTAAGTGCGGTTCAAAAATCCCAAATTTATTGGCTTTCATAGGCGTGTCAGGCAAATAACGCAAAAAGAGTAAATGTCCTTGACAAAAGGGATGGAGCACGGGCAAATACACGTTTTTGTCCTGTTGCCATAACTGTTCAATAAGCGGTTGTGTCGCAATTTCGCCATCTACGGCAAGATATAAGGCAATGTGCTGTGCTTGCTGTTGTTCAATGAACGAAAGCGCTTGTTGAGTAATACGTTGAGCGGCTTGTTGTTGCTGAAGTGCGGTCAAATTCCGACGCGCTTTTCGAATATGTTGGCGTAGTTGCTGACGAAATTGTTGATGTTGTTGCTGAATGGTTGAAAGGCGTGTTTGCATAAATGTCGTATCAGAAAGGAACCCGAGGTGCCGTTGTAGGTGATCAGTCCTTGAACCCTACGGTTCAAGGGAATTAGTTGAAATCATTTTTAGGCTTCTTAGTCAAGCTAAGCCTGCACACCAATGACAGGAAACCAATTCATAAGATTAAAAGTATCGGCTCAGGGACATAACCCACTGGCGAACACCTCAGGAAATTCTTTGATGTAATACTACTCGAAATTGCATTTTATGACTAGCAATAATTCATATCCTTACACTATTTTACATTGTGACCAAGACAAAAAATTAGTTCATATTGAATTTTTGCGTAGAAAGATTATCCAGTGAATGATCGAGCGGTCGTAAGATTTTATTTTTCAAGACATCTTCAATTAAGTGGGTTTTCTGCTGCTCTTGCATCAGCTCGAAACTTAAATTTAATGCAACGATGGAAAGGACTTTTTCCACTTGCAAAATGCCGGTGCGTTCTTTCATTTCTGATACGCGTTGATCTAATTCACGGGCGGCATGGCGCAATGCGTCATGTTGTTCTTCCGGACAATTTAAGCGTAACAGCTGCCCCAATACGGATAATTCAATACTTTTAGATGACATTTTTTGCCCCAAATTCGCTAATGAAAACTGTGCGCATTATGCCACAGGCGAAAAAACTTGCCAATTTCTAAACTGGTTACCTAAGGTGAAGAATGATAGACTAAGCGCAATTTCAACAAGGATAATTTCAATGACCACAATTTCTTATCAACACCTAAATCAACAACTTCAATACGCCTCTATTCCCCTTTCTGCTGCTGAATTACACGGTTTTTTAAGCGGCTTAATTTGCGGAGGGATTCAAGATCAAAGTTGGCAGCCATTACTTTATCAATTTACCAATGATAATCACGCCTACCCTACCGCACTTTTAACGCAACTTACCGACATTTATCAACAAATTCGCCACCAATTAGCCGATAATGAAGCCTTTGACTTTGCGCTTTGTTTGCCCGATACGGAAAATATTTTTGAATATGCCGACGGTTTGGCAGAATGGTCGAACCACTTTTTGCTCGGTTTAGGTTTGGCTCAACCGCATTTGGATAAAGAAAAAGGCGACATTGGCGAAGCGTTGGACGATTTACACGATATTTGCCAGTTAGGTTACGAAGAAGACGATGATCCCGAGGAACTGGCGCAAGCGGTGGAAGAGATCGTGGAATATGTGCGCACCATCGCCACCTTGTTTTTTACCCATTTCACCAAACAAGAAGACAAACAGCCAACGTTACACTAAGGATAAATGATGGATCTCGCATATATGGCAGCGTTACCGATGGAAGAATTTGCCCAACGCCGCGCTAAGGTTTTTGAACAAATGCAGGACGATTCCCTGTTTTTGGTATTTTCCGACATTGAACGTCGTCGCAATGACGGCTGTGATTATCCTTTCCGTCAGGACAGCTATTTCTGGTATTTAACCGGTTTTAATGAGCCGAATTCGGCATTGTTATTGCGTAAACAACAAGGTGAACAGCAGGCGATCATTTTTGTACGCCCGTCCGATAAATTACTGGAAATTTGGAACGGACGCCGTCTTGGCGTGGACAATGCACCGCCAACCTTGTTGGTGGATACCGCTTATGCCATCGACGAGTTTGTGCCGCAATTTAAAAATTTAGTGCAAAAACAGACCGCACTTTATTATGCACCGAAGCAACAGCCTTGGGGCGATGCCTTGCTGGAACAAAGTGCGGTGGAATTTTTGAGTGTTTTTAATTGGAAGCCGATGCTCGGTGAGATGCGCCTGTTCAAATCGGAAAATGAAATTGCGCTCATGCAACAAGCGGGGCAAATCAGTGCGCTTGGACACATTAAAGCCATGCAACAAACCCGCCCGAACCGTTTAGAATATGAAGTGGAAAGCGATATTTTGCATGAATTTAATCGCTTTGGTGCGCGTTATCCTTCCTATAACAGCATTATTGCCGGTGGTGAAAATGCCTGCATTTTGCATTATTCGGAAAATGATATGCCTTTGCGTGATGGCGATTTGGTGCTGATTGATGCGGGCTGTGAATTTGCCATGTATGCAGGGGATATTACCCGCACATTTCCAGTGAATGGTCAATTTACTGAAGCGCAAAAAGCGATCTATGGAATTGTGCTACAAGCGCAAAAACGCGCCATTGAATTGCTGGTACCGGGCGGCTCCATTGCGAAAGCAAACGAAGAAGTCATTCGTATTAAAACCGAAGGTTTAGTGCGTTTAGGTATTCTGAAAGGCGACGTAGATGAATTAATCGAACAAAAAGCCTATCGTGAATTTTATATGCACGGGTTAGGGCATTGGCTCGGTTTGGATGTGCATGACGTAGGCGAATATGGTGAAAATCGCGACCGCACTTTGGAGCCCGGCATGGTACTCACCGTAGAACCGGGATTGTATTTATCTAAAGACGCCGATATTCCGGAACAATACAAAGGCATTGGCATTCGGATTGAAGACAATTTGTTGATTACCGATTACGGCAACAAAAATCTGACGTCCGCAGCACCGAAAGAAATTGCCGATATTGAAAAATTAATGGCAGAAGCCAAAGCCTGTTTCAATACTGAAAGAGAAAACTAAGGAAAAAGAATGAAAAAAATTGAAGCGATTATTAAGCCCTTTAAATTAGATGACGTGCGAGAAGCCTTGTCCGATCTTGGCATTACCGGAATGACTGTGACAGAGGTGCGTGGTTTTGGCCGTCAGAAAGGACATACGGAACTTTATCGTGGCGCAGAATACATGGTGGATTTCCTGCCGAAAGTCAAAATGGAAATTGTGGTGCCCGATGACCTATTGGAGCCTTGTTTAGATGCCATTATAGAGACGGCACAAACAGGCAAAATCGGCGACGGCAAAATCTTTGTTTATGAAGTCGAGCGGGTTGTCCGCATTCGTACAGGCGAAGAAAATGAGGATGCTATTTAAACATGGCGCAGCATTCTTCTCTTGTTAAAGCGCTGGTTGCCTGCGCTTCAATAGTCATTGTTTTGGCCGGCATTAAAGCGGCTTCAGAAATTGTGGTGCCGTTTTTATTGGCATTGTTTATTGCGATTATCTGCTCGCCTTTGCTAGCATTTTTGACCAAAAGGAAAGTGCCTTATTGGCTGGCGATTACCACCTTATTATTGTTGATTTTCGTGATCTTTTTCTTCCTGTTCGGTCTGATTAACAGCACGATCCAAGAATTTAGCCAATCTATTCCACAATATCGGCAGTTGTTGGCAGAGCGCGTCAATGATGTATTAACACTCGCACAAAAATGGAAAATCCCGTTAGATATTTCGGAAAATAGCATTATGGAGAATTTCGATCCGAGTGCCATCATGAAATTTGTCCAACGTGTCTTTTTAAGCTTTTCCGGTGTCGTGACCAATATTTTTGTCTTATTGCTTGTAGTGATTTTCATGCTGTTGGAAGCGCCTCAGGCGAAGCATAAATTTGCCATCGCATTTAGCGATAATCCGAATGATATCGGGCAGCAAGAGCATTATTTAGATCGCATTTTAAACGGCATCATGAGCTATCTCGCCGTCAAAACCATGATGAGCGTGCTGACCGCCATTTGTGTTTGGGCATTATTAGAAGTCGCCGGCGTGCAGTATGCGATCTTATGGGCAACGCTCAGTTTTCTGCTCAACTACATTCCCAATATCGGTTCTATCATCGCGGCAATCCCGATCATTGTACAAGCTTTGCTGTTAAATGGGTTCATTATCGGCTTGGGCGTATTGGTCGCAATTGTCATCATCAACGTCGTTATCGGCAGTGTGTTGGAGCCGCGTTTAATGGGGAAAAAACTGGGGCTTTCCACTTTGGTGGTGTTTTTATCTTTACTATTTTGGGGTTGGTTATTAGGCACCGTAGGGATGTTGCTTTCCGTGCCGTTAACTATGGCGTTGAAAATCGCATTAGAGGCCGGTTCCTCAACGGCGAAATACGCCATCTTGCTTGGTGACGGACATTCACAACAAGCGAAACGCTAAAAATAAAGTCGCAGACGCGACTTTATTTTTTATCTTGTGACGATTTCCTTAACCAAATTCTCCACAAATTCTAACCGCACTTTATAGTCCGTTAAATCTTTGGTGAAGCGGAATTTATGTGGCCCGTCAAAACGATAAACCGCTGGATTGCGTTGGATTAACTGTAAAAAGATCATCGGGTCTAATTCGGCGTTCGGCGCAAATTCGATGAATCCGCCTTGCGCATTGGCATCCAAGCGAATGACATTGAGCGGTTTTAAATCCAGTCGTAATTGGGTAATTTGTAACAGATTCCGTGTGGCTTGTGGCAAGGTGCCGAAACGGTCGATAAGCTCCACTTTTAATTCATCCAATGCTTCGGTATTTTCCGCGCCGGCAATGCGTTTATAGAAAGACAAACGCATATTCACATCGCCCAAATAATCTTCCGGCAACAGCGACGGCATCCGTAAATCAATCTCAGTTTGTTGTTGCGTCAGTTCGTCCAAGGACGGCTCGCGCCCTTCTTTTAAGGCTTTCACCGCACGCTCCAACAATTCCATGTAAAGCGAAAAACCGATGCTTTCAATTTGTCCGCTTTGCTCGTTGCCCAGTAATTCCCCTGCACCGCGAATTTCCAAATCATGAGTAGCCAAAATAAAACCGGCACCAAGGTTGTCTAGGCTTTCCAGGGCTTCCAAGCGTTTTTGCGCATCCTTCGTCATTAGTTTCGGTGGCGGTGTGAGCAAATACGCATAGGCTTGATGGTGAGAGCGCCCAACCCGTCCGCGCAACTGATGCAACTGTGCCAAACCAAAATTGTCGGCACGCTCGATAATAATGGTATTGGCCGTCGGCACATCGATACCAGTTTCAATAATCGTAGAACACACCAGCACGTTATAACGTTGATGATAAAAATCCGACATCACGCGTTCCAACTCACGTTCGCGCATTTGCCCGTGTCCCACAATCACGCGCGCTTCCGGCACAAGTGCGGTCAGTTTTTCTGACGTATTTTCAATGCTCGCCACGTCATTATGCAAATAATACACCTGCCCGCCACGCAAAATTTCACGCAAAATGGCTTCACGAATCACCAATTCATCCGTTTGACGCACAAACGTTTTAATGGTTAAACGGCGTGCCGGTGGCGTAGAAATAATGGAAAGATCGCGAATGCCATTCATCGCCATATTTAGCGTACGTGGAATCGGCGTTGCCGTCAGGGTGAGAATATCAATGTTCGCGCGCAGCTGTTTCATTTTTTCTTTTTGGCGCACGCCAAAACGGTGTTCTTCGTCAATAATCAACAAGCCTAGATCATGGAATTGCACATCGCCTTGAATGATTTTATGGGTGCCAATCAGAATATCCACTTTGCCGTCGGCTAAATCCTGAATCACCTGTTTCTGCTCTTTCGCCGTTTTAAAGCGGGACAACATTTCCACGTTCACCGGCAAGTTAGCAAAGCGGTCTTTGAAATTATCGAAATGTTGTTGCGCCAACAACGTGGTCGGCACCAACACGGCAACCTGTTTGTGGTTCATTACCGCTAAAAAGGCGGCACGCATGGCCACTTCCGTTTTACCAAAGCCCACATCGCCACACACAAGGCGATCCATGGCTTTCGGTTGAGTCATGTCGGAAATCACGGCATTAATTGCCATAAGTTGGTCATGGGTTTCTTCAAACGGGAACGTGGCGGTGAATTGTTGGAATTCCTCACGATCATATTGGAACGCAAAGCCTTTTTGCGCTTCACGTTGCGCATACACATCCAATAACTCTGCTGCCACATCACGAATTTTCTCCGCCGCTTTACTGCGCGCTTTGCCCCAGGCTTCAGAGCCTAACTTGTGCAACGGGGCGGTCTCATCGGAACCGCCCACATAACGGCTGATTAAATGTAACGATGCCACCGGCACATACAATTTTGAGTCGTTGGCATAATTGAGCAACAAATATTCTGCTTTAATGCCACCGTTTTCTAAACTCACTAAACCGCCGTAGCGCCCCACGCCATGATCCAAATGCACGACCGGCTGACCGATTTGCAATTCGGCAAGGTTGCGAATCAAGGTATCGGGGTTCACCGTGCGGGATTTATCCCGCTGCCGTTGTTGCACGCGTTCGCCAAGCAATTCCGATTCACAAATAATGGCAAGCGGCACCTCCTGCTCAATAATAAAACCATGCTCCAACGGGCTCACCATTAAAGCCAATTTTTCTTCCGTCGCTTGCGCCAAAGAAGAGATTTGTTTTGGTTTCAGTTTTAGCGGAGCAAGCAGGCTTAACAAGGTTTCACGGCGTCCTTCCGTTTCCACGATAAATAAAATATTGCCTTTAAAATGCTCAACAAATTGGCATAACTGATGTAACGGTTCTTTTTGTTGCGATTGAATGGTCACTGGCGGTAAGGGGGTAATAGCCAAATTTTTCTGCCGTGCGGACGACCGCACTTTTTCCGTTTTTAACGCAATGGCAGGGTAATTTTTTAACTGACGATTCACTTCGTCAATGCGCAACCAAAGTTTATCGGGTGACAATAACGGACGCATCGGATCGATACGGCGACTCTCAAAACGTTGTTCCGCATCCGCATAAAAACGCTCACCCTGCATTTGATTTTGCTCGCCGGTAATAAATAGCGTATTCGCCGGGAAATAATCAAATAAAGTCGCCATTTCTTCAAAAAACAAGGGCTGCCAATATTCAATCCCTGCCGCCAACGTGCCTTTGCTGATTTGTTGATAAATATGTTCCGGATCCCGTCGAATTTCACCAAACGCCGCGCGGAATTGGCTACGGAAAAATTCAATGCCTTGATTATCCGTTGGAAATTCGTGCGCTGGTAATAAATTGATTTGATCGATTTCCTGCAACGTGCGTTGTGTATCTACGTCAAAAGTGCGAATGGAATCAATTTCATCATCAAAAAAATCTAAGCGAAAAGGCACCGCACTTCCCATGGGGAAAAGATCCAACAAGGCACCGCGCACCGCATATTCGCCATGTTCCAACACTTGTTCCACCGCGCGATAACCCGATTTTTCCAATTGCAAACGAAGCGTTTCAATAACAAAACGGTCGCCTTTGTTAATCAGTAATACCCGATGTTGTAAATAAGACGGCGGGCAAACACGTTGCATTAAGGTGGCAATCGGCAAAATGAAAATGCCTTGTTTGCGTTGCTGTAAATGAAATAAAGCGCTCAAGCGGGCAGAAATAATATCTTGATGCGGCGAAAAACTGTCGTAAGGCAAGGTTTCCCAATCAGGAAAAAAGGTGACATTAAGCGGGCTCAATTGCGCTAATTCTTTTTCTAAACGCACCGCACTTCGGGTGTCGTTCGTCACCACGACGGTTAGCCCGTTAAATTGCGCCGCAATTTCACTCACGGCAAGGCTATCCGCACCGGGCAGAATATTGGCTAAAATTTTATGATCTTGTGCTTGGGTTGGAATTTCGATGTGAAAAAATGGAGTTTGCATAAAGCGACAATATATTAAAAAAAAATTGTCGCTAGTTTAGCTCAAACAAGGGGGATTTCCAATAAAAGTCTGTATAAAAAAACAGTAATAATGAGATTGATATTGGCGTAATTTGTTCATACTCCATTGAAAAGAGGTCATTCATCCCTCTTGTGTTTTTTACCATTATCGTTACATTACCAAAAAACAGATGTATTAAAGGTGAATTATGTTACAACGATGCCCCGAATGTCGTAAAAAAATCAGTGAGAGCGCAACACATTGCCCGAATTGTGGCTTTTCTTTTCAGGCGGAAGATTTGGAACGCTATAAAGCCATGTTGGAAAAACGCCGTTTGCACAATCAAGAAGTGAACCGCAAAAGCGCGCGATTGCAGTTGGTTTGGTTGCTTATTTTTGCGTTGGTGATTGGTGTGGCGGCTTATTGGGTGAATTAACGTGGCAGCCTGCTTTATGCTTAAGTGCGGTGGGGTTAAAAAACATTTCCCAAATCCACCGCACTTTTATTCTTCTACAAACCCTAATGCAGTTTCTACCACGTCAATGCCTGCGCCTTCTTTGTAGGCGTTTTCGCTTAAATAACGACGCCATTGGCGTGCGCCTTTACAGTGTTGGAAGGCGCCGAGCATGTGGCGCACGATATGATTGAGATAGACACCTTGGCTGAGTTGCTGTTCGATGTATGGAAACATGTTTTCCACCGCTTGGCGTGGGGTGATAATCGGGGCATTTGCGTCAAACAATGCGTGGTCGATATGGCCGAGCAACGCGGGATTTTGGTAGGCTTCCCGTCCCACCATGACGCCATCCACATACTTCAAGTGCTGTTGCATTTCTTCAAGGGTTTTAATGCCACCGTTGATGCTGATGAGTAAATGGGGGAAATCCTGTTTTAGTTGATACACACGTTCGTAATTCAGCGGCGGAATTTCACGATTTTGTTTCGGGCTTAAACCGGATAACCACGCTTTACGGGCATGCACGATAAATTCTTGACAGCCGGCTTGGTACACTTTTTGGACAAAATCACAGAGAAAATCATAGCTGTCAAAATCATCAATGCCGATGCGGGTTTTTACGGTGACGGGAATGTGCACCGCACTTTGCATTTGTTGCACGCACTCTGCAACCAGTTCCGCGTTTGCCATTAAACACGCACCGAACATACCGTTTTGTACACGATCGGATGGGCAACCTACGTTCAGATTGATTTCTTGGTAACCACGCTGTTGCGCTAATTGAGCGCAATGTTGAAGTTGTTTTGGATCGCTACCGCCCAGTTGTAACGCCACCGGATTTTCTGCCGTATCAAAATCAAGGTGATCGTACTTGGCATGAATAATGGCTTGGGTGGTCACCATTTCCGTATAAAGCAACGCGTGACGGGAAAATTGGCGGTGGAAATAACGGCAATGGCGCGTTGTCCAATCCAGCATGGGCGCGACGGCAAAGCGTCCGCGGTAAAAGTGCGGTTGATTTTGGGACATTTTTATGGGTTTTCCTTCATGTCTTTTTGCGTTTCTTCTTTTATCCGCTGGCGGAAACGCCCTGCCGCCATGTGATAAAACGGCTTCGGATTAAATTGGCGTGAAATAATGGAGGAAATTAGGCAGCAAATCAATAGCCAAATCAATACGGGTTGGCAGCCGGTCATTTCCATCACGATAACGCTGGCGGTGACCGGCGATTGAGTCGCACCCGCGAGAAATGCTGCCATACATAACAACACCAGCAAGCGCTGGTCGACTGAACCGTCAGTAAAGGCAGCCACTTGCACGCCAAGCCCAGCCCCGATGGTGAGTGAAGGGGTGAAAATACCGCCGGCAATGCCCGTCCAATATGTGCCTACTGTGGCGAACAGTTTCATGATGCCAATGTCGCTTTGTACCGCTTGGCCATCGAGTGCTTGGGTAACGACTTGGTAACCTGTGCCGTAAGTTTGGCCGTTGGTGTAAACGCCAAGTGCGGTCAAAATTAGGCCTAAAATAATGGCGGTGAAAATAGGGTGCTTGCGTATCCAATGGCGACAGAAAGGGAAGGTTCCGGCTGCGCCTTTGATTAACAAACGGCCGAAAATTCCCCCGCTGACACCACTTACCGCACCACAAACTAAAACCCATAAACATAAATAAGGCATATCGGTGACACCTTGATATGTCGGGAAATAGGGGTTGTTGCCTTCAATCGCTACCAGAATAAAACCGGCAGCGAGTACGCCTAACAATACGCGCCGTTCCCAACGCAATAGCACACCACGTCCCAATTCCTCGATGGCAAAAATAACGCCGGCTAAAGGCGCATTAAATGCAGCGGCAAGGCCTCCGGCCGCCCCGGTTGCCATCAGTTCATTAGCACTCAATCCATTAAATGCCACGCCGTATTTTCGGCACAAGTTGCCCCACCATAACATCACGGCTGCACCGACTTGCACGGAAGGACCTTCCCGTCCTACGGAGGCGCCGATAAGCATCGCTAAAAACGTAAGTGGAATTTTCCATAGAGTTTGTCCAAAGGCGACTAAACGGTTTTTATTGGCGTGATGGGGCAGGCTAAGCGAGGCAATGACTTGCGGAATGCCACTGCCACCGACATAAGGTGTGTATTTGGCGACGAACCAGGTTAAGAGCGCCAAACCGCCAGGCAAAATAAACCAGACGGCAATCGGATGTTGTTGTGTCCAATGGGCGTTCCATTCCAAGCCCAAATCCGCAAGTTTGGCAAAGCCAAGGGAAAACAGCGAGACCAAGCTGGCGCCGATCAGTAAACAGGTAAATTCAATGCTTTTATGGGAGATTCGATAGGTTTGACGTAATTTCTTGTGTAAAACATACCGCACTTTAATGGCGTTATGACGTAAAAAAAGAAGCACAGTGTTCATGATGAGATTAATGTTGGGTGATGAGGTTAAAATTTTTTCACATAGAAAATTTTTGTTCGAATTCTATACCAATAAAAAGCCCTTTGTTAGAAATTTGTTCAAAATCTTTACATTACGAGCGGAAATTCGAAACGATATTTACTTGCCTTTCTTTTACAATAAAGACGTTCGCAAGGAAGTAAGTTGTATGTCGAATAAATCGTTTGTGAATAGCTTGGCTATTCGGATGAAGTCAATAAACAAAAATCAAGGAGATTATTATGGCTTTCAATCTTAAAAACAGACACTTATTAAGTCTTGTTAATCACTCAGAACGTGAAATCAAATATTTATTAGATTTATCCCGAGACTTAAAAAGAGCAAAATATGCCGGTACCGAACAACAAAAATTAAAAGGCAAAAATATTGCGCTAATTTTTGAAAAAACCTCCACCCGTACCCGTTGCGCTTTCGAAGTTGCGGCTTATGACCAAGGCGCCCAAGTCACTTACATCGATCCAAACTCCTCTCAAATTGGCCACAAAGAAAGTATGAAAGACACTGCCCGCGTATTAGGCAGAATGTACGACGCCATTGAATATCGTGGTTTCAAACAAGAAATTGTGGATGAATTAGCAGAATATGCCGGTGTGCCGGTGTTCAATGGTTTAACCGACGAGTTCCACCCAACCCAAATGTTGGCGGACGTGTTAACCATGATTGAAAATTGCGATAAACCATTAAGTGAAATCAAATATGTGTATATCGGTGATGCGCGCAACAACATGGGTAACTCCTTGTTATTAATCGGTGCTAAATTGGGTATGGATGTCCGTATTTGCGGACCAAAAGCCCTATTACCGGATGCAGAGTTAGTTGACATGTGCAAAAAATTTGCAAAACAAAGTGGCGCACGCATTACCGTCACCGATGATATTGATAAAGCCGTGAAAGGCGTTGATTTCGTGCACACTGACGTATGGGTTTCCATGGGTGAACCATTAGAAACCTGGGGCGAACGCATTAAATTATTATTACCGTATCAAGTCACTCCTGAATTGATGAAACGCACCGGCAATCCGCGTGTGAAATTCATGCACTGCTTACCGGCATTCCATAACAGCGAAACCAAAGTGGGTCGCCAAATTGCAGAAAAATACCCTGAATTGGCAAACGGTATTGAAGTCACCGAAGATGTTTTTGAATCGCCAATGAATGTGGCATTCGAACAAGCAGAAAACCGTATGCACACCATTAAAGCTGTACTTTATTCCAGCTTAATTTAAGAGGTGGCGTATGAGAATTGTTATTGCCTTGGGCGGAAATGCCCTATTGCGTCGCGGCGAGCCGCTCACCGCGGAAAATCAGCGATTAAACGTGCGTACCGCTTGTGAACAAATTGCGAAGATTTATCCGAACAATGAATTAGTTATTGCACATGGTAACGGTCCGCAAGTGGGTTTATTGGCGCTGCAAGGGGCGGCTTATAAAGACGTGCCGACCTATCCGTTAGATGTGTTAGGCGCAGAATCCGTAGGCATGATTGGTTATATGATTCAACAAGAATTAGGAAATCTCGTGCCGTTTGAAGTGCCGTTCGCCACATTACTTTCACAAGTGGAAGTGGATATTAACGACCCAGCCTTTAAAAATCCGACCAAACCCATCGGCCCGGTCTATTCCAAAGAAGAGGCAGAACGTTTGGCGAAAGAGAAAAACTGGAGCATTGCACAAGACGGCGACAAGTATCGCCGCGTGGTGCCAAGTCCGTTGCCAAAACGCATTTTTGAAATCAAACCGGTGAAATGGTTGTTAGAAAAAGGCAGCATCGTAATTTGTGCCGGGGGAGGCGGTATTCCGACTTACTACGATGAGCAACACAATCTACGTGGTGTAGAAGCCGTTATCGATAAAGATTTGTGTTCAGCGCTATTAGCCGAAAATTTGGACGCCGATTTATTCATCATTGCAACAGATGTGTCTGCCACCTTTGTGGATTGGGGCAAACCAACGCAAAAAGCTATCGCACTAGCACCACCGGATGAAATTGAAAAAATGGGCTTTGCTGCCGGTTCTATGGGACCGAAAGTACAGGCTGCCGTGAATTTCGCACGCAATACCGGCAAAGACGCCGTCATCGGTTCGCTTTCCGATATTGTGGATATCGTCAAAGGTAAAGCCGGTACGCGCATCACAAATAAAGTGAAAGAAATTTCTTATTATTCATAATAATCAAAGTGCTTTGAGTATTTTAGCTGTTCAAAGGAGAAAGTGCGGTCGGCATAATGAATAAAAATAATTATGCCGATCCGCCGCTGTCATTGACAAGGAGTCTGCTATGGAAGCGTCTAATAAAAAAAAGGTCTTTAATTTCCCATCCGCGTTCACGATTTTATTCTTTATTTTAATTCTCGCCGTGGGATTGACCTGGGTTATTCCCTCCGGTTCCTATTCTAAGTTGACCTATAATACGACCGACAAGGTCTTTGTGGTTAAAACCTATGGGGAACAAGATAAAACCTACCCTGCAACGGAAGAAACTCTCAATAATCTTAATATTAAAATTAAACTGTCCAATTTCACCGAAGGGGTGATCAAAAAACCGATTGCCATTCCTGGCACCTATCAACGGATCACACAACATTATAAAGGCATCAAAGATATTCCTATCAGCATGGTGGAAGGGACTATTGAAGCAGTAGATGTCATGGTCTTTATCTTTGTACTGGGCGGTATGATCGGTGTGATTAACCGAACAGGATCGTTTAATGCCGGGCTTATGGCACTTGCCAGACGCACCAAAGGCAACGAATTCTTGATTGTGTTTAGCGTCTCCATATTAATGGTGCTTGGCGGTACCACTTGTGGTATCGAAGAAGAAGCCGTTGCGTTTTACCCGATTTTGGTGCCGGTATTTTTAGCGCTGGGCTATGATGCTATTGTCTGTGTTGGGGCAATTTTCTTGGCCTCCTCCATGGGAACGGCGTTTTCTACAATTAACCCATTCTCTGTGGTTATCGCGTCTAATGCAGCCGGTATTCAATTTACCGAAGGGATTGGTTTCCGTGCGCTAGGTCTTGTATTAGGAGCAACTTGCGTGATTGCTTACTTATATTGGTATGGTAAGAAAGTCAAAGCGGATCCGAGTTTTTCCTATACTTATGAAGATAGAGAAGAGTTTTATCATCGTTATATGAAAAACTTTGACCCAAATACCGTGCTTGAATTTACCCTAAGAAGAAAACTGATCTTAATCCTCTTCTGTATTGCTTTCCCAATGATGATTTGGGGGGTAATGGCCGGCGGTTGGTGGTTCCCACAAATGGCTGCTTCTTTCTTGTCCATCACGATTATCATTATGTTTATCAGTGGCTTGAAAGAAAAAGATATCGTGGAATCCTTCACCGAAGGCGCTTCCGAATTGGTGGGTGTCTCCTTGATTATCGGTTTGGCACGTGGTGTAAACTTAGTGCTTGAACAAGGTATGATTTCCGACACCATTTTGGACTACATGTCTAACCTAGTAAGCGGTATGCCGGGTAGCGTCTTTATTCTTGGTCAATTAGTGGTCTTCATCTTCTTAGGTCTTATCGTACCATCTTCTTCCGGTTTGGCAGTGCTTTCCATGCCAATTATGGCACCACTTGCCGACGCAGTGGGTATTCCGCGTGACATCGTGGTTTCTGCCTATAACTGGGGTCAATACGCCATGTTATTCTTGGCACCGACCGGTTTGGTGTTGGTAACATTACAAATGTTACATATTCCATTCAATAAATGGGTGAAATTTGTAATGCCGATGATTGGTTGCTTATTGGTCATCGGGGCAATCTTACTGGTTGTTCAAGTCTCCTTATATAGCGTTTAACATCAATTTTAATAAAGGCCACCTATGTCACAGTTTTTCATAGGTGGCCTTGTTATAATGCGCTCGCTGTTTCTTTTCTAAAAAAGGATTTTTTTATGTTGAAGAAATTATTCGATAACATTGATACGCGCATTTTAAAAGCTTTACAACGCAACGGACGCTTACAAAATAATGAACTTGCCAATGAAATCGGGCTATCAAATTCAGCTTGTTTACGCCGAGTCAATCATCTTGAAGAAAATGGCGTAATTGATAGTTATGTGGCGTTATTAAACCCCAAGAAAGTCAATTGTCATTTAATCGTTTATGTTCAAGGCACTTTTTTTGAAGAAGATTCGGAACTCAAAGAGCGGTTCATTTTTGAGATAAAATTAATTCCGCAAGTTTTGGAATGCCACTTAATGGCAGGGAGTTACGATTTTTTACTCAAAATGTGCGTTGCCGATTTAGATCAATTCAATAGCATCAAAAATACCTATCTCACTAAAAATATTGGCATCAAAACCCTCAAATCTGAAGTCGCCTTAAAAACGGTAAAATCCACCACCGAGTTGCCATTATAAATATCAATTAATGCTCATAAAAAAACGGATTTCGATATCACACCGAAATCCGTTAATTTTTCCGTTTTACTTCATGCCATTATTTCTGACGCATTGCCGGGAATAAAATCACATCGCGGATGGATGGGGCGTTGGCGTAAAGCATGGCGAGACGGTCGATGCCTAAGCCTTCGCCGGCTGTTGGTGGTAAACCGTGTTCAAGGGCGACAACGAAATCTTCGTCTTTAAACATCGCTTCGTCATCACCGGCTTCTTTGGCCGCCACTTGCGCATCAAAGCGTTCATTTTGATCTTCCGCATCGTTTAGCTCGGAGAAACCGTTACCGATTTCGCGTCCGCCGATAAAGAGTTCAAAGCGATCGGTGACTTCCGGATTTTCATCATTACGACGTGCTAACGGAGAAATCTCTGCCGGGTGTGCCATTAAGAAAGTTGGTTGAATTAAATGATGCTCTGCCACTTCTTCAAAAATGGCGTTGACAATGCTGCCTAAGCCCCAAGATTTTTGTACTTCGATACCTAAACGTGCGGCAACTGCTTTCGCGCGATCAATATCGTATAAATCTTCTTTTACGATACCTTTGTCTGCACCATATTTAATGGTAGCGTCGTGTAAGGTAATACGCTCGAATGGTTTGCCGAAGTCGAATTCGTATTCGCCGTATTTCACGATGGTTGTGCCTAAAATGTCGATGGCAAGTTTGCGTAACAATTCTTCGGTGTTATCCATTAAATCGTGGTAGTCGGCATAGGCTTGGTAGTATTCAAGCATGGTGAATTCCGGATTGTGACGAACGGAAACGCCTTCGTTACGGAAGTTACGGTTTAATTCAAATACACGTTCAAAGCCACCGACGACCAAGCGTTTTAAGTAAAGCTCAGGGGCAATACGCAAGTACATATCTACGTCTAATGCATTATGGTGTGTTACGAAAGGACGTGCTGAAGCGCCGCCTGGGATGACTTGTAACATCGGAGTTTCTACTTCCATAAAGCCTTTGGAAATAAAGTAGTCACGAATGCCTGCAACCACTTTTGAACGAATGATAAAAGTGCGGCGGGATTCTTCGTTAGAAATTAAATCCAAGTAACGTTGACGATAACGTACTTCTTGGTCAGTTAAGCCATGGAATTTATCCGGTAACGGACGCAATGCTTTGGTCAGCAATTGTACTTCGGTAGCTTTAACGGTGAGTTCGTTGGTTTTGGTTTTGAATAATGATCCTTTTACGCCCACGATATCGCCTAAATCCCAGTGACCGACATCATCGGCATACACGCCCTCAGGTAGATTGTCGCGTGCGACATAAAGCTGGATTTTGCCGCTCATATCTTGGATGGTGATAAATGTGGCTTTCCCCATAGCACGACGGGTCATGATACGACCGGCAACCGCAACTTCAACGTGCTGTTCTTTTAATGCTTCGCCTTCTTCCGCATCATATTTATCATGTAAATCTTGAGCGAGTGCGTCACGACGGAATTGGTTTGGGAACGCATTACCTTTTGCGCGCAGGGCGGCTAATTTTTCACGACGTACTAACATTTCGCCGTTTAAATCTAATTCTTTGACTTCTTGTTCTGACATTTTTATTTACCTTTAATTTAAAAAACGTGTTTAAAAACGACCGCACTTTTAGAGTCCGGCCTTGAGACTGGCTTCAATAAACCGATCCAAATCACCGTCTAATACGGCTTGTGTATTGCGGTTTTCTACACCGGTACGTAAATCTTTAATACGAGAATCATCTAACACATAAGAACGAATTTGGCTGCCCCAGCCGATGTCGGATTTGTTGTCTTCCATGGCTTGTTTGTCGGCATTTTTCTTTTGTAATTCCAGCTCGTACAACTTCGCTTTCAGTTGCTTCATTGCCTGATCTTTGTTCTTGTGTTGGGAACGATCGTTCTGACATTGCACCACAATGCCGCTTGGCATATGCGTAATTCGCACCGCACTTTCGGTTTTGTTCACGTGCTGGCCACCTGCACCGGAGGCACGATACACATCGATACGCAAATCGGCAGGATTGATTTCGATATCAATATCATCGTCAATTTCAGGATAGACGAAAACTGCACTGAATGAGGTATGACGACGGTTATTGGAGTCAAACGGGCTTTTACGCACCAAACGGTGAATACCGGTTTCTGTGCGTAGCCAGCCGAAAGCATATTCGCCGCTAACACGAATGGTAGCAGATTTAACACCGGCCACATCGCCATCGGAGACTTCCATTAATTCGGTTTTGAATCCTTTGCTTTCCGCCCAGCGCAAATACATGCGAAGTAACATTTCTGTCCAGTCTTGCGCTTCGGTACCGCCGGAGCCGGCTTGTAAATCCACATAGCAATCACAGGCATCGTGTTCGCCGCTGAACATGCGGCGAAATTCCAGTTTGGCGAGTTGTTGTTCCAGTTCGTCTAATTCGGCAACGGCTTCGTTGAAAGTGTCTTCGTCTTCCGCTTCTACGGCCAGTTCCAACAAGCCGTCCACATCTTCCAAACCTTGCTCTAAGTTTTTAATGGTGTTGACCACCTGTTCTAAAGAAACGCGCTCCTTGCCGAGAGCTTGCGCTTTATCTGCGTCGTTCCATACATCAGGCTGTTCCAATTCGGCGTTGACTTCTTCTAAACGCTCGGTTTTGGCGTCGAAGTCAAAGATACCCCCGAAGCGCCGAAGTGCGGTCGGTTAAATCGGTGATTTTATTTTTGATCGGATTGATTTCAAACATGATGATTAACTGTGTTTAAAGACTAAATTAAGTGCAGGATTATAAGGGATTTTCCATAGATTTGGTAGGGCGAAAGGGGATTCATCATGAAAATTGAATCGGGCTTTTGCATAAGCTGCCAATTACTTTTATAATTTGCACTTCTTTTCACTATTTCACAATTTAGGAACAAAAAATGAAAAAAATAATAACCGCACTTTCCCTTTTGGCAATGTCTGCCGGCGCTATGGCGGATGATGCTGCGCTAAAAAATAAGCTAGAAAAATTGGGGGTAAAAGACATTGAAATTCAATCCTCTCCGATTAAAGGATTACGCACTGTGATTAGTGATCAAGGTGTTTTTTATGCTGAAGAAGGCGGAGATTATTTACTGCAAGGTAATATTTACAAGTTGAGTGATAAAGGCATTAGCAATATTTCCAACAATGTATTAATGGACAAATTAAATGCCTTAACAAGTGAAATGATTGTCTATCCGGCGAAAAATGAAAAACACGTTGTCACCGTTTTCATGGACATCACTTGCCATTACTGCCATTTATTGCATCAACAAATCAAAGAATATAACGATTTAGGCATTACCATTCGCTATCTTGCCTTCCCACGCGGTGGCACAGACAGCAAAACTGCCAGCCAAATGGAAGCGATTTTCACTGCGAAAGATCCGGCATTTGCGCTAAATGAAGCAGAAAACGGCAATTTACCAAAAGAATTGAAAACACCGAATATTGTCAAAAAACACTATAATCTTGGCATTCAATTTGGCGTGAATGGCACACCGACCATTGTTACCTCAAAAGGGGAAATTATCGGCGGCTATTTAAAACCACGTGAATTATTAGCCGAGTTAGAAGGTTAACTTAGGTTTCCTTGTGCAAAAACGTATCTTACGCCGCGATGTGCCGGCTGGCGATAAACTCTGTGACGATCCCTTGTTGGATCGTCTTTATCGTTCGCGCCACATTAAAAACGCCAACCAATTAGACCGCACTTTAAATGCCATGCACCATCCGAACCTTATGTCGGGCATGGATAGCGCGGTAACCTTTCTTCTTGAAGCTTATCAAAAACAACAGAAAATCGTTATTGTAGGCGATTTCGATGCCGATGGCGCAACCAGTACCGCATTGGCGGTGCTTGCGCTACGTCAGTTGGGCTTTGCCAATGTCACCTATTTAGTGCCGAACCGCTTCGAGCAAGGTTACGGATTAAGTGTTGCCGTGGCACAAGAGGCCTTGGCTTTAGGCGTTGAGTTGTTAATGACCGTAGATAACGGTGTTTCTTCTCATGAGGGCGTGGCATTTTTAAAGGCGCAGGGGGTGAAAGTGATCGTGACCGATCACCACTTGCCACCGGAAACGCTGCCGAATGCCGACGCCATTGTGAATCCGAATTTGGCGCATTGCGGTTTCCCGTCGAAAAATTTGGCCGGTGTGGGCGTTACTTTTTATCTTATGCTTGCCTTGCGGGCAAAATTCCGCGAAGTTGGTCTATTTGATGCCAAAAATCAGCCGAATTTTACGGAATTGTTAGATTTGGTGGCGTTAGGCACTGTATCCGATGTGGTGCCATTGGATCAAAATAACCGCATTTTAGTCTATCAAGGCATTGCCCGCATTCGCGCTGAACGTTGTCGTTGTGGCATTCGTGCCTTAGCGGAAGTGGCGAAGCGGGATGTGACCCGTTTTGTGGCGGCGGATTTAGGGTTTTCCATTGGCCCACGTTTAAATGCGGCGGGACGGCTGGATAATATGTCCGTGGGCGTAGAGCTTTTGTTAGCCGAAAACATGGAAACGGCTCGCGCGTTGGCATTAGAGCTGGATGGGTTAAATCAAGCGCGCAAAGAAATTGAGCAAGGTATGAAGTTAGAAGCTTTAACGATCTGCCAAAATTTGTTTGCAAATGCCACCGCACTTGAAACAGAAATCCCCTACGCTATCGTGTTATATCAATCGGATTGGCACCAAGGCGTGCTAGGGATTCTCGCCTCACGCATTAAAGAACAGTTTCATCGTCCGGTGATTGCGTTTGCTCAAGAGCAAGCAGGCATGTTGAAAGGGTCTGCACGTTCTATTCCTGGTTTGCATATTCGCGATGTGTTGGAGCGGGTTTATTCACAGCATCCGGATTTGATCCTGAAGTTTGGCGGGCATGCCATGGCGGCAGGATTGAGTATTCAAGAAAGCCGCTTTGACGATTTTCGTCAGATTTTTAATCAGACGGTCAGCGAATTATTGGCGGAAGACCAATTACAAGGCACCATTTGGACTGACGGCGAATTAAATGCGAACTTGTTAAACTTGGCGACGGCAGAAACCTTGCGTCAAGGCGGGCCTTGGGGACAGGCATTCCCCGAACCTTTGTTCGACGGCGAATTTAAAATTCTGCAACAACGCTTAGTGGGCGAAAAACACTTAAAAATGATGGTGGAACCCAAACTGGGCGGACCTTTGTTAGATGCTATCGCCTTTAACGTGGATACACGCTATTATCCTGATTTATCTGTAAAAAAGGCAAGATTCGTCTATAAACTTGACATTAATGAGTTTCGTGGCAATCGCGATGTTCAGCTGTTGGTGGATTATATTGAACCCTTGGAAAGTTAGGCTCATGATGTCAAGGCTTAGATTACTCATCGTTTTATTCTTTATCAGCGGATTTGCCGTTGCGCAAGAAAGCGTGTCTCATCTGCCTGCGCTAGATGAAGCCAGCCGCCTGTTTGAAGAAGGCAAAGACTATTTTTCTTACCAAGAACCGATCACGCTGCCACCTCGAAAAGATCATCGCATTCCGATTCAATTCTTTTTTGATTACGATTGTCGTGTTTGCTCTTCTGCCCAAGACATTCTTGAACTTTATAGTCAAATTAACCGCGATCGCGTGGTATTAACCGAATATCCAGTAGCAACCGCGAAAACGCGTTTTTCTGCAACGGTTTTTTATAGTTTGCAAGCGTTAAATGCCGATAACTTGTCTTCCGCCTTGCTGTTTGAAACCGCTGAAAAAAGCCAATATACGAAACTCTCTCAAATAGACAATCTGTTGGCGTGGCTTGGGCGACAAGGCATTGAGCGCAACCGTTTTTTACAAACCTATACTTCGGAACAGATTAAACAACAGGTAGATGAGGCAATACGTTTAACCGAAGATTACGGCGTGTTTACCTTTCCTTATGTCATTATTGACGGCAAATATGTGTTGACCGCGAGTACCTTATATAATGACGATTATGCCCTCGCGGTATTAGATTTTTTAATTAACAAAAAACAATAGCAAACCAGTACAAAGGATAGTTATGAAAATCGGGATTGTTGGCGCGATGGCGCAAGAAGTAGAAATTTTAGTCAATTTAATGACGGATAAGATCGTCACAAAATTAGCTTCCGGCACGATTTATGAAGGCAACATTCAAGGAAAACAGGTTGCCTTATTGCAATCCGGTATCGGCAAAGTTGCCGCCGCCATGGGAACAACGGCGTTATTGCAATTAGCCAAACCGGATCTTGTAATTAACACCGGTTCTGCCGGTGGCGTGGCGGAAGGTTTAAACATTGGTGATGTGATTGTTTCCACTGAAACGCAATATCACGATGCGGATGTGACGGCTTTCGGTTATGCCAAAGGGCAATTACCGGCGTGTCCGGTCACGTTTGTGTCTGATACGAAACTTGTTGAGCTGGCAGAGCGCGTTGCCACACGATTAGGACAACACGTGAAACGCGGGTTAATTTGTTCCGGCGACAGTTTTATTCAAGGCGGTGAACGCTTGGCACAAATTAAACAAGATTTCCCGAAGGTGATTGCCGTGGAAATGGAAGCCACCGCGATTGCGCAGGTGTGCCATGCGTTTAACGTACCTTTTGTGGTCGTTCGTGCGATTTCTGATGCGGGGGATGGCAAAGCGAATATGTCCTTTGAAGAATTCCTTCCGTTGGCGGCGAAACAATCTTCTGACATGATCGTTGCCATGTTGGCTGAATTGAATTAATCCCTTCTCTCCGCGTACGGTGTATCGTACGCGGACGACATCTTCTAACCTATCTCTCTCATTTTTCATCTATTTTTCTAAAAAAACGCTTGATTCTGGAGTTGCTCTATATTTTATCATGAGCCAAACTTAACGATAAAAGGAGACATCAAATGAAATTTCTAAAAACAAGCGTAATTTGTACCGCACTTTTCGCGGCATCACTTGCTAACGCGCATAACGTTTGGTTAGAGCCCGTTAAAGACGCCAATGCTACAGGGCAATATGTGGTGAAATTTGGTCACGAACAGACAGAAGCTTACCCTGAACAAAAATTGAAAGCGGTTAAGTTGCTGGATAATAAAGGCAATGTTACTAACGCAACCTATCAATTTAAAGAAGGTGAAGCTTATCTTAATGCGGAGAAAGCCTCACAAGTGTTTATTCGTTTTGATAACGGTGTTTGGTCTAAATTGCCAAGTGGCAAATATGTAGAGAAAACCAAACAACAAGAACCGACAGCCGAACTTTCTGTGAATCCGGTGAAATTCGGTAAAGCCGTATTACAGTGGGACGAACAAGCGATGAAAGCGCACGGTATGGAATATGAATTGGTGCCTCAAGCACAACCCAAAGCCGGAAAACCATTGTCGATTTTAGTGTTACACAAAGGCAAACCGGTGAAAGACATTAAAGTGGGACTAGGCGAAGATGCGCCGTTCAATTTAACCAACGACAAAGGTATCGCTGAATTTACCCCACAAGCCGGTTACAACAAAGTTTGGGCTGAATTTGAGGAAAACGTCAAAGGTAATCCGGATTACGATAGCCGTTCTATTGAATACATGTTGACCTTTGATGCTGAGTAATCGCATGAAAAAAACGTTGCGTATTCTGACCGCACTTTTTCCCTTGTTGTTTACCCCTCATGCTTTCGCGCACGCGCTTTATGTGTTCGCCCAGTATGATGGGCAAACCGTGACGGGAAAATCCTATTATTCCGATATGACCCCTGCTGCGGAAACCTATGTGGAAGTTTTACGTCATGGGGAAAATCAGCCATTGATGACGGGGAAAACCGATAAGCGTGGTTATTTTCACTTTCCGTTAGTGGTTGAACCGAAAGTCGCCTTAAAAGTGGTGGTTGAAGGGGAAGAAGGACATCGGGCGGCGGTAGTGGCAGATCGCATCACCGCAACGCCAAATACGCCAACGCAAGCGAGCGATGAAAGCTTGTTGTTACTGCGTGGTGATATTGCGCAGTTACGCGACAAAATTTACCTGCACGATATTTTAGGTGGCATTGGCTACATCATTGGCATTGCGGGCATTGCCGCTTGGTTAAGTGCCCGCAAATTAAGAAAAGGGCGTTAATAATGCATTTGTCAGAAGGCGTATTACATACGCCGGTATTGTTAGCGGGCGTTGCTTTAGCGGTAGTTGGTGTTGCTGTCGGATTACGTCATTTAGAAAGTGAACGTTTGCCTTTAACGGCGTTGTTTGCGGCGGCATTTTTTGTTGCCGGCACCATTCACGTGCCTGTGGGCATCGGTAGCGTTCACTTGATTTTAAATGGTATGGCAGGTTTATTTCTTGGCTGGGCAGTCTTCCCGGCTTTTCTTATTGCCTTATTGTTACAAGTGCTGTTCTTCTCTTTTGGCGGTTTTGCTGTATTAGGCGTGAATTTATGTGTCATGGCGTTGCCGGCGGTCGCGGCGCATTATGTGTTGCGTGGTTATTTAAAGCCGGACATGAGACCTATGGCAAAACTGTTTGCCGGCTTGGGCGCAGGCATTATTGGTGTCGGTGGCGCTGGTGCATTAGCCTCTCTTGTTTTAGCGTTAGACGGCGGCAAACATTATCAGGATCTAATTGCCTTATTGCTGTTGTCACATTTACCGGTATTCGTATTAGACGGCATTATCAGCTACGGCGTGATTTCTCTCCTCAGCAAAATGTACCCGAGTGCATTACAGTCTATTGGCACGTCACTGAACGTTGACGATACCAAACGGTGCGTACAATGAGCCCCGTTTTTCAGTGTTTTTTTCCACCGCACTTTTTTGCACCTCACTTGCGCCTGATTTACCTATTCCTTTGGGGCTTGGTGATCAGTGCCTTATCTCAACCTTCTTTGTTGCTATGGTTAAACGGCATCGCCTTAATTTTATTGGTGATCTTGATTTATCGTTGTCGTGATCCTTATTTTCCTTATCTAAAACGCTGGCTGGTCTTCAATGGCTTTACTTTATTACTTTGGGCAACCTTAAGTTGGCGTATCGGCACGGGAGGTATTGAACTTAATCCCGACGGCATGGAAACAGCCTTGTTAATTAGCTTACGCATGAACCTCTTGCTGTTTTCTTTATGGCTACTGTTATGGAAAATGAATGATGCAGTGTTGGTACAAGCCATTGGTAAATTACCCTTGCCACCCAAATTAATTTGGCTGTTTGTATTGACGGTGCGCTATATTGCCCTGTTAGGCGAATTACGACAGAAAATGGATTTGGCGATGCGTGCGCGAGGGTATCATGCCGGTTTGAATCGCCGAACGTTGTATGTCACCGCACAACGGATTGCGCTTTTACTGGTGCATGCGTTACTCAAAGCCGAGACTGCGCAAATTGCGCTCAAATGTCGCGGCTTTCGCTTCGGTGAAAAGACAAATTTAAGTGGGGAAAAATGACGGTTTTACAAGTCAACGGATTGCAAATTAAACGAGGTGAACGGCAGATTATCGACAATCTGTCTTTTCAAATTGAAGAAGGCCAACGCTTTTTTGTGCAGGGCGAAATCGGTACAGGGAAAACCACCTTATTGCTGGCTTTGTTAGGCTTTGTGCCTGTTGCTCGCGGCGAGATTCGTCTATTCGGGCAATTGTGTCGAGAAGAAAAAGATTTTGCGCCTTTTCGTGGCGCCGTAGGGTTTTGTTTTCAACACGCTGATGATCAACTGTTTGGCCCCACCGTGCTGGACGATGTTGCCTTCGGACCGTTAAATCAAGGCTTGTCACGCCAGCAAGCGTATGCTGTTGCTTGGCAGCAACTGGAACGCTTAGGTATTGCCCATTTACAGGATCGCACCGTGCATACCTTGTCCGGCGGGGAAAAGAATTTTACTGCGTTGGCAGGCGTGTTAGCGATGCAACCGAAAATTTTATTGTTAGACGAGCCGACTAACGGATTGGATCGCAAAAATACTGAAAAACTGGCCGCACTTTTGCGTGAGCTCTCACTGCCTATGTTGGTGGCGTCTCATCATCAAGGATTTACGGCTGAATTGGCTGACGATGTTCTGACTTTATGATCTCAATCAACCCGTAAAATCAAAGGTTGTGCTACCCTAGCGGGGTTTTTTGTAACCAGATCGTTAAGGGGCAATATTATGTGTACAACTTGTGGTTGTGGACATCCGGAACAAGTCAGAATCGGTGAGGTAGCACATTCTCATCATGAGCATGACGGCACACAAAGTGCGGTCAAAAATCCGAACTTTTCTCATTTCAAATTTCACTCGGTAGAATCGGCTTCTGAAGCCAGTGAAACGCAAAAACGCCTGTTGAAAGTGGAACAGGACGTATTAGGTAAAAATAATCAAATCGCGGCGCACAACCGCTTTCTTTTCCAACAACAGCATATTCTTGCACTGAATCTGGTGTCCAGCCCGGGTTCCGGTAAAACTACCTTACTCACCACGACGTTAAATGCGCTGAAAAATGACCGCACTTGTTATGTGATCGAAGGGGATCAACAAACGGAAAATGATGCAGATCGTATTCGTGCCACCGGTGTCTCTGCGATTCAAGTGAATACCGGCAAAGGTTGCCATTTAGATGCACAAATGATCAATAATGCGTTGTTCAAACTTGAACCGAAACAAAACAGTCTGCTGTTTATTGAAAACGTAGGTAACTTGGTTTGCCCGTCTGAATTTGATTTGGGTGAAAAAGCCAAAGTGGTGATTTTGTCCGTCACTGAAGGTGAAGACAAACCGTTGAAATACCCGCACATGTTTGCGGCGTCTAAGCTAATGATTTTAAATAAAGTCGATCTATTGCCATACCTTAATTTTGATGTGGAAAAATGTATCGCTTATGCCAAACAAGTAAACCCGCAAATTGAAGTGATTCAACTTTCTGCGACTACCGGCGAAGGCTTACATGCTTGGTTGGATTGGTTACAGGCACAATAAGGATGTAGAAACAAAATGCAGTTTATTGATGAGTTTCGTGATCCGAAATTAGCCAAAAGTTTAGTCAATCGCCTGAATGAATTAATGGCGAAATTGCCGCAATATACGGCGGAAAATCCGCTCTATTTAATGGAAGTCTGCGGCGGGCATACGCATACCATTTTTAAATTCGGTTTAGATCGTTTGTTGCCGAAGAGCATTGAATTTATCCATGGACCAGGTTGTCCCGTGTGCGTCTTGCCAATGGGGCGCATTGACGTGTGCATTGAAATTGCGCAAAAGCCTGGCGTGATTTTCTGTACTTTTGGCGATGCCATGCGGGTGAAGGGGCGCTGTGGTTCCTTGTTGGAAGCCAAAGCGAAAGGTGCCGACGTGCGAATCGTGTATTCACCGTTGGATGCGATGAATATCGCAGTGAACAATCCTGACAAAAAAGTGGTGTTCTTTTCTCTTGGTTTTGAAACCACCATGCCGAGTGCCGCGGTGACTTTGCAACAGGCGAATAAATTAAATATTCAGAATTTTTGGGTGGTTTCCCAAAACATTACCATCATTCCAACGCTACATAGTTTGCTTTCACAAGATTATGTAAAAATTGACGGCTTCCTTGCGCCGGGGCATGTGAGCATGGTGATCGGCACCTCGCCTTATCAATCCATTGTGGATAAATATCACAAACCTTTTGTCATCACAGGTTTTGAGCCGTTAGATATTTTGCAAGCCATCGTGATGTTGGTGCAGCAATTTGTGGACGGGCGTTGCGAAATTGAAAATCAATATAAACGTATCGTGCATTCCGAAGGTAACCTGCTGGCGCAACAAGCCATGCGTGAAGTGTTCCAGCTGAAAAAATCCAGCGAATGGCGTGGCTTAGGTGAAATTGAAGAGTCAGGTGTCGAACTGACCGACGCTTATAAACGCTTTGATGCGGAAGTGTATTTCCACAGCCAGCCACAACAAGTGGCGGATGATCCGAATTCTCGTTGCGGCGACGTGCTCACCGGCAAATGTAAACCTTCAGATTGCCCGTTATTTGGCACGCAATGTAACCCGGACAATGCCTATGGCGCTTTAATGGTGTCCTCAGAAGGGGCGTGCGCCGCCTACTATCAATATCGGAGAGAATAATGACAGATTTCATCACCATGGCGCACGGTAACGGCGGCGGTGCTATGCAAAAACTTATTCAGGACTATTTCGTCGAAGCCTTTGATAATCCCATTCTTGCACAAGGGGAAGACCAAGCCCGCTTGCCCTTAGCCGAACTCATGGCGCAAGGGGAACAGCTTTCTTTTAGTACCGACAGTTTCGTTATCGACCCGATTTTCTTTCCCGGTGGCAATATTGGTAAGCTTGCCGTGTGTGGCACATTAAACGATGTGGCAGTGTGTGGTGCTGTGCCGAAATATCTCTCTTGCGGTTTTATTTTAGAAGAAGGCTTGTCACTAGCCGAACTCAAAGACATCATTCAAGCCATGGCAAAAGCTTGCCACACTGCCGGTGTTCAAGTGGTGACGGGCGACACCAAAGTGGTGCAAAAAGGCGCGGTGGATAAAATCTTCATTAATACCAGTGGCATCGGTGTCATTCCGCAAGGCATCGATTGGGGCATGCACCGTATTGAAGCAGGCGACAAGATTATCGTCAGTGGCACTATCGGCGAACACGGCGCGACGATTCTCAACTTGCGCGAAAGCCTAGGGATTCAAACGGATCTCAGAAGCGACTGCGCGGTTCTTGCACCACTCATCGATTTATTGCGCCCCATTGAGGGCGTAAAAGCCGTACGCGATGCCACCCGTGGCGGCGTGAATGCGGTGCTACACGAATTTGCTGCCGCCCAGCAATTAGGCATGCAGATCAATGAAGACGATTTACCTATCCGCCCTGAAGTACGCGGCATTTGCGAATTACTTGGGCTAGAAGCTTTAAACTTTGCCAATGAAGGCAAATTGGTGATTATTGCTTCCCCCGAAAAAACACCTGAAATTCTGACCGCACTTCATTCCCATGAATTAGGCAAAAATGCCACCGTGATTGGCGAAGTGACGACGGATAAAAAAGTCAGATTATTAGGTAGTTTCGGTCAGTCACGGTTGTTGGATTTACCGATGAATGAGCCGTTGCCGAGGATTTGTTAGGTTGTTCTACTTTCTTGCTTGTGCAAGAAAGTAGCAAAGAACACACCTTATCGATAGCGCGCGTCTCCCGACGCGTGCTAAAAACAAAAGATAAGGCGATCTTACTTTCTTTTGCTTGCACAAAAGAAAGTAAGCAAAGAAAAGTGCACCCCAGCTTCACCGCGATTCCTCGCTCACTTGCAATTTTCTTAACGAAAATTTTCGAACTCGCTACGCTCAAACAGACGAAAATTTCCTAAAAATTGCAAATCGCTCAGGCGGTTCAGATGGGGCCCGTTTTTTGAGCGTTATTGGATAAAAGTGCGGTGTGATTTTGGATTGTTTTTTGCGGTGAAAAACGTTTGGGATTTCAACCGCACTTCTAGATTTTTATTTGGTAGGGACAGACTTTATGTCTGTCCTTATTTATATCATCAGATTATCGAACAGGCATAAAGCCTGTCCCTACGAAAATCCCATGATAGCGCACGCATCCCGGCGTATGCTGTAACTTCATGATGGTTCAAACGTCCACGCTTGGACCCAAAGAAGCACCAGCGTGGACGCTGGCGCTATCAAAAGAGGGATTCCTTTTCATTCATCAAATTATATTGATCTTAGATTATTAGGAATAGATAAAGGTTTCATACCTACGCTCATTAAAATAGCTTCCTGATCTTCTGCCCTTGTTACAATAAGCTTAATTCCTCTTGGGATTTCTTTTTTCACAGAAATATGGCAAGGCGTCCCACTAACTAACGCCCAAAAAGAGTATTCATTAGGACGTAGTGGTTCATTATTTGCATCAAATCCTCTTAATGCTTCATGCGCTTCTTCAAGAGAAATTGAAGGATGAATATTTGCAGGCGCACCGATACCAATAGCACATTGTTGACGAATCTCTTTTACTAAAGATGATTTAATTCCTACTCCGGATTTTCCGGTTAAAAATATAAAAATAAATACAATAACTAAAATAATTAGAATAATTTCCATAAAATCCTCTATTGGTGAACCACTTCAATTTTTTGAATTTCAAAAGCGACATTATTTCTACCAAAACGAATCCTCAATAATTCTTCGATATATTCCTCTGCCATCACTCTGGCAACTCTTTCACTTTTAGCATGAACAAAATGCCAAGAGGCATCTGCAGTTTGTCCATCGTGAACATATTGAATTGAATAGATTTTAAACATGATTATATTCCTTAATAAAATTTACAAAGAGGTTATGACTGTTAAGTCAATAACAGTCATAAAGGAATATATTCCTTTGAAAAACCTATAAAAAAGCCCTTAGAACTTTCACGCTCCGATAGCGCCCCCTTACCAGTGTGTGCTGTAACTTCATGATGGTTCAAGCGTCCACGTTTGAACCTAAAGAAGCACCAGCGTGGGCGCTGGCGCTATCAACGGCGACGCGCGCTATCGATAAAGTCTAAATGATAAAACACGCTCAAAACCCACCGCACTTTAAGCATTTTTTCTCGCATAATCTGCCGCTTCGGCGATGAGTGCTTCGCTTGGTCTTTTGCCGGTGTA
Organism: uncultured Aggregatibacter sp.; assembly: GCF_901873365.1. Classification (GTDB taxonomy): domain Bacteria; phylum Pseudomonadota; class Gammaproteobacteria; order Enterobacterales; family Pasteurellaceae; genus Aggregatibacter. The sequence continues at coordinate 72,921 of NZ_CABFLM010000049.1, forward strand.
GAGTTCGAATTGTTCAACGGCTTGTAACACAATCACTTCCGCGCCGGAGATGGTTTGTTTACCGAGGGCTTGGGCGGTTTTGATTAATGGCGTGTCGGCAGGTTGGGCAACCACATCAAACGCGGTTGTGGCTTGACGGATCATGGCTTCAGGGAACGAAAGATCGAAAGCTTCTTTTCCGCCTTTCATGCCGATTGGCGTGACGTTAACGAGAATCTCGGCAGTTTGGTTTTCGAGGGAAGCGATATAATCGTAGCCATAAAGTGCGGCTAAATAGTTGCCTGTTTTTTCGTTGCGGGCGAAGACGTTGAGCTTTTCAAAGCCGGAATGTTTAAATGCCGCCACGACGGCTTTTGCCATGCCGCCGCTGCCATGCACGATCACGCGATCGTTTTTGCTTAATTGGTATTTTTCGATCAGTTTAACAATGGCAATGTAGTCGGTGTTGTAGGCACGTAAAACGCCGTTGTCATTGACGATAGTATTCACCGATTCAATGGCTTGTGCGGAAGGGGAGATCTCATCTAAAAACGGCATGCAACTTTCTTTGAAAGGCATAGACACGGCACTTCCACGAATACCCAATGCGCGAATGCCTTTGACGGCGTGTTCGATATCATCGGTGGTGAAGGCTTTGTAAATGAAATTCAAACCGAGTTTTTGATAAAGATAATTATGAAATGTGGTACCGAAATTACCGGGACGACCGGAGAGGGACATACAGAGTTGGGTATCTTTGTTAAGCATAGGAATCCTCCCGTTGGTATAGATAAAAAAGATGCGTTCAGTATAGCAAATGATAATCCATAAAACGTTTGGAAAACCGACCGCATTTTCACGAATCATGCAAAAATAAGACGATTGGGCCCCATTTGAGCCGCCTGAGCGATTTGCAATTTTTAGGAAATTTTCGCTTGTTTGAGCGTAGCGAGTTCGAAAATTTTCGTTAAAAAAATTGCAAGTGAGCGAGGAACAGCGGCGAAGCTGGGGTCGCTTTTCTTTTGGTGACTTTTCTTTGGCGAAGCAAAGAAAAGTTACTCGCCCATCGGGTGAAATCCCGATAGTTGAGCCGCGATGACTGCCTGCCCCAAACTCAATCCGCCATCTCCCATCGGAAACTGATGCGCACTCAATACCTTAAATTCAGCTAATTGTTCTTTTATCAATCGCCGTAATAATTGGTTGTGCCATACGCCACCGGAAAGCACGATGGTTTCGCACTGGTGGCGTTGAGCCTGTTGGCGAGCCAACTGAGCGAAGCCTTCAGCCAACGCATAGTGAAAAATAAAGGCTTTGTCGGCGTTGGAAGAATCGAGCGTAATCCAGGCTTGCCAGAAATGGGCAAGATCCAATTTATTTTCAGTGTTAAGTGGCATTAAGATTGGAATCTCTCTTTTATTGAATGGCAAACTGGCGAGCACTGATTGCGAGGCGATCACTTCCAATTGGCAGGCGGCTTCGCCTTCCCAGCTCAGTTGTGGCGGCGTGATGCCCAAGCCAAAGGCTACTGCGTCAAATAAGCGACCAGCAGAGGAAATTCGTGGGCTATTGAGATTGCGCTCAATGGCCTTAGCGAGCAGTTGCCAGTCATAGTTGGCACAGGTTTGGGCAGAGATTTCTTGCCAATTTGGCACGAATTGATGCAAATGCGCTAACCAGTTGCGCCACGGTTGTTTGGCGGCAAGATCGCCCCCCGGCAACGCCACCGCAGGTAAACCGCCTAAATAATGGCAGTGTTTTTCATCGACCAACAAACATTCTCCGCCCCAAAGTTGTCCGTTTTCCCCCATGCCGATACCGTCCAACGCAAGCCCGATAACCTGTTCATGGCAATGGTGTTCTGCCATCACGCTGACAATATGGGCATGGTGGTGGAGCACTTCTACATAAGGAATTTGATGTTGTGCAGCCAAGCGTTTACCCACTTCATGGGTGAAATAACCTGCGTGAGTGTCAATGGCGATAAGCTCCGGTTTGAATTGGTAGATTTGGCAGAACAGGGCGATGTTCGCTTCTAATTGTAACCGCACTTTTTCGTTCGAGGTGTCACCAATGTGTTGGCTGACGATGGCTTTATTTTGGCGCAACAAACAGAAGGTGTTTTTTAAATCAGCCCCCAGAGCCAGCACATTGCGCGGGCTGTACTGATCCAACAGGGTTTCGTCCGGCACATAACCTCGCGCTCGGCGCAAAGTTTCCACGCCATCGAAAGCGGCACGCACTAAGGAATCGTCGGCGCGTTGCAAAATATCGCGGTTGTGGCAGAGAAAATAATCCGCCAAGTTACTTAAACATTTATTCATAAGCTCACTCGTTCGCTTATTCACCCCTTCGGGGCCGTTGGCATAGCCAACGTTCAAAAAACGTTGTTTTTTGTCAACCGCACTTGGGTTTTCCAATACCGGCGGTTGTCCGCTTGGGTTGGCAGAGGTCATCACTAATGGGCGATTCACTTCTCTCAATAATAAATGCTGTAACGGGTTGCTTGGCAACATCACGCCAATTTCATTGAGTTTTGGTGCAATCTGTTCGGCTAATGCGGGCACTTTGTGTTTTGCCAATAGCACAATGGGCGCAGCCGTGCTGGCGAGTAATCTGATTTCTGTTTCGGTGAGATCGTTTAAAAAAGACACATCAGGCACCATCACCGCCAAGGGTTTACTTGGGCGGCGTTTGCGGTCCCGCAGTAATTGCACGGCATCAGCATGAGTTGCATCACAGGCAAGATGAAAACCGCCGATACCTTTCACTGCAACAATCTTGCCTTGACGCAAAAAAAGTGCGGTGGTTTTTATCGGTGTTTTTTGATCGATAAGCGCGCCTTCTTGATTGCTTAACCAAACATGAGGGCCGCACACGGCACAGGCGTTCGGTTGCGCATGAAAACGACGGTCGGCAGGATTTTTATATTCTTCTACGCAATCAGGACAGAGGGAAAAATCGGCCATGGACGTGTTTTTGCGATCGTAGGGAATGGCTTTAATGATGGTAAAGCGCGGGCCGCAGTGAGTACAGTTCGTAAAAGGATAATGATAGCGCCGATTGGTCGGATCAAATAAATCCTTCAAACAGGCAGGGCAAGTGGCGGCATCGGGTACGATTTGGGTATCCATGGCGTTGTTTTCGCTTTCACGGATTTCAAAGCCTTCAAAGTGCGGTGGATTTTCCCACTGTTTTTCCTGCTGCTGAATGTCGGTAATCAGCGCAAGCGGAGGCAATTGCGTTTGCAGATCATGCAAGAATTGTTGCAGGTGTTGCGCTGTTGGTTCAAACAGGCGGATGAGTACGCCTTGCCCGTCGTTGTTGACATCGCCGCGTAATCCGTGTTGATTCGCCAATAACCAGACGAAGGGACGAAATCCCACGCCTTGTACTTTGCCTTTTATGCGTAATTCAATGCCTTGCATATATTTCCTGTTACTACATCATCGCCACATGATGAAAAGTGGCTATTTAAAGTGGCGCTATTTTAGCGTGCTTATTGCTTTATGATGAGGAGCATTTCTAAAAAATGTAAAAACGATGATCTTCATCAAGAATCTTATGTCGTGATACGATGATAGTGAGAGTCTAGACAGGTTTGCGCCAGTTTCCCCTTGAGATTCTCCCCGATTCGCACTAGACTACCGCCCTCTTTTTCAAACCAGATTTTCCATTATGCGTGTTGCCGATTTTTATTTTGATTTACCAGATGAGTTGATTGCCCGTTACCCTAAAACAGAGCGAACTGCTAGCCGTTTATTACAGTTGAATGGCGAAAATGGGGAAATTTTCCACCGCACTTTTGCCGATGTGTTGGAGTTGATTCATCCGGGCGATTTGATGATCTTCAATAATACCCGCGTCATTCCTGCGCGGATGTTCGGGCGCAAAATCAGTGGCGGAAAAATAGAAGTGTTGGTAGAACGCGTATTAAGCGAATCCCGTTTTCTTGCTCATGTTCGCGCCTCTAAAGCGCCGAAAGAAGGGGCTGAACTGATTTTAGGTGAAGATAAATTAGGCGAAGGCAACGGTGTAAAAGCCTTGATGGTTGGTCGCCAAGGCAGTTTATTTGAAATTGAAATCGCTGAAAAACAGACCGCACTTTTTGACGTTTTACAACAAATCGGGCATATGCCTTTACCGCCTTATATTGATCGTCCTGACGAAGAAGCGGATCAAGAGCGTTATCAAACCGTTTATAACAAAGTGCCGGGGGCGGTTGCCGCACCGACAGCCGGTTTGCATTTTGATGATGAACTTCTAGCCAAACTCAAAGAGAAAGGCGTCAATTTCGCTTTTGTAACCTTGCATGTGGGCGCGGGAACCTTCCAACCGGTGCGTGTTGAAAACATTGAAGATCATGTCATGCACGCTGAATATGTGGAAGTGCCGCAAGAGGTTTGCGATGCCATTCTAGCCACCAAGGAAGCTGGCAAGCGCGTGATTGCCGTGGGAACAACCTCCGTGCGTTCCATTGAAAGTGCTGCATTAGCGGCGGAAGAAAAACAACGTGATGTGTTAATTGAGCCGTATTTTTCCGATACCTCTATTTTCATTTATCCGGGCAAAAAATTCCGCGTGGTGGATTGTTTAATTACTAACTTCCATTTGCCGGAAAGCACGTTGATTATGCTGGTTTCTGCGTTTGCCGGATTTCGCCATACGATGAATGCGTATAAAAGTGCGGTGGAAAATCGCTATCGTTTTTTCAGTTATGGCGATGCTATGTTTATCAGCAAAAATCCGAATGTGAAGGGAATGGAATAGAAATTGACTTATTTTAAGTCAACGCCTACAATAAAAAACAAGGAATGGCGGGAACCATTCCTTGCGGCATCAACTACTATGAGCCAGTGCTACTTTTCAATAACAGGCAAAGTAGAATAATGATGACCAACTTAATGATAAATGTAGTCATATTTTTATCCTTATGATTACAAACAAGGATCTACTAATCTAGCCCGACAGCGGCAACTGGCGGACTATCATTAGTAGAGTCCGCCTCTGTTCCTAAGAACATTGCAAAAATTATAGCATGAAGCCTGTATATTTAAACAGGCTTTTTTATTGACTAAAAACCTTCGAACTGTTTATTCGTTGAGGAAATAAAATGAAGTATGAATTAGATAAAACCAGTGGTAATGCCCGTCGTGGTCGCTTGGTATTTGAACGTCCACAAGGCACCTTTACCGTTGAAACCCCGGCGTTTATGCCGGTGGGCACTTATGGTACGGTAAAAGGCATGACACCGGAAGAAGTACGTGCCACCGGCGCAGAAATTCTCCTTGGTAATACCTTCCATTTATGGCTTCGCCCAGGGCAAGAAGTGATGCGCAAGCACGGCGATTTGCACGATTTTATGCAATGGCATCGTCCTATCCTCACCGACTCCGGTGGCTTCCAAGTGTTCAGCTTGGGCAAATTGCGCAAAATTACCGAAGAAGGCGTGAAATTCCAAAATCCGATCAATGGCGAACGCATTTTCTTATCACCGGAAAAATCCATGGAAATCCAATATGATTTGGGTTCCGACATCGTGATGATTTTCGATGAATGCACGCCCTACCCTGCAACGTTTGACTACGCCAAAAAATCCATGGAAATGTCTTTACGTTGGGCACAACGCAGCCGCAACCGTTTTGATGAGTTAGGCAACAAAAATGCCTTATTCGGCATTATCCAGGGTGGTACCTTTGAAGAATTACGCAAAGTGTCCTTGGAAGGTTTGGTGAACATCGGCTTCGACGGTTATGCCGTGGGCGGTTTGGCCGTGGGTGAACCGAAAGAAGATATGCACCGCATTTTGGAATACATTTGCCCGCAAATCCCTGCTGACAAACCACGCTATTTAATGGGCGTGGGCAAACCTGAAGACTTAGTGGAAGGCGTACGCCGCGGCATCGATATGTTCGACTGTGTCATGCCAACCCGTAATGCACGTAACGGCCATTTATTCGTCACCGACGGCATTGTGAAAATACGCAACGCTAAATACAAAGACGATACCAGCCCGTTAGATCCACACTGTGATTGCTACACCTGTAAGCATTACACAAAAGCTTATTTGTATCATTTGGATAAATGCGGCGAAATTCTCGGCGCACGCCTAAACACCATCCATAACTTGCGTTATTACCAACGTTTAATGGCGGAAATCCGCCAAGCCATTGAAGAAGATCGCTTCGATGATTTCGTGGTGGAATTTTATGCGAGAATCGGCAAGCCTGTTCCGCCGTTACAACTTGCAGAAACAGAAAAATAATCAGCTAAAAATCATCCGTAAAAAGTGCGGTGAAAAATTTACGTGTTTTTTCCACCGCACTTTTATCTCTCACAGGAGTTCCTATGCAAATCCTTGAACCTCAAAAATTCGCCAGTTGGAATGAACCCATTGAAATGTTGTATGCCTGCCATGGCAAAGTGAAACGTTTTTGTCGTCAGCTAACTATTTTGCCTGATTATTTGGCAAAAAACGGTTGTAATCAGGCGGTGAAAAATGACGTTCAGCAAATTCTCAACTATTTCAATCAGTCAGCCCCATTGCACCATGATGATGAGGAAAAAGATTTTTTCCCACTATTGGTGAAATATGTGCCGGAAGCGCAAAAAAACATTGATGAATTAGAAAGACAGCACGTCACGCTACATGGCAGCTGGACAAAATTATCTGAACAGTTGCAAGCCTTGTTGACTGGCGATCGAGAGAATGTCGATGTGGCATTGATCAATCATTTTGTGTCAGGTTACGACAAACATATCGCCTTGGAAGAACCGTTATTTGAGCTGGGCAAACAACATTTGTCGGAATCGGAATTACGCGAAATCGGTGACATCATGAGTGCTCGTCGTCGCGTACAAGCCTAAACCATCGTTTATTTAAATCATGGAATATCAACTTGATACGCGTGAATATCGTTGTCCTCTGCCGTTATTAATGACGAAAAATGCCGTCAAAACATTAACCCCAAATGATGTCTTGACGGTGTGGCTTGCTGCGGAAAGTGATATAGAAGATTTTCGTTTATTTTGCGAAGCACAGCAGTTGTTTATTGATGTTGTAGATCAGGCGCAACGCATATTGAAAATTAAGAAGAAATGTGAATAACTGATTAAAAGGCCGCGAAAGTGCGGCCATTTTTTTACTTAATTTTAAACAAGGGAAAGAAAAAAGCCCTTTCAAAGGGGGGAAGTAAGGGCTTAATAAGTTTGGAGTCATTTTGTTAGGACGTGTTTATACTACAACATGCAATTAACAATATCAACAAATAATTAACAAAATATTAACTTTTCTTTTCGTGCGGGTTGCGCGTGTTGGTATCAACCAAATTTCGCATGAGCAACGCATAGTCTAAATGAATGTCTTGCGGCACGTCTAAGAAGACAAAATGCCCGTCGCCCAAAGCGGCATCGACTTCCGCATTTTTGCGGTTGAGCATTTTGTTGATTTTAAACACGATGTTGCCTTGCGGTGTCATCATTTCCACTTCATCACCAAGCAAGAATTTATTCTTCACTGCCACTTCCGCCATGCCCTGCTCATTACGTTTGCCAGTGAATTCGCCGACAAATTGTTGACGGTCAGAAATGGAGTAACCGTAGTCGTAATTTTGGTATTCATCATGAGTGTGGCGACGTAGAAAACCTTCCGTATAACCACGGTGGGCAAGGGATTCTAAGGTGTCCATCAAGCTTTCATCAAACGGTTTACCGGCTGCCGCATCGTCAATGGCTTTGCGATATACCTGAGCAGTGCGGGCGCAGTAATAGAAGGATTTAGTACGTCCTTCGATTTTTAAAGAATGCACGCCAAGTGCGGTGAGTTTTTCCACATGTTGCACTGCGCGTAAATCTTTTGAGTTCATGAAGTAAGTGCCGTGTTCATCTTCAAAAGCGGTCATTTGCTCATTAGGATTTTGCGCTTCGGTGTAAAGGAAAACTTTATCGGTCACGGCGCCTTCGCCCAAGGTTGGGGCGACGTTTTTTACCTCAATCTGTTGGCTCGGGTCGAATTTCGGCACAATATTGCCCACGTCATCCACTTTGCCTTCTTCCATTTTGTATTCCCAGCGGCAGGCATTCGTGCAGGTGCCTTGGTTTGGGTCGCGTTTGTTGATATAGCCGGAAAGGAGGCAGCGGCCGGAATACGCCATGCAAAGTGCGCCATGTACGAAAATTTCCAGTTCAATATCTGGCACTTTTTGGCGGATTTCGGCGATTTCATCAAGAGAAAGCTCACGCGATAAAATCACGCGGGTTAACCCCATCTGTTTCCAGAATTTCACAGTTGCCCAGTTCACCGCATTGGCTTGCACGGAAAGGTGAATATCAATGTCAGGGAAGTGTTCACGTACCAGCATAATCAAACCGGGATCGGACATGATCAGCGCATCCGGCCCCATGTCGATAACCGGTTGTAAATCCTTAATAAACGTTTTGAGCTTGGAATTGTGCGGCGCAATGTTCACCACGACATAGAACTTTTTGCCTAGCGCATGGGCTTCATCAATACCGATTTTTAAATTGGCGTGATTAAATTCATTATTGCGTACACGCAAGCTGTAACGCGGTTGGCCGGCATACACAGCGTCTGCGCCATAAGCAAAGGCATAACGCATATTTTTTAAGGAGCCGGCAGGAGAAAGTAATTCAGGTTTAAATGGGGTTGTCATAAATGTCTCTTCTTATCTGATTTCAAGTCAGGAATTTGCACAAGGCAAATCGTAAAAGCGGGTATTGTAGGCAGATTTTGAGGTTTGTAAAGCATAAGTGCGGTGGAAAAATTTACCGTTTATACGCAACAAACCCATGTTTTTTAAATGACGCGATTTTCTTACTGAAATTTCCTGACGGCTACGCTAAAATCATCCTCTTTCTCGTTAATCGCAATCAGTCAGCCATGGAAAAAAAACTCACAAAAGCATTTGATGCCATCGATATCAAAATCCTAAATGAATTACAGCGCAATGGAAAAATCTCTAATATTGATTTGTCCAAAAAGGTGGGATTATCACCAACACCTTGCTTAGAGCGTGTAAAACGTTTAGAAAAACAAGGTGTTATTATGGGTTACCGTGCGCTGCTGAATCCGGAACTACTGGATTCGCCTTTACTGGTGATCGTTGAAATTACCTTAGTTCGCGGCAAGCCGGATGTGTTTGAAGAGTTTAATTTAGCCGTTCAACAACTGGAAGAAATTCAAGAATGCCACTTAGTTTCCGGAGATTTTGATTATTTGTTAAAAACGCGCGTGGCAGATATGGCGGCTTACCGCAAATTGCTGGGAACAACGTTGCTGCGCTTACCGGGCGTGAACGATACCCGTACTTATGTGGTCATGGAAGAAGTCAAACAGACGAATTTTTTACAATTAAAACAAAAGTAAAACCCTCACTTATGATAAAAAAACACACATTAGCGCATTTTTCTTTGAAAACCTACTTAGGCAATTTACTGCTCGGATTGACCGCACTTTTCGGGCTTTATTTAATTATTGCTTGGTCAGGCTATACCCCATTAGACAACTCATGGGCGACCTCCAGTTTTTCATCAGAAACTATCAACAAAGCCGGCGCACTGGGTGCATGGTTTGTGGATTTATTTTTCGTTTTTTTCGGCTATATCGGCAATCTTATTCCGTTTAGCTTATGTTTTATTCCCCTGTATTTACTTCGCACCCAATGCCTCAATCACCTAACCGGAACGAAAGTGGCATTGCGCTCTTTCGGTTTTATTTTACTCTTATGTGGCTTAACAGTGATTTGCACGTTATCGCTCAGCAATACCGCCAGTTACCTTGCCGGTGGCGTGTTGGGCGGAAGCTTAACGTTAAACTTATATCCGAGTTTGGGTAAATTCGGCTTGCTTTGCCTTGCGGTGGTATTTGCCGTGATAGGGTTTATCTTCTGTTCAGGCGCCTCTTTTATTCGCCTGATCGTACGTTTTTATCAGTGGCTTACCATGCAAAATTCACCGGAAACGCCCCCGACTATGCACGAACACGTGATGCCACAAACCGAGGTTACAGCGGAAATGCCGGCTGCAGCATCTTCTTCAGAAATCCCGCAGACGCCGCTCGCCAAAGAAAATCAAACAACGTCTCAACCATCGTCTTCCTTAACAACGGCACCGATTACTATTCATGGATTACAAACGGTTGCCCAATCTGCGGATAACAACACGACGCCACTAACAACAGCGCCGCCACAAACAGAAGCAAAAACCTTTATTGTCACGGATTTTGAGCCAACCGAACCGTTGCCTCATGTGAGTATTGCGCAACAACAAAACAATGTGCCGCCTCAGGCAACACCGGTTTCTACGCGCTCAATGACCGAGACAAATCGTCAACCAGAGACACAAAGTGCGGTCGATTTTGCATCAGATTTTTACACGCCTAATTTTAGCGAAGATAATGTGATTCCGTCAGTTTCGTTAGTTTATCCTAGAGAAGAGTCACCTTCACATGGAGAACAGGCGCCTGAAAATCCATTAGCTCACCAACTTATTGCGCAGGAACAACAACGCTCACAAGAAATGGAACAGCGTACACAAACCATGAGTACGCAAGAGGCCTCTCCGCAAATGGTGCAAGAACCTGAATTACCGACCACGACGCCGGAAAGCACAGCCTATAAACCTTATGGCAATTCATTGGTGCATCCTGCCTTCCAACAACACAGTAGTCGTTTAGAAAAACCCACTACCCCATTACCTAGCTTGGATTTATTAGAACATCATCATTCACAAGCACAAAATATAACCCAAGAAGAAATTGTGGAAACTTCACAACGCATTGAGCAGCAATTACGTAATTTTAACGTTAAGGCTAAAGTAAAGGATGTGTTAATCGGCCCGGTGGTAACACGTTATGAACTGGAGTTAGATCCCGGAGTGAAAGCCTCCAAAGTGACCGGTTTGGATACGGATTTGGCGCGCGCATTGATGTTTCGTTCCATTCGTGTGGCTGAAGTGATTCCCGGCAAACCGTATATCGGCATTGAAACGCCAAATGATCACCGCCAAATGGTGCCATTGCGAGATGTCTTAGACAGCGATGAATTCCGCCATTCTAAAGCCTTGCTTTCGATGGCGTTAGGGAAAGACATTAGCGGCAAACCGGTCGTTGTGGATTTAGCCAAAATGCCACATTTACTCGTGGCAGGGACAACCGGTTCCGGGAAGTCTGTCGGGGTTAACACCATGATTTTAAGCTTGCTGTACCGTGTGAAACCGGAAGAGGTGAAATTCATCATGATCGACCCGAAAGTGGTGGAGCTTTCTATTTACAACGATATTCCACACCTATTGACCCCGGTAGTCACGGACATGAAAAAAGCCGCGAATGCTTTACGCTGGTGCGTAGATGAAATGGAACGCCGTTATCAATTATTGTCGGCTTTGCGCGTGCGCAATATCGAAGGATTCAATGAAAAAATCGATGAATATAATGCCTTAAATATGCCGATCCCGAATCCGTTATGGCGTCCGGGGGATTCCATGGATTCACTCGCACCGCCGTTAGAAAAACTCAGTTATATCGTCGTGATTGTGGATGAATTTGCTGATTTAATGATGGTTGCCGGCAAACAGGTGGAAGAACTCATCGCCCGTTTAGCCCAAAAGGCGCGTGCCATCGGTATTCACCTGATTCTAGCCACTCAACGTCCATCTGTTGATGTGATTACTGGCTTAATCAAAGCAAACGTACCAAGCCGTATTGCGTTTACTGTGGCAACGAAAATCGACTCTCGTACGATTTTAGATGCGGTTGGTGCTGAATCCTTGTTAGGCAAAGGCGATATGCTCTATTCTCCACAAGGTTCTACTGAATTAATCCGAATTCACGGTGCCTTCATGAGTGATGATGAGGTCGTGCGTGTCGTGGACGATTGGAAAGCGCGCGGCAAACCCAATTACATTGATGGTATTTTAGATGGTAACGATGAAAATGAAAGCGACAGTGAGCGTAATCTCGATCGTTCCGATGAAATTGATGAGCTCTTTGACGAAGTGGTAGATTTTGTTGTCAGCACCGGTACGACCTCAATTTCCGCTATTCAGCGCCGTTTCCGTGTAGGTTTCAACCGTGCCGCCAATATTATGGATCAGCTGGAAGAGCAAGGCATTGTTTCCGCCGCGCAAAATGGAAAACGTGAGGTTTTAGCACGTAGTTCGGAATACTAACGACACTTACATATTAAACCGCACTTGATTTTATCTCCCTCGTAGCGTGCAACTTGTTGCACGAAATCAAGAATCGTTGATGTGAAGAATGACGTTCGGAGCGTATTTGTGCGAGAGGTGGCATTCGATGAATCTGTAGAACGGCATGGCGTTTGATCAATCCATGGGTAACATGATGTGCGGTGGGGAATTCATCATGCATCAAGATGCACGCTACCATGCCTTAATATATTAAATACTAAAAGTGCGGTGGATTTCAACAACGTTTAAAACGTTAGAAAAATCCACCGCACTTGATTTTATCTCCCTTGTAGCGTGCAACTTGTTGCACGAAATGATGAATCGTTGATGTGAAGAATGACGTTCGGAGTTACATTGGGTCAATCCGCGAATGGCAGGATATTCGATAAATCTGTGGGCGACATTGTGTGCTGTGGGGAATTCATCGTGCATCAAGATGCACGCTACCATGTCTTACTATATTAAACCTCCAAAAGTGCGGTGGCTTTTTCCAATGTTTAAAATGTCAGAAAAATCCACCGCACTTGATTTTATCTCCCTTGTAGCGTGCAACTTGTTGCACGAAATTGATCGTCGTTATTATGACGGCACGGTATTCGATAAATCCGTGGGCAACATCGTGTGCGGCGTAGAATCTGTCGTGCATCAAGATGCACGCTACTATGTCTTAATATATTAAACACCGCACTTTATTTCATGCATCCCCGTAGCGTGCAACTTGTTGCACGAAATTAAAAATCCTCGACATAAGGGAAATGGCGTTCGGTGTGAAATCTGTCGTGCATCAAGATGCACGCTACAAAAAATGCCGATCGGTGTTCACTGATCGGCATTGTGTTTGAAAGGTATTATCGCATTATTTGCGTTTTATTTTTTGTGAAGAAGATGTCCCCAATTCTTCTTGAAGACCTAAAATTTCACTAAAGGCATCAAGTAATTGTTGTTTGCTTTTAACTACGTAGTAGTAATCATCAACACATTTTTTCCATGCATTATAGTTCGGCATATTATCATTTGTGGTAGAATTTGCAGATCCTTTTCTTGGGTCATAAGAAATGGCAATAAACCCGATTCTTGCATCTTCTTTATGATATTTTGGATTTTGTAAAGAGTTTAATTTATCCTTAATTTTTTGACACATTCCATTATCTTGGAACTCTATAAAGGAGCCCGCATATGGAAAGTTGTCTATCCCATCAGATACAACAACCATTATTTTCTTTGAATTTTTCCCAATCTTATTTAATTTAGCTCGATAAGCAGGATCTTCAGCTACCATAGTATTGGTTGCCATCAGCATACCAGAGGAAGCATTTGTTTGATTATGTGGCTTCATTGCATTTAATTCATTCATTAATGCCTTTTGTCCACTTTCTCCTTCAAACCAAGCTTGAGTAGATACCCCTTCAGTTTTATCTTTTTTATTTGGGCACATATAAAGAGCGGTATCTGCAGTAGCCTTATCAAGGATAAGATCGTATTTTCTTGGTTTTCCATCAAATAGGTCAATTTGATTAACCGTTTTTTGTATATCGATATACTCTTTCAACATCGCCCGTGCAGCGTCTGAATTCCATTCTTGAATTAAGATTTTTATCGCTTCTTCTTTCTTATCCTCGGCTTTACATTTATATACTGGTACTTTCTTTTTTACTGAAGTGCCATCTGCTGCTGTAAAGTCTCTCTCTACCTCACCATCTACACAATCATGAAAGTATCCATCTGAACGACCATACTTTTGAGCCATCTTTTTTAGAAAAGCCGCTTTATCAGATAACTTATAGTAGTTTATCAAACTAACTTCATAAGAAATTTTTTTATCTGCCTCACCAGTTTTTGGCAAAAAAGGCATTTGACAACGCTTGTCATTCCACTGACGAGATGCGTCATTAAAAAGTGTAAACCCCATGCGACTATTCTGTCCACTTAATACCGCTGCACTCACTTCATTAATTACTTGTTTTAATACTTCTTCCTTCGAGGGTTTATTTGATCCATTATTTAAATCTTCCTCCATGGATCCCGAAAAGTCAGCAACCAACATCACTTCCATCGGTACACCACCACTTTGCTTCACGGCATAAGACGCACCTGAATTGACTGGTAGGCGACCATCCGGGCTTTTTACCCATTCATCAATAACGCCGAAACCATTTCTACGGCGGACGTCCCCTTGCACCGTGCAAGTTACGCCGTCTTCACCTTTACCGGACTGACTGAGCGGTTCACAAAAGGCAGTAAAATCTTTTGTAATGGTAATTGGTGCGTTTGCGCCTTCACCATAAGAACGCAAATACAACTTCACCGTATCTTGTACTAATTCTTGATTACGTTTTGTCACTCTTGTACTAAATTGTTTGTCTGCCGGCAGTGCTTTTTCTTGCGCTGTTAAATTTTGGCGCATGAGATCACTGTGATCCTTTTTGGCACGAAATTCGTTATTCTCCGCTGTCAACAATAAGGCGGCTTGGTCGGTAGCTTGTGATAAACGAGTTTTATCAAGCAAAATACCGGTGGTTTCTACGGTAAATGCCACGAGGATGATCAACGGCAGTAACAACAATGCCGTCATGACACCATATACCCCTTGTTGATCGAGGTAAAATGCTTTTATTTTTTGTGATAAACGTGAAAGAAAGCTTTCTGTTACGCTCATAACATGAACTCCAAAGTTAATTTAAATACTGAATTAGCACACCTATTCATTGAAACTTTTCTCATTAAAGATCAGAATCCATACAGACTTGTACAGATTCTACACTATTTGGAACTCAGAGGGGAAGATTTACACAAATTTTACATTGTTTTTTGCTTTATATTCTATCGGTAGCCATTAGCTCCGTTTACGTGCCAGTAGCCACCATGTAATCGCTAAGAATAACATACTCGGCATCAGCGCACCGATTAACGGAGTTGTGTTGTAAACCAAGCTGAATTTGCCGAACAGTTCATTCACTACATAAAACAAGAAACCAAAACAAATCCCGATGAGAATCCGTGCACCGGCAGTGACACTACGCAATGGGCCGAAAATAAAGGACAGCGCTAACATCATCATCACGCCTACAGAAATGGGTTGGAACAACTTGCGCCAATAGGTGAGCTCGAAGTTTTTCGAATCCTGCCCCGTTTCTTTTAAGAAGGTGATGTAATTAGATAATCCCGAAATGGACAACGATGTTGGTCTTAAGGATGCCACGCCCAGTTTGTCTGGGGTTAAATTGGTTTGCCATTCTTCATTTAAACGGTTGACCGTGTTGACTCCCTCTGGTTGAATGATGGATTCATTGACTTGTTGTAACATCCACTTGCCGTCATTAAATGTGGCCTGATTAGCGTGCTTGAGTTTTTCCAAGCGGCGTTGTTCATTAAAGGTGTAAATATAAATATCGTGTAATTCTATGTCATCGGAGATGCTGCGAACATACACGAAATTGTTGCCATCTTTCGCCCAAATGCCGTTTTTTACCGATAACATCGACCCGCCGGAAATGGCTTTGGAACGCATATCACGGGCAAATTGTTCGGTTTGCGGAATACCCCATTCGCCAATCATCATGGTCAATAACACTAACGGAATGGTGGTTTTCATCACCGCAAGACCGATTCGCATACGGGAAAAACCGGAAGACTGCATGACGACCAATTCACTTCGGCTGGCAAGGTTGCCTAAGGCGATTAATGCGCCCAATAAGGCTGCCATGGGGAAAAACGTTTCCACATCTTTTGGCATCGTCAATACGGTATAAGCAATCGCTTGCCAAATATCGTAAGTGCCTTTACCGACGCTACGAAATTGCTCCACAAATTTAATGATCGCAGACAAGCCTACCAACATGAATAACGTGGCAAAAATCGTGCCTAAAATGCTTTTACCGATATAGCGTTCTAATGTATTCATCATGTTTATCCTTGTTTTGCCGTCTTGCCGAAGGAATAACGAATGCGATACATAAACGCACTATGCCAACTATTCAAGAAAATCGCAAAAGCGAAAAAGGCGATATTCACTAACGGCATGAACAACGAGGCATCTAATTTGCCTGCGCTGCCGGCAGACTTCAGCGAGCTTTGTAATAGGAAGTAAATCAAATATAACAACAACGCCGGCAATACTTTGGCAAAGCGGCCTTGACGTGGATTCACACGGCTTAACGGCACTGCCAGCAATGCCATAATCGGCACCGCGAGAATCAAGGTTAAACGCCAATGAAACTCGGTTTTCATCGCCGGCGTATTGGCATTCCACAATTGCATAATATCCATTTCACCGGCTTCATCGGCATCCTCTGCCACGGTTTTATGGCCTAAATAAGCTTGATATTCGTCAAAATGCGTAATGCGAAAATCAGGCAAAATTGCCGTACCTTCAAAACGATCACTATTTTGCAAATTTAAGATCTGATCGCCGTTTGGCAAGGCTTTTAATTCGCCTTTTTCCGCCACAATCACGGAAGGCTTGCTCTGCCCTTTTGGCTGGGTTTGGAAGACATAAACGTTATTGATTTGGTTATCTTGAATGTTATCAATAAACAACACGAAATCGCTGCTATTTGCCGTCATAAATTGACCGGCAGACAATGCCCCCATATTCGGATTGGCTTTCGCTTCTTCTACAATTTCCGTTTGCTTATGAATCGCCCACGGCGTCAACCATAAGGCATTGTAAGCCGCCACCGCAGCAGTAAACAAAGACAGGATCAAGACGACTTTAATCAAAATGCCTTGACCAATACCGCAAGCGCGCATGACGGTAATTTCACTTTCGGCATAGAGCCGCCCAAGGGTCAACAAAATCGCGATGAATAAACAAAGCGGCAACATTAATTGCGCCATGGTTGGCATCCCTAGCCCGAGCAAGGAAAACACCAAATCGGCAGGCACTTGTCCATTTGCCGCAGAACCCAACACGCGCACCAACTGTTGACAGAAAAAAATCAACAGCAAAATGAACAAAATCGCTATTTGGCTTTTAAAAACTTCTTTCGTTAAATATCTGGTTAAAATCACTTTTTTTGCCTATTTTCTCTTGCTATTTCAGCAAAAGAGATTAAATTCGTTGCATTTGACACGGGCAAATTAAGTGCAAGCCCGAAATAATGAGTGGCGTATAATACCTTAAATTTGACATTGAAAACAGAAAAATAAGCGAGGAAAACATGAACTACAGCGCGCAACAAGCCGCCATAAACCCATCTGCCGATTGCCTGATTGTCGGCGTTTTTGAAGAGAAAACCCTATCACCAAGTGCGGTTAAAATTAACGACATTTCACAAAATTACCTCAGCCGACTTGTCGAAAGCGGCGAAGTTAGCGGTAAATTAGGCGAAACGACATTATTACGCCATCTTCCCAATATTGCCGCCGAACGTGTGTTACTGGTGGGTTGTGGCAAAGCAGGCGAACTACTAAATGAACGCCAATATAAACAGCTTATCCAAAAAACCGTACAGGCTCTAAAAACCACCCAAACCCAAAGTGCGGTCAGTTTTTTAACTGAAATTCCACTTAATCAACGGGCGCTTTACTGGAACATCCGCTTTGCTATTGAAACCATCGAACAGGATTTATATCAATTCACTCAATTCAAGAGTCAAAAAATAGCAGAAAAATCCACCGCACTTTCAGGAGTGATTTTTAACGTTGCCGCAGATGAGCTGGCATCCGCCGAACAAGCGATCCAACAGGGTTGCGCCGTTGCTTTGGGCGTACGCCATGCTAAAGATGTGGCGAACTGCCCGCCGAATGTGTGCAACCCGACTTATCTAGCGAACAAAGCCTTGCACTTAGCCGAAACCTCACCACTGATTAAAACCACTATTGTAGGTGAAGCGGAGATGGAAAAAATGGGTATGGGTGCCTATCTTGCCGTATCACGCGGCGCGCACAACGAGGCAAAATTAGCCATTATGGAATACCGTAATGCCCCGAACCCGAACGCAAAACCGATCGTGTTAGTGGGCAAAGGGTTAACCTTTGATGCCGGCGGTATTTCCCTCAAACCGGCTGCCGACATGGATGAAATGAAATACGACATGTGCGGCGCGGCTTCCGTTTATGGCGTGATGAATGCCTTAGCACAACTACAGTTGCCATTAAACGTGATCGGTGTGATGGCAGGCTGTGAAAATCTCCCAGACGGCAACGCTTATCGCCCGGGCGATATTCTCACCACCATGAATGGCTTAACCGTGGAAGTCTTAAACACCGATGCGGAAGGTCGCTTGGTGCTGTGTGATACGCTCACTTATGTAGAACGTTTCGATCCTGAACTGGTCATTGACATTGCCACCTTAACAGGTGCTTGCGTCGTCGCATTAGGGCAACACAACAGTGGTTTAGTTTCTACCCATGACGACATTGCAGCCGCGCTTGAACAAGCGGCACAACAAAGTGCCGACAAGGCATGGCGTTTACCGTTAAGCGAAGAATACCAAGAACAGTTAAAATCCAACTTTGCCGATTTAGCCAATATTGGCGGACGTTGGGGCGGTGCGATCACAGCAGGGGCGTTCCTCGCCAATTTCACCAAGAAATACCCATGGGCGCACCTCGACATTGCCGGGACCGCATGGCTACAAGGCGCAAACAAAGGGGCTACCGGCAGACCGGTTTCCTTGCTCGTACAATTCCTGTTAAATCAAGTGAAATAAAAATACGACCCAAAACGACCGCACTTAGAATGCCTGAGGATGACTTATGACAATCGACGACATAGATTTTAATGCGCTTTATAAGCAACATCTTATCGCCTGTAATCATTATCATTTGCCGCCGGACAAATGGGATAAAAAAGCGCCCAAAATGGCTGAAAATTTGGTGGGTAAGCCAAGTTGCTATAACGCGCAGTTAATGGCGGCAATGCAAATGCAGCCGGATGAAACCCTCTTGGATATCGGCTGCGGTCCGGGTACATTTGCCGTACCTTTGGCGCAACATTGTCGTCAGGTTTACGCATTGGATTACAGCACGGGCATGTTAGCGGCACTGGCTGAGTTCAAACACGCCCAACAACTGGATAATTTACACTTACTCCATAAATCTTGGGCGGATAACTGGGATGATGTGCCGGCGGCAGATGTGGTACTTGCCTCCCGCTCTACCTTGGTCGATGACTTAGATGATATGATCGCGAAGATCTGTGCCAAAGCCCAAAAACGGGTGTATCTCACTTCGGTGACGCAACGCCATTTTTTAGATGAAGGCGTGTTTTCTGCGATTGGGCGTAATGATATTGGTTTCCCAACCTATATTTACCTGCTCAATCGGCTTTATCAAAAAGGCATTCAAGCGAATCTGAATTTCATTGAAACGGAATCCGGTCGCTTTATGGGCGAAACCTACGAAGACTTACTGGCTTCCGTAGAATTTTCCCTTGGTGCGTTAAATGAACAAGAAAAACAACGTCTTGCGGAGTTTTATTGTCAAAAACAACATCACAATGAACCGATTAAACACGGACAGCCCAAATGGGCGTTAATTTGGTGGGATGTCGCTTAAATGCAGCGAAAATCCCCTGCTTTTATCACGCATTTCATTCATCATAGACGGAGTAACAGACAATGGATTTCGGTTTAACAGAAACAATTATTAAAAAAATCGGTTGGCATTTACGCCATTTCCCCAATGTTGAAACAGCGATTTTGTTTGGCTCGCGCGGGAAAGGGAATTTTCGTGAAGACTCGGATATTGATTTAGCCTTAAAAGGCGATGGCATTACCGATGACATATTGCACGACATTCAGCAAACTCTGTCGCAAACTACCCTTCCGTATAAATTCGATGTAGTCATTTATGACAAGATTACCGATCCGGTTTTACTGGAACATATTCAAGAGGTGGGCAAAATTTTCTATGAAAAGAAAAATTGCGCCATTCAACATCGTCGCTATCAACTTTTCCGTTATTCCATTCCGGTCGATTCGCAACTGATTTTGCGTAATCGCTTTTTGAAAAAGCGCGAAGGCCTTTTGGTGAAAGTGTGCTGTGGGCAAAATGAAGGTTGGGGCGAAATTGCGCCGTTACCGGAGTTTAGCCATGAAACCTTAGACCAAGCCCAAGCTCAAGCCATCGAATGGCTGGAAAAATGGGATCAATCCCGCAGTTGCAATGTGAAATTGGATTTAACGGCGGATTTATATCCTTCTGTGGCGTTCGGACTCAGTTGTGCCTTGATGGAAATGAAAGGTCGCTTGGACGATGAAGGCAATTATCAAACGGCACCTTTATGTTATGGCGATCCGGATGAGCTTTATGAACCGCTGGATCAAATGCAGGGTGAAAAAGTGGCGAAAGTGAAAGTGGGCATGTATGAAGCCAATCGTGATGGCCTGATTGCCGATATGCTGTTAGAAGCGATTCCGGATTTGCAATTACGGCTAGATGCTAATCGCAGTTGGACACCGGCTAAAGCGCAAATGTTTGCTAAATATGTAAAACCTGAGCATCGTGCGCGCATTCAATTTATTGAAGAACCTTGCAAAACCCGTGAGGAAAGTCGCCAATTTGCGGCAAAAACCGGCATTAACATTGCCTGGGATGAAAGCGTACGTGAACCTGATTTTCGTGTGGAAAAAGAACCGCACTTGGCGGCGATTGTAATTAAACCGACCTTGGTGGGTTCTATTGAGCGTTGTGCTGAGTTGATTGCTCAGGCGCACGCGTTAGGTATTAAAGCGGTTATCAGTTCCAGCATTGAAAGTAGCTTTGGTTTAACCCAACTGGCGCGTATGGCAAAACAATATACGCCAAATGTCACGCCGGGCTTAGACACACTGGATTTAATGGATTATCAAGTCGTCAGATCTTGGCCGGGGTCGGAATTACCTGTCGTTGGCTTGGATTCAGAATTCATTACCGAAGTCATTTTAGATTAAAAGTGCGGTCGTTTTTTCGGTTATTTTTTTATAGTGCGGTTTTTACAGATTAGACCAGCCGAAAGCGAAAAATCATTATAATGCGCACAATAAAAAGGAATGTGATATGTTATCAAAATACAACATTTTGCTGTTAAATGGCCCGAATTTGAATATGTTGGGTGTGCGTGAACCGGGTCATTACGGGCATTTATCCTTAGCGGAAATTGAACGGCATTTGCAACAACAAGCGGTAAAACAGCAAGTGGCACTGGATTGTTTTCAAGCCAATAGCGAAGAAAAATTGATTGAGAAAATTCACCAAAGCTTTCAAAAAGTAGATTTTATTATCATCAATCCCGCGGCCTATACCCACACCAGTGTAGCCTTGCGTGATGCGTTACTTGCCGTTGGCATTCCTTTCGTTGAAGTGCATTTATCCAATATTCATAAACGAGAACCGTTTCGTCATCATTCCTATTTTAGCGATGTGGCGGAAAGTGTGATTTGTGGCTGCGGTGCGCAAGGGTATGATTTTGCGCTGCAGTTTGCGGTAAATTATCTTTCAAAAAAGTAAAATTTGACGAAATTTAACGAAAATCACAGAATTTTATCGCCAAAATGATGATTTTGCGGTAATCTCTCGACCGAAAATTTATCTTAATCCACACCGCGCTTTTTTTCTAAAAAGTGCGGTTTAAATTTAATATGTTTTAGGGAAAACTATGGACATTCGTAAAATTAAAAAACTGATTGAATTAGTAGAAGAATCCGGCATCACGGAACTTGAAGTTTCAGAAGAAGAGGGCTCTGTACGTATTAGTCGTGCTACAGTTGCTGCACCGGCAAATGTTCAATATTCCATTCCGGCAGCGGTACCAACACCGGTTGCGGCACCTGCTGCACCTGCCGCAGCACCAGCAGCACCTGCTGCCGCACCTGAGGAAATTGCCGGTCATAAGATCCGCTCTCCGATGGTCGGCACATTCTATCGTAGCCCAAGCCCAGAAGCGAAAGCGTTTGTTGAAGTGGGTCAAACTGTAAAAATGGGTGACGCACTTTGCATCGTTGAAGCGATGAAAATGATGAACCGTATTGAAGCGGATAAAGCAGGTGTAGTAAAAGCTATTTTGGTAAATGATGGTGAGCCTGTCGAATTTGATGAGCCGTTGATTATTATCGAATAATTAACATAGCACACCATAATTTAAACAAGAATGGATTTATTATGTTAGAAAAAGTTGTTATCGCAAATCGCGGCGAAATTGCTCTGCGAATTTTGCGCGCCTGTAAAGAATTGGGTATTAAAACCGTTGCGGTACATTCCACTGCCGACCGTGAATTGAAACACGTTCTGCTTGCGGATGAAACCGTGTGTATTGGTCCGGCTCAATCGGCAAAAAGCTATTTAAATATTCCGGCGATTATTGCCGCAGCCGAAGTGACCGGCGCAGACGCAATTCACCCGGGCTATGGTTTTCTTTCTGAAAATGCGGATTTTGCTGAACAAGTAGAAAGTTCCGGTTTTATCTTCATCGGCCCAACCGCTGACGTAATTCGTTTAATGGGCGATAAAGTGTCCGCCATTAACGCGATGAAAAAAGCGGGCGTACCTTGCGTACCGGGATCTGATGGTCCATTAACCTCTGACATCGCAAAAAATAAAGAAATTGCGAAACGTATCGGCTACCCGATCATTATCAAAGCCTCCGGCGGCGGTGGCGGTCGTGGTATGCGTGTCGTTCGTAGCGAAGAGGCGTTGGAAGAATCTATCGCCATGACGAAAGCAGAAGCCAAAGCGGCTTTCAACAACGACATGGTTTACATGGAAAAATATTTGGAAAACCCACGTCACGTGGAAATTCAAGTATTAGCAGACACCCACGGCAATGCCGTTTACTTGGCAGAGCGTGATTGTTCTATGCAACGTCGCCACCAAAAAGTGGTGGAAGAAGCACCTGCGCCGGGCATTAGCGAAGAAGTACGTCGCGATATTGGTTCCCGTTGTGCGAAGGCTTGTGTGGAAATTGGCTATCGCGGTGCGGGTACGTTTGAATTCTTATATGAAAACGGTGAGTTCTATTTCATTGAAATGAATACCCGTATTCAAGTAGAGCATCCTGTTACCGAAATGATTACCGGTGTGGACTTGGTGAAAGAGCAATTGCGCATTGCTTCCGGCTTGCCGATTTCTTTCAAACAAGAAGACATTAAAGTCAAAGGCCATGCGATAGAATGTCGTATTAATGCAGAAGATCCAAAAACCTTCTTGCCATCACCGGGCAAAGTTGATCATTTACATTCTCCGGGCGGTTTAGGTGTGCGTTGGGATTCGCACATTTACGCAGGTTACACGGTTCCTCCGCATTATGATTCCATGATTGCGAAATTGATTACTTACGGCGATACCCGTGAAGTGGCGATCCGTCGTATGCAAAATGCGTTATCAGAAACCATCATTGACGGCATTAAAACCAATATTCCGTTGCATGAACTGATTCTTGAAGATAAAAACTTCCAAAAAGGTGGCACCAATATCCACTATTTGGAGAAAAAATTAGGCATGCACGAATAATAAAACTGCCAATAATAGATTCGGCTCGGTAAGTGCGGTAAAAATTTAACACGTTTTTACCGCCTTTTTATTGTATCAATCCATAATCACTCGGGATGTGCCAAATCATCTACAAAAAAAAGCTTAAGTTCTCACACTTAAGCTTTTTTCTTTTTTACACACGAAATTAGCGCGTAGAAAGTTGGAAAATCATGGATTCCGCTTGGCAGCAAAATTCAAAGGTAGCTTTCAATTTAACGCCATTTTCCACCGCACTTATTTCGCTGCGAATGGTGCAAGGATCACTTTCTGCTGCGCGTGCTTTTTCAGTCAAATATTCTAATGCTTCTTTTGCCTGCGCTTCCGTGGCATACACCTGTTCAAAATCAATGGTACAATCAGAACCATCAATGACGGTGCCAACATCAACACAGCAACATACTTTCGCTTCTTCAGCTTGGCATTTTAACGAGCTCATGTTCTCTCCTTTATAAAATCAGTTGATACTTTCAACTAGTTTAGCAATTATTAAAATACAACACAAAATTTAACCGCACTTTTCCTGCCTGACTGGTCTGAACACTTTATAAAAATCGAAAAGAACATTGCTCCCTCTCCCTGCCTTTCTTAGAATGACCAACTTTTAAAATAACAACCAAAAACTTTGACCAGACGCCACCTTCGGGCAGGCACAAAAAGGGAATAAAATGACAACAAGCAAATTGACAAAAACACTCCTCTCTACACTTCTTCTTGGTGCTACAACCGGCGCATCCGCTGCCGCATTCCAATTAGCAGAAGTTTCCACCTCCGGTTTAGGTCGTGCTTATGCCGGTGAAGCGGCGATGGCAGATAACGCCTCTGTAGTCGCCACCAACCCAGCGTTAATGAACCTCTTCAAACAAAATGCCTTTTCTGCCGGCGGTGTTTACGTGGATTCTCGTATTCACATGAGAGGCCCGGTGCGTGCCAACGTACTCGGTGTTGAGGTCGCACAAGGTTCAGCCAATCACAAAAGCGTTGTACCCGGTTCGTTTATTCCGAATATGTATTTTGTTTCACCGGTTAACGATAAATTCGCTATCGGCGCCGGCATGAACGTGAACTTCGGCTTAAAAAGTGAATACGAAGATGGCTATGACGCCGGGCTTTTTGGTGGGAAAACCGATTTAACAGCCATTAATTTAAATCTCAGTGGTGCTTATCGCATGACTGAAAACTGGAGCGCCGGTTTAGGTTTAAACGCGATTTACGCTAAAGCCAAAGTGGAACGCACCGCCGGTATTTTAGACACCGCCATCGATAATGTACGCACCAGCCCGGCATTACAACGACAACTTGCCGCAAGAGCCGCAGCTGCAGGTTTGCCACCAACAGGTTTAATGGCTCGTCTTGGCGGATTAGGCGCACAAATTAATAAAGACACCTTGCTCACGCATTTACAAGACAAAGCCGCTTGGGCATTCGGTTGGAACGCCGGTTTACTCTATCAATTCGATGAAAAAAATCGCATTGGTCTCGCTTATCACGCCAAAGTAGATATTGATTTTAAAGATAACAATGCCATCAGTTACGCACCACGTGGCACTTCTGCTTATGTCGGCGAAGGCGAACTGACGTTACACTTGCCAAGCTATTGGGAACTGTCCGGCTTCCACCAACTGACCAATAAATTAGCGTTGCATTATAGTTACAAATACACACAATGGCATCGCTTAAAAGATCTTCATGCGACCTATAACAACGGTCAAGTGGCGTTCCACAAAGACGAAGGCTATCGTAATAACTCACGTTTCGCGTTGGGAACAACCTATGATTTAACCGAGCAGTTAACCCTACGCGCAGGGGTAGCTTATGATAAAAGTGCCGCCGGAGAACATCATTCAGCCTCCATTCCGGATACCGACCGCACTTGGTATAGCGTGGGTGCGACCTATAAATTCACGCCGAATTTTGACGTAGATTTCGGTTATGCTTACCTATACGGGAAAAAACTTAACTTTAAAGAAACACAAAGCTTAGCTAATGGCTTGGTTGTGGTTGAGGCTGATTATCGTTCAAAAGCGTCTGCCAACCTTTACGGTTTAAACCTCAATTACCGTTTCTAATCGGCATAAAAATTCCGCATAATATAAGCGTACTTCGGTACGCTTTTATTTTTTGAAACAGAGGAAAATATGACCGCACTTTTTTACCGCTATTACGCCTCGCCCATCGGCAAATTGCTGATGCTATCTGATGGCACGTATTTGACCCATTTGGATTTTGAGCAGGAACAATTTGCGCCCAATCCCAAATGGCAGGAAAACAACGATTTAGCCCTGTTTACGCAAGTTTGTTCGGCACTTGATCGGTATTTCAATGGCGAACCGGAACGTTTTGATGACATTCCGTTGGCACCGCAAGGCACGCCATTTCAGCAACGCATTTGGCAGGCTCTACGCCAAATCGGCCATGGCGAAACCACAAGTTATGGCGAGTTGGCCAAACGCATTGAGAACCCCAATGCGGTGCGTGCGGTGGGTGGCGCAGTCGGGAGCAACCCGATTAGTATTATCATTCCTTGCCACCGCATTTTAGGCAAAGACGGAACACTGACCGGATTCGGTGGCGGCTTAGTCGCTAAACGTTTTCTGCTCCAGCTGGAAAATATCCCTTATATTGATAAAGGCAAAGAAACGGTTAAACCTCGTTTTTTCAAGAAATATCACTCATGATCCCAAAAACGACTGAAGAACTTCTTTCCCGTGCGCAGGCCATTGCCGGACTGAGTTTTGGCGACTTAGCGACACAACTCGGCATTCCCGTGCCACCGGATTTAAAACGTGATAAAGGCTGGGTGGGTATGCTGCTTGAAACAGCACTGGGGGCAACGGCAGGCAGCAAAGCAGAACAGGACTTCCGCCATTTAGGTATTGAGTTAAAAACGATCCCCATTAACGCGCAAGGCTATCCTTTGGAAACCACGTTCGTAAGTCTTGCCCCTCTCATCCAAAATAGCGGCGTAAATTGGCAAAATTCTCATGTACGCCATAAGTTGTCTCGCGTTCTTTGGATTCCTATTGAGGGAAGCCGTTCTATTCCCTTGGCAGAAAGACGCATCGGTATCCCTATCCTTTGGCAACCTACCGAACAGCAAGAACACTTACTGCAACGCGATTGGGAAGAACTCATGGACTACATCGTGCTAGGTCAACTGGATAAAATCAATGCACGATTAGGGGAAGTCTTACAGCTTCGCCCGAAAGGCGCGAATAGCAAGTCCTTAACCAAAGGTATCGGCAAAAATGGCAAAATTATCGATACACTTCCTCTTGGTTTTTACTTGCGTAAAGCATTTACCCACGAAATTCTGCAACAATTTGTGCAGCAGAGCATTTAGCCTCTTTTCATTTCATCGTCAAAGCTATATGATCGCGCACCCATTTGTACTTTAAGGAAACATTATGTTTGAATGGCTATTCAGCCCTGAGGCGTTAGTCGCCTTATTTACCCTTGCGGCATTAGAAATCGTATTGGGTATCGACAATATTATTTTAATCAGCATTCTTGTTGCCAAATTACCGGAAAAACAACGTCAACCGGGGCGTATTATCGGGTTAGGTCTGGCAATGGGAACACGTATCCTACTTTTATTAACACTTTCTTGGATGATGCGACTTACTGAGCCGCTCTTTGAGATTCTGGGCAAAGGCGTCTCCGGCCGTGATTTGATTCTCTTCTTTGGTGGTTTATTCTTGATCGTCAAAAGTATGAATGAAATTCGCGAAGCGATGGTGCCACATAAGGAAGAGGCACATCACGAAAACCATAAGAAAGTGAGTTTTATCGGCGTATTGATTCAAATTGCCTTGCTGGACATCGTCTTCTCACTCGACTCCGTGATTACGGCGGTGGGGATGGTCAATCAAATTGGCATTATGGTCAGCGCCATTATTATCGCCGTGGGCATGATGATGTTTGCCGCGAAACCCATCGGTGATTTTGTGGAAAGCCACCCAACCTTCAAAATTTTAGCGTTGACCTTTTTGATCCTCATTGGGGTAACCTTAATCATTGAAAGTGCCGGTATTCATGTTCCTAAAGCGTATATTTATTTTGCTATGGGCTTTTCTGTGCTGGTGGAATCACTGAACACAAAAATGCGAAAAAATTTTGCGAAACAAAAATCAAATTCATCCTCTATAGAGTAAAAATACGATGAAAAAAGTGCGGTAAAAAAATCACCGCACTTTCTCTTAAATCAACGCCTTTAACACCTTTGGCTCCTATTCAATTACGCAATGTAACATGCCACATGGAATACGCCACATCAAGTACATCATATAGGGCATAACGACATAAAACACTATCAAATATCTAGAAAGTGCGGTCAACATTTATTGCACTTTACAACACAATCATATCATCACGATGTACTGCAACGGCGCCATATTCATAGCCTAAAATGTTTTCGATATCTTGCGAATGTTTACCTTTGATAAGCTCTAACGCATCGCTATTATAACGCGGCATACCCAGTGCAATATCCTTGCCTGAACGCGTGCAAATACGCACCACTTCGCCACGGGAGAAACGTCCGCTGACTTCGACGATACCTGCCGGCAATAAGGATTTATGCTGAATTAACACCGCACTTTCGGCACCGTCATCCACCACCAACACCCCGGCCGAGGGTGCCGCGAATAACCACTGTTTACGACTTTCCAAACGATCCGCCTGCATGGTGAATTTCGTACCAATCGCCTGATCATAGGCCAAATCGACAATCACATTGGCTTGGTTGCCCGGTGCAATGATGGTTTCAATGCCGGAGCGGGTAGCAACATCTGCAGCCATAATTTTGGTGGACATCCCGCCTGTGCCTAAATTCGTCCCGCTACCACCGGCAATAGAACGAATATGATCGGTGATTTTATCCACCACAGGAATTAATTTCGCTTGCGGGTTTTTACGCGGGTCGCTGTCAAATAACCCTTGCTGATCCGTAAGCAAATAAAGCTGCTCTGCTTGCACTAAAATCGCCACCAATGCCGATAAATTATCGTTATCCCCGACTTTAATTTCCGCCGTTGCCACCGCGTCATTTTCATTGATGACCGGGATAATCTGATTGTCTAACAATGCCTGTAACGTGTCGCGGGCATTCAAAAAACGTTCGCGATCTTCAATATCGGCGCGGGTTAGCAACATCTGTCCAATGTGAATGTCATAAATCGCAAATAATTTTTCCCAGGTTTGGATTAGCTGGCTCTGTCCCACTGCCGCCAATAATTGCTTAGAGGCCACTGTTGGTGGCAATTGCGGATGATTCAAATAATGACGCCCCGCCGCAATAGCGCCGGAGGTGACGATCACAAAGCGAAAACCGGCTTGATGTAATTGCGCAAGTTGACGCACAATTTCCATCATATAAGCCAAATTCAATTTTGGGGAACCTTGGGTTAAAGTGCTGGTACCAAATTTCACGACAATCGTTTTATGATGATGTTGCATACTGACTCCTCATTGAAAATACGTTTAAGTTAGCATAAATCCTAAAATTTATCTAAAAATCACACCGCACTTTTGCGCCTGTTTCGAGAGGATTTCATTAAGCGTTTTTTGTTTTATGAGAAAGGTCTATAATGCTATGCGTTTATTTTAGGTCGATTCATTATGACAAAAGAAAATATCACGCACGAAGATCAACGGGAAATCACGCGGTTATGCGTGCAAACGGCGCTGTTATTGCTACAACATGGTGCAGAAAGCACCGTCGTGGCGCAAATGGCGCAACGCCTTGGCTTGGCATTAGGGGTTGAAAGTGTCGAATGCGCCCTCACGGCTAATGCCGTCATTATTACTACCTTGGCGAATGATCACTGTATTACCACCACCCGCAAAAACAGCGACAAAGGCATTAATATGCAAATGGTGACGGACGTTCAACGCATCGTAATTTCTGCCGAACATAAAATATACAACCTGCACATGGTCAGGAAGAAGCTCGAACAACTCAAGCCATTAAAATATAACCGTTATTTCGTACTCTTGATGATTGGCTTATCCTGCGCCTCTTTTGCTCATTTATCGGGCGGTGATGCACTGATTTCGCTCATCACCTTCATCGCTGCCTCGGTTGCCATGTTTGTGCGACAAGAATTATCCAAACGGCATTACAATCCGATCATCGTCTTTGCCGTGACCTCTTTCGTTGCTTCACTTCTTGCCGGTATCAGCTTGAAATATCAACTCGGTAACGATCCGCAAATTGCCTTAGCGTCCAGTGTGTTATTGCTGGTACCCGGCTTTCCGCTCATCAATTCTTTGGCAGATATTTTAAAAGGGTATGTGAATATGGGGATCGGGCGTTGGGCAATCGCCACTATTCTCACTTTCGGCGCTTGTCTCGGCATTGTGTTTGCCTTAAGCGTACTCAACATCACCACTTGGGGACATTAAGATGAATTGGTTACTGCTATTATTGGATGATATGTTTTTTGCCGCGATTCCGGCGGTGGGGTTTGCCTTGGTGTTTAATGTGCCACCGAAAGCGTTAAAATATTGCGCACTCCTCGGTGCGCTTGGACATGTTACACGCACGATTCTCATGTATAACGATGTGCCTATCGTCTTTGCCACCTTAGTGGGCGCGGCATTAATCGGTTTTATCGGCGTGCATTTGTCTCATCGTTATCTGGCACATCCGAAAGTGTTTACTGTCGCTGCCATTATTCCCATGATTCCCGGCGTACAAGCATACAAAGCAATGATTGCCATCGTACAAATTCACCACTACGGCTTTTCCAACGCTTTATTTGAACAAATGATCGCTTCTTTTATTAACACGACCTTTATTCTCGGCGCGTTAGTTTTCGGCTTAGCCTTACCGGGTTTACTGTTCTATCGGGAAAAACCCGTAGTATAAAAAAATCGTGGTATAAAAACTGTAGTATAAAAAACCGTGGTATAAAAACTTGAGAAATAACAACCGCACTTTCATTGTTACATCACGCAGGAAAAACGCTTTAAAAGTGCGGTTGGTTTAATGGCTGTTTACATCCAATCAATGCCGAGGTAACACCGTGGCATTATTGAATTTTTCGAATTTGATACACATCGATCGTGGTGGGCATGATAAAACCTTTATCAATAGCCCCTTCAATGCGGACACGATCGTTTGGCGTAATATTGATACCGTTCCAAGCATAATCACCCACACCTACCTTAATTTCCCCCGTAGCATCGCGAAAAATAAATTCGTCATCATCAATTTGGCGAACCAATCGTCCCTCTAGCGCTACAACAGAATGCGCCTCCATGGACTTGACGGCCTGCACCGTCACCAAACAACTATCCAACTCATTCACATTCCGAAAACCGGCAAACAGGTCTGAGGAGACCATCAGCAAGGTTGTGAGTGTGATTGCATGTTTCATAAGTACTCCAGAAATAAAAATAAAGAAAAATAAAATAAAAAAAGAAAACCTCTTAGCTAATTCCTAGCTAAGAGGTCGGACATTATAAAAAGAAAATTGGGAAAAATCTTCCGATTTTCTTACCTTTTACTTAATTTACACAACCTAACAAAAAGCTGATATTTCTACACATTATTGAGCCGGTAAGGCACCTTGATTCCACTTTTGTGCATCCGTCGGACGTTTTACTTGCAACAAGAAATGCTGATTCGCCTTCGCTTGTGCCTGCACAACAGTGCCTGATGGCGTAGAGAAAGAGATTCCGCCTTTCAGCAGTTGTTGTACGCTGCCGGTATTGAATTGTGCGCCGCCGGTAAGACTCAAGCTAAAGTCATAGCCGGAGGCGATCCAAAACTCAGAATTTTGACGAACTAAATGCTGATATTTCGGTGCAATAAGCACATGGATCAAGACCCGATCACCCAACGTATTCAATTCGAGGTTTTTAATCGTCCCCACTTCTACCCCACGATACATAATAGGCGATCCTGCTGTGATATTCAGTGCATCATTGGTTTCTAGCACAAGCGGTAAACCGTTGGTATATTTGATGTTATTGTTAACCGCTTGGCTGAGAGCAAATTGGGTTTTGGTTTTACCGGCGCCCACTTCCACATCAATATAAGGTTGCAACAGGCTATCGATATTCTCAATGCCGCCGGCAGAAATCTTCGGTGAAATCACGTTAAAACGGGATCCTTCCTTAGCAATCAACCCCATGTAATTTGGATGAATCAACGCTTTAGCAATAATTTTGTGACTCTTTTGATCAAGTTGAACACTCTCAATTTCCCCAATATTCAGCCCAAGATAGCGCAATGCCATGCCTTTGCTGAGGTTGGTGGCATCCTCTGCCGTTAATATGATTTGTTGACCGGCTGATTTCGCACGCAATTCATTTGGATAAAGGGTGTGATTATTTTTACCGCCACTATTATCAAAACTGATTGCGCCTTTGAGTGAGCGTGCCACCGGTGCAGCCTGAATACTAATGCCTTTTGGCGTGATATCAATTTGCGCCGCACTTTCCACCCAGAATACGCTTTTCTCTGTTAACAAATGCTGATATTTCGGATAAATAAACACATCCACCGCAAAGTTTTGGGTTTGTGGACGGATGTCTAAAATTTTTCCGACTTCATACTGACGATAAAGCACTAAAGAGCCCTTATTAATACTCGGCAAATTCGTGGTATTTAAGGTAACGGTCGGTTTAGGTTGCGAATCGGTAATACCGGCTTCCGCATTACTTAAATCGCGATAAAGCGCATAGGTATCTTTTGGCGCGTTTTTAGCTTTTCCGGCCACGACACGAATACCGCCTTGTAACCATTTTTCCGGTGTTGCAGCCTCAAAGCGTAAACCGTCAATGCCGATACTAACATCGAAATTCGAGGCAGCAACAAAGAGTGTATCGCTATGAATTAAATGACGATATTCGCCGGCGATAGCCACTTTAAATTTCACGTCATCCGTATCAATATGCTGCGCCACAATTTCACCGATTTGGATATTGTTATACATCA
This sequence comes from uncultured Aggregatibacter sp., assembly GCF_901873365.1. GTDB lineage: Bacteria > Pseudomonadota > Gammaproteobacteria > Enterobacterales > Pasteurellaceae > Aggregatibacter. The sequence continues at coordinate 105,502 of NZ_CABFLM010000049.1, forward strand.
ACGGCTGCCCTTCGCTCACGCCATAAGTTTCCGGTGCGGTGAGCGTGAGTACCAAGGTGTTAGGCTGTTTTAGCAACAGTTCGCTTTCTTTAGTAACATCAAACGCCATTTTACTGTCACCGTTCCCCGGCAAGACTTCAAAATATTTTCCACGCAGTAGCTTTTGGATATTCGTTAAATCAGCCAGCCCCGGCTTTTTCTCGCGTAGCACAATATTAGAACCGGTCTTAAATAAATCCGCCAAGTTCGGCTCAATGAGCAATGAACCACTGAGCATTTCATCGTTATCTTCCACCGTACTTAATTTCGACAAGACACCGATTTCCATGTTTTGGTAATACACGCGGGTTTTACCCTCTTCCAATCCGGCGGTATTGGGAATATTGACATCAATATTGATACCACGTTTCGCCGCTTGTAAATTAGAATAAAGCGTATATTTTTCATTCATATCCGCCTTCGCGCTTTCATTTGGCGAATCAAAAGCAACCGCGCCTTGAACCACGGAATTTAAACTGTCCATGTTTACATTTAAACCTGAAACACCGAGGCTCGCACTAATGCCGCTAATATTCCAAAAACGGCTGTCTTTTTTCACAAATTTGGCATAAGGCTTATCAATGACCACATCAATTTCCACTTTTTTTCCGTCTTCAGAGAAATGATAGTCATAGATTTTACCGACCGGCATTTTTTTATAATAAATAGATGCGCCAATAGAAATGGAACCCAAATCTTCCGAAACCAAATGAATCAACAAATCACCGGGATTGAGTTGGGCAATCGGTCCTTCCGTTTCCGCAACAAATTTATGTTCCGAATCCCCATCACCGGGTTGCAACGTAATGTAGTTACCGGAGACTAACGCATCCAAACCGGAAATACCGGCCAAAGAAGCACTTGGCTTCACCAACCAAAATTTGGTGTTTTTACGGAGAACGCTTTTGGCTTCGGGATAAATATTGGCGACCACATCCACTTTCTGCAAGTCATTGGTGAAATTCACTTTCTTCACCACGCCGATCTGCAATCCTTGATAACGAATCTGCGTTTTCCCCGCAACAATGCCATCACCACTGGAAAAGGTGATTCGAATACTAATGCCTTGCTCTTGCACAATCTGGAAGAACAAAACGGCGCCGATACATAAAGCGATAAAAGGAAGTAACCAGAAAGGTGAAATTCGTTTACTTTGACGAACTTTTGCCACAACTTCAGTTTCCGGCATGGAGGTGTTTTGCTTGTTGTTTGTCATAGATTTCCCAAATTAAGCGGCTGTCAAATTGTTCCGCTGCAACCATTGTTAAAAATACAGCAGCACCGAAATAAAAGGCGGCCGTACCTACAGAAAAATCAATAATTTGTCCGCGCGTAACCAAGGACATCATTAATGCTAATACGAATAAATCCAACATAGACCAACGGCCGACAAAATGCACAAGATGTAATAAACGCATTTGCCAACGAATGGAATGTTTGAGCTTAAAATGCACGCAAATCAGCAAATATAACATAATCAAGACTTTGCTAATCGGCACAAAAATACTGGCGATAAAGACGATAAAGGCGATGAAATAGCTTCCTATTTCCATAAAACTCATCACACCTGACATCAGCGTATCTGCACTAGGCGCACCGTTTAAATAAACCACCGACATTGGCAATAAATTAGCGGGGAATAGCATGATAATACCGGCAAGTAATAATGCCCACGTGCGTTGCAATCGAATAGAAGGGGGAATGTCGATTTGTGACAAACAGCGAGGACAGATATCTCGCCCCTTACGATCAGATAACGGATCAATAAAGCTATACTGACAAGCATGACAATAGCGCAAATCCTCTGCCTTCGTGAGTTCATTCACGCCTTTGCTTTGAGGATAGAAATCGTTCCACACTTCGGTCGGGTTAATTTTAATAAACAGTAATGTGGTTAAAAGTGCGGTGAAAACAAAGGCAATTAAATAGATATCCAATTGTAACGTGGCATATTCGCGCACTTTAAAAATACTCACACCTAAAGCCACCAAATACACGTCAAACATTACCCAAGGTTTGATATAGCCAAGAGAAATTAACAAATTGCGTGGCTGAATTTTCATCATTTTGGATAACTGCAATAAAATGACCAACAATGCAAAAACAATGGGCATAAAAACGGCACAAATAAAAATTAAAAACGCCGTATATGAAAATCCTTGGGTCGCCATTTTCCACACGCCCAACCAAACCGAGGCATCGATTTTTTCTCCAAGCAAATCAATGCTAAGTAATGGATACGTTAATGCAAAAGGCATGAGAATTAATATTGAAATGGCAATGATCGCGCAGCGCTTTAAACTCCAACCTCCACTGGTGTACAAAACATGGTGACAGCGTGGGCACACCGCACTTTGCCCCTGTTGCAAGGTGGAAATTTTAACCACAGCATTACAACCACCACAACGGACGATGCGGTAGAAATTCGCATTGGCAAAATTCACAGAAGAAGTTGCTGTCATGAGTAAGATGATCCAAGGGCCAAAAGAGAACGTATTCTACACTGTATTTCCATGCTTTTGTATGTATTCCTACATTTTCTAAATAAGTGCGGTCATTTTTAACCATGTTTTTTTATTTATCAAGCCGGAAATCGATTATTAATTGTCATTTTTTCTGAAAGTGAGCTAAACTATGGCGAGTTTCTCTACTTAAAAATCGATGCAGGATTTCATTATGACCGAAGTACAAAAGTTAACGAATAACAAAGAAATTATTGCTTATTTAGCGGAAAAATTTCCGCGTTGTTTTTCAATCGAAGGCGAAGCAAAACCATTAAAAATCGGCTTGTTTCAAGATCTCAGCGAAGCATTAAAAGACGATGAGCGCGTCAGCAAAACCCAACTACGCCAAGCCTTACGCCAATACACGTCAAATTGGCGTTATTTACACGGCTGTCGCGCCGGCACTGTACGCGTAGATTTAAACGGAAATCCTGCCGGCGAATTGGAGCAAGAACACGCTGAACACGCCGCAAAACAATTGGCCGAAGCCAAAGCAGCTGTTGCACAAAAACGTGCGGCAGAAAGAGCAGAGAAAGGCGAAGTTGAGAAAAAAGACGCACCACGCCGCCATAAACGTACCACCAAACCAAGCGAAAAACCTGCCCGTAAACCTAAAATGACATTAAATAATGTGGATATGACCTCACTCCAAAAAGGTCAACACGTGAAAGTAAAAGTCGGTGAACGTGCGCAACGTGCTGTGGTGTTAGCATTTTCTAATGAAACCGCCCGTGTAGAATTAGATAATGGTGTCGTCATCAACATCACCGCTGATCGTTTGTTTGCCTAGTTTAGATTTCAATAGAGTTATCTTGCCGGATAACTTTTTTTATTGCGTATTTATTAGGAAAGCCTGAATGGAATTAACTAAAACGAAAAATTATTTGACCGCACTTGTGTTAGGGGTGCTTTTTCTTAATATCAGTGTTGCAGATGCCGTGCAACCAAAACTCAAAGCCAGCGATCTCGTGACATTGCAGCCTTCAGAGGCGAATATGTTCGCCACCAAGCGTGCCACTACTCGCCTAACACAATCTCATTATCGTAAATTTCAACTTGATGACGAATTTTCGGAAAAGATTTTTGATCGTTATCTTAAGGCGCTCGATTTTAATCGTACGACTTTTTTGCAATCCGATATCGATGAAATGCGTGAAAAATACGGCAAGAAAATTGATGACGAATTAAATGCCGGTACATTAACCATTGCTTTTGATATGTATGATTTAATGATGAAACGCCGTTATGAGCGTTATCGTTATGCGTTGTCATTGTTAGATAAAGAACCGGATTTAACCGGTGATGATCAAATTGAAATTGATCGTGAAAAAGCGCCTTGGCCAAAAACCGAAGCAGACGCTGAAAAATTGTGGGAAGCCCGTGTTAAAAACGACATTATCAATTTGAAATTAAAAGATAAAAAATGGCCGGAAATTAAAGAAAAACTCGTTAAGCGTTACAATTTAGCCATTCGTCGTCTCACACAAACCAAAGCAGATGATGTGGTGCAAACCTATCTGAATGCCTTTGCGCGTGAAATTGATCCGCACACCAGCTATTTAGCACCACGCACAGCAAAAAGCTTTAATGAAAGCATGAACCTGTCTCTAGAGGGGATTGGTGCAACATTGCAATCTGAAGATGATGAAACCAGTATCAAATCTTTAGTGCCGGGCGCGCCGGCGGCTCGCAGCAAAAAACTCAAAGCTGGAGATAAAATCGTTGGTGTTGGCCAAGAAAAAGGCGAAATCGAAGATGTTGTCGGCTGGCGTTTAGAAGACATTGTTGACAAAATTAAAGGCAAAAAAGGTTCTAAAGTTCGCTTAGAAGTCGAACCGGCGAAAGGCGGAAAATCGCGCATCGTCACACTGGTTCGAGACAAAATCCGCATTGAAGATCAAGCCGCCAAATTAACCATTGAAAAAGTTGATGGTATCAATGTCGCCGTGATTAAAATCCCAAGTTTTTATCTTGGCTTAACGGAAGATGTGAAGAAACTGCTGACTGAAATGCAAAGCAAAAATGCCTCTGCATTAATTGTTGATTTGCGTGAAAACGGCGGTGGTGCCTTAACAGAAGCCGTTGGATTAAGCGGTTTGTTTATTAGCGATGGTCCTGTCGTACAAGTGCGTGATGCATATCAACGTATTCGTGTGCATGAAGATCCGGATAATGCGCAACAATATTCCGGACCGCTATTGGTGATGATTAACCGCTTTAGTGCCTCCGCATCCGAGATTTTTGCTGCGGCAATGCAAGACTACAACCGCGGTATCATTATCGGTCAAAACACTTATGGTAAAGGCACCGTACAACAAAGCCGCTCATTGAATTTTGTGTATGATTTAGATCAAACGCCATTAGGTTTATTGCAATACACTATCCAAAAATTCTATCGAATTAATGGCGGAAGCACGCAGCTAAAAGGTGTCGCACCGGATATTACCTTCCCTGATGTCATTGATATGAAAGAATATGGTGAAGAGAAAGAAGACAATGCGTTACCTTGGGATAAAATGCCGTCGGTAAATTATGCCGAAGTGGCAAACGCACGACATTCCATCGCTGAATTAGCACAAAAACATCGTGATAGAATGGCGAAAGATCCGGAATTTATCGCCTTAAACGAGGATTTAAACGTGCGTGATGAACGCCGTGATCGTAAATTCTTATCCCTGAATTATGAAAAACGTAAAGCAGAAAATGATAAAGACGATGACAAACGTTTGAAAGACTTAAATGCCCGCTTTAAGCGTGAAGGCAAGAAACCATTGAAAGACATTAACGATTTACCGAAAGATTACGAAGCGCCGGATTTCTTCTTGAAAGAAGCGGAAGCCATTGCGGTAGATGTGGTTAAATTCAATGGTGAAAAGGCTGCAATTAAGGCCGCTGACAACAAACCGGCAAATCCCTAAACGTTTTCGTTTTTGACCGCACTTTCACGCTTTCCGCTGATAATTAGCAGGAAAGCGTGCCAAAACAAAATAGGACAGGCAACACCTGTCCTATCGCATACTCAAGTCCATCTAGAATTGTAGCGTGCAACTTGTTGCACGAAATCATGAATGCCCGAAAAAGTTAAATAACGTTCCGTGCGTAATTTGGTCGTGCATCAAGATGCACGCTACGAACTGAAAATTTG